>CAYNGH010000074.1:0-15677 GCA_964396845.1 uncultured bacterium | reverse complement strand
AAGTCCCCACCGCGGCGCTGATATGAGTGGCCCCTGAGTGACAGGTGACCAGAAACCGGCACCGGCGCAACACCGATGCGTATGTTTTCAGGGGAAGATCATGAAGAAAGCTCACCTTCCGGCCTGCCAGCGATTCTGCCATAGCGGTATCAAGGGCGGACTCACTGCTCCGGGTCATCTCCGGCAAAAGAGCATTCTCTTTGTTAAGGAGAAGATATTCATGCCGGGTTTTCCGGGCAATCTCCTGGATGCCTCCATAGGAGAAACAGAGAATATGAAAATCAGGAAACTGCCGGCTCAGCCTGTGGATAAGCCTTGCCAGGGAATCCGAGGAGTCTTTATTCCAGAACCATCGATCCGACAGCTGTAAACCGATATACTGCCCGGCTCCCTGACCGCTGTCCAGGTTTTCCATTATTGCATCGGCTTTCTTCCGGTATTCATCTTCTATGTTTAAAACCAGTCCAGTATCAGTGGCCGGCGCTTCAAGAAAGGCCGATATTTTGCGGTTCTGCTCCACCTCGTGGGAGAGGATTGATGTGTCGGGGTTTTTAGTGAACCTGCCGGGGTCGTCACTGCACAGGATCTTTTTGTTGAGGGTGAAACTGCTCACAAGCCGGGAGATGAACATGTTTTCATAAACTGTGCCGATGCGGAAACCACCGCCGATACGGAATGATTCCAGGTAATCCCTGGGAGAAGCAGAAAAACAGATGATCAGGTCAAAATTCCGGCGACGCAAATCATTGTAGAAGTTGCCAGTGCATTTCCGGTATCGGCAGGATGAATCCTCACAGGAGATTATCTCCTGAAGGTGAGGATTGTTTTCAAGGACGGGGCCGGTGAGCCGGTTGGCCAGGGCATATATCTGCCAGCGGGGATGAGCAGTTTTCAGATCCGCCAGGGCTGGCGTGTAAAGAAGAGTATCCCCCAGGTGATCTACCAGGGAAATCAGAACCCTGGCATCTTTTTTCTTCCATATGGCCTCAGACAAAAGCTCCTCCCGCAAGGTGGTTGTGGTGGAATTTGGCAAACCCGATGCCAAATCCTTTCGCGGGAAAGGTCACCGGGGATGCATTTCCCCGGGAGATCCCCTGCGGGTTGATCAATATGTCAGTTATTATGAATACAACAGGAAGGATTGTGCCTGCTGTTTTTTGAATTTCATAATAAACCATGTGGAAAAGAAGGGGTATCATATGGGTCAGGATGTAAACAGGCTGATAAAACAGTCCAAGGACAATACAATTTTAATCGGTGTCAACCGCCGGCGGGAGGCGGTGAAAAAACTGGGAGAAATCGGGACTCCTGAAGTTGTCACACCGCTTTATGAAGCCCTGGAAGATGAAGACGACGAGGTAAAGAAGTTTGCCTTTCTGGCTCTTTCGGGTCTTTCGGATCCTGATTCCCAGGAAGCGGTCCTGCGGTTGTATTCCCGCAACCGGAACCCGGCCCTGTGGCAGATAATTAAAAACAACAACTTTTTCCCCGAAGACCTGCCCCTGCGTTTTTCATATTTTGCCAAGCTGGAGATGGAAGAAAAAATACTCGAAGAGATTGACCAGGAAAACTTCAACGAAATCCTGGATCAGCTAATTGAAGCTCCCCTGGACAACCCTGCCCAGGTTCTCAATGTGGTCATCGAAAAGGGCGGAGAAAATGTTGCGATGCACATTGTGAGAAGATTTATCGAAACAAAGAACGATAATCTTTTCAAGCTCATCGATCAGAAAGAATGGTATCCCCCGGAAACTGACAAGAAGCTGATGTTCCTGCTGAAGACCCGCCGTTATGAAAAAGTCCTTTCCATGCTTGACGGGGTTGATTTTCGAAAAGTCCTGGACATTCTCATCAACCCGGAATTCCCCATGAAAAAATATGCCCGGGAAGCCCTCTCGGAACTCAAGGATCCAATAATCATCGATGAAATTTGTCAGATATTCATCACCGAGGATCTGCCACACCTGGGCGAGCTGATCACAGATAACCACTGGTCCCCCACCGGCCACAAAGAGATTGTTTTCTTTTATTTCAAAACTCCCTTTCTCCAGGAGTTTTTCCAGAAACACAACATCATCGTTGACATGCTGGGGGGGTACATGAATGTGCCCCATGTGAGGGAGAACTTAACTGCAGAAGATTATGAGAAACTTGCCGGCTTCCTCAAAAATGCCTCGGCCAGAGTGAGTGCCGGAGAAGAAGTTGAACTGCCCGAGGACAGCCCTCTCCTGGAGTTGGCAAAAGCTGCCAGGGAATTCATCGAAACCCCGAAAGATGACAAGACCATCAAGGAGATATGCGACGATTACCTTTACAGACCCAATGCCTTCCTGGGGAATATGATCCGGGATATGGGCTGGTCACCGGTGGATCTGGACGAGAGAATCATATTTTTCCTTCGTTCAGGACAAATGGACAAAATCAGGCATCTCAAGGAAAGCGCAGTGATGCCGCTGTATCACATATTCAAATCGGAAAAGCTGGATGACAATATTCACAACCAGGCCCTGGAAGCCCTGAAGACCAGCGATGACCCGGAAGTGATAAGCCGTATATTCCGGCTTTATTTTCAAACCTTTGATGAATCGGTGGACAAAATCATCAAGGAAAACAACTGGGAGCCGGAAAAAACCACCGACAGGGCTCTTTATTATGTTTTCTCAGAACAGCCGGAAAAATACCTGAAGTCCGAAGGGAAGAACTTCAAACCCTTAGAAGATGCATATTTTTCGCTCATTTCACAACAACGTTACAAACTGGTGGAGATTTTAATAAATTCCCGGCAGGAAGCCTTTGTAGATTTTATCATAGGGCTATTCGAAAAAGAAACTTCCCCTGTGGTTCTGGAACTCCTGGGAAGTATCATAAAATCCAATCCTGACAAGGTTTACAGATCCCTGCGTTCCAGCATCCGCAATATAGAAGGCCCTGCAGTGGAAATGATTGTCCAGATGCTTGCCCGGATATCCACGGGAACCAGTCTTGAACTGCTTTATTATGTTGCCAGGGTAAAAAAAGGTCACATTTGCCTGTGGATCCTGAAACTGCTGGAAGAGGCCCGATGGCAGCCGGAAGCCGCCAGTGAGAAGGTTTTTTATTACGATCTATTTAAACTCCGGGAAGAGATGGTCCGGGTGCTTCAGAACCGGCTGGTGGACGAGGACCCCGAAATACGTGCTCATTCTGCCCGAACCATAGCCCAGATGAGGGACGAGAAATTCCTGACTTCCCTTATGAAATATGTTGAAGATCCCCAGGAGGAAGTTGGCGCAGCTATCGCCCACAGCATGGGAAAGATATTTGCCGTTTCCCCGGAAAATGCCCTGGAGCAGTTTAATTCCTTCCATATCGGCTCCATTTATATGATTTTCAACGAAGTCCGCAAGGCTTTCATGGTTACATCCGATGAGGAGCAGATAAACATTCTGTCCCGAAACTACCGGTCCGGCCAGACAATTCTCCGGCATTTCTGCATATCGGCAATGGAGCATCTCAAAAAACCCCAGTCACTGCCCACCCTGGAGCTGGCTCTGCAGGATTCCGACAAGAATATCCGGCTTTGCGCCCTTCGCACCCTCAAAGAGATTGCAGAACCGGAAAGCCAGAAAGCTCTATATCCCATGCTGGACAACGAGGATCCTGATGTCCGCATGCTTGCAGCCCAGGCCCTGGCAAAAATTGCCGATGCAGACCTGATGGAGCGTATCGCTAAACGACTGAATCTCAATGAATTCCTCCACAGCGACGGAATGATTGAAATGCTCAGCCTCAGGGAACCCCAGGCTCACCGGGAGTTTTTCCTCCGGGTCATCAGACGGCCAGATTATGAAGATACCGCCAAGCACAATTCCATCGTAGCCCTGGCCAGGATTGGCGATAATGAAGCCCTCAAGGTAATTGTCAACGAGCTTTCCACCCTTACTTCTTCTGATGTGGCCAGTCGGGAGCTTCTCCCTTATGTCCGTGCCTTTGCCGAGGTGGGTCATTCTAAGATATATAAATATCTGGACAAATTGTCTTCCCGGGGCAACTGGCAGGTACGCCAGGGAGTAATAAAGGCCATGGCGAAAATTCCCGACAGGATAGCCTTGGTTCGCATTGTAAAAGCCCTGGATGATTATGACGGCTGGGTTCAGATTGCAGCCCTGGAAGCTTTGGGAGAATACTTCAACCATCAGTTTAAATTTCTGATGACAGAAAAGGATCTCCGTTTTGTCGGAGCAATCATTGCAAGGCTGAAGAAATTCCAGCTTAACCAGGTGCAGGACAAGCATTATCCTGAATATGAAACCCTGTCAAAGCTGAACGCCAGCCTGATGCAAAATGAGTTGACCCGGCTGTATTACCGGTTCAGGGATAAGATAAGCAAGTCAAAAACTGAAAAATAAAATAAGCTGGAATAACAATGAAAAAATTAAATGTGAAAACTTCATCTCGAACAGATTTTGTCAGAATAACTCCCATGATACAGGAAGCGGTAACCCTCAGCGGTATTGCCCAGGGGATCTGTGTGGTATTTGTCCCCCACACCACCGCCGCGGTCACCATCAACGAAGGGGCGGATCCCGATGTAATGACAGACATCAACCGCCAGCTGGACAAAATGGTTCCCTGGAATGCAGGTTACGCTCATATGGAAGGAAATTCCGCTGCCCATATCAAGACATCTCTTTTTGGATCTTCAGAACATATAATCATAGAAGGTGGAAAGCTTCAGCTGGGAACATGGCAGCAAATATATCTGTGCGAGTTTGACGGCCCCAGGAATCGGACAGTCTGGGTGAAGGTCATCGGAGAATAACATGCTTTACAAGCGAAAATTTCCCTGCAGGGAGGGTTTTATCCCCTCCCTTTTAATACATTAACGGGGGGTGTCCCTTTAAGACATCATTAACTAAGCGATAGATCAAAAACATGGAAAGGGGTAAAATCATAATGTGCGCAAAAAGTGCTGTTGCCAGCAAACAGGATACAACTGTATTTTTTCAAAACCCATCCCCAAGACTGCTGACCTTCAAGTCCGAAGCAATATGGGGAGAAATACCCGGCGACAAGCTGATCATCCACTGGAAAGAGAGCATCCACAACCAGGTCAATTATCTTGATGAAGATTTATTTATCCAAGTGTTAAACCAGCAGGACGGCTCACTCTTCCAGGAAGCCCGCATCAATTATCTTGGTGAAAAGGAACTGGATGTAGATGCCAATCGAGAATATCTGGTGCGTCTGGTGATCAAGGAGAAATTCCGGGTTGCAGTGGCCACCACATCAGAATACACTCCACCCGTCACATTCATACAGGAGAACATCGACCGATACCTTCTGACATGGCGGGATCTGGAATGGGATTTCATCCGCCGGGAGGTGGTGAGAGAACATAATGTTGACTGGGACAAGGATATCGAAGTCGCCCTGAAGATAAACCGTTACGAAGGAGATCAGCTGGCGCCTCTGAAGGAAACCCGCTATCCCGGAATGAGGGATATGGAAGTAGTGGCGGGCAAAATAAAGGACCTGAGCCTGCTGGTTGTTCATAAGAAAGACGAAAGACAGCTCAAGGAGATATTCAAGATAAACATCGTCCCGGGCAGTGTCAAGGAAGTCATCGACGAGATGGAAATATCCACTCCCCAGATGAAGCCATATTTCTATCTTTACCGGGTGGTGCGGGAGACCAACTCCTGCCACATTCAGGCCCGCTGGGACATTCCCGATGAAATGTGGGCAGAGGTGGAAACCACCCTGAAAAAATCCAAGAAAAAACTGTCGGACTATGACACAAAGCTGAAGATATATTCCATTTCCGACAAGGGGATGGAAGAATTTGACCCCGAGCATCCCCGGAAAGTATTCGGCCGGGGGGACTGGTTCTTTACCAACATGCCCCATTCGGCAGAATATATTGCAAAGCTGGTGCTGATTGACCCGGAAACCGATAAGGAACTGCCCCGGCCCCTTATGGTTTCCAACAGCTTTTATCTTCCCGGGAAGCCCGATGAAATAACCCTTATTCCCATTGATGAGAACAGGGTGTATTCTTACTGGCACCTGAACCGTGGTGATATCTGGAAGGATCTGGCAAAAAACCAACAGGGAACCCATGACAACACCCGGTTCTTCATCCGGTTTTTTCATGATTTTGCAGGGGGTCTTCACCATCATCAGCATCTTGATGCAGAAATCAATATCGACTTCACCAGCAACTATTACCACCAGGTGGAGCCGGACAAGATTTACCGGGCCCAGATCATAGCGGTGGTGGATGGATGGAAAGTCCGGGAGATAACCCCGGTTTCCAACCCGGTGCAGACGGGAAGAACCCAGCGGGGAAACAGCCCGGTCAATTATGTGGACTTTCCCCAGCCCCAGGATCATCCCACAAACCGGCGACTGGAATCCCGCAACAACACGTCGGCATATTCCATCGGGAAGCTGATTTTCCATCTCCATGCCCACCTGCCCTTTGTAGGGAAGCGTATCAACTACGGCACTTCCGGTTACTGGCGTCCCGGTGGATATATCGAGGAATGGTATCATGAAGCCCTTCGAGAAACATACATCCCCCTGGTGATGATATTTGACGACCTCATTAACGAGGGGATCGACTTCAAGATGTCCATGGACATATCCCCCACCCTGTGCAACATGATGCGAAGCACCATGCTTCAGGAAGAGTTCATCAAGTATATCGACAACCTCATAGCCCTTGCCAAGACTGAGATTGAGCGGACATCCCGGGAGGAACCCTGGTTCAACTACGCTGCCAGAATGCACCTGGGCACCTTCCGCCGGGTCAAATCAGTATTTCTCAAGTATGGCCGGGATATGACCAGGGCTTTCAAAAAGTTCCAGGATATGGGGAAGCTGGAAATCGCCACATGCGGGGCCACTCATGGCTTCCTTCCCCTGATGGGAAGCAAATATGAAGAAGCAATCCGGGGACAGATCAAGACTGCTGTTTTGGATTATGAAGATACCTTCGGCAGGAAACCCTATGGCATCTGGCTTCCCGAATGCGCCTATACCACGGGGATTGAAAAAGTGCTGGAAGAATACGGCCTGCGGTATTTCTTCACCGAAACCCATACTCTTCTCAGGGCTGATTCTCATGTAGAATTTGGAGTCCATGCCCCTGCATACATCAAGGGATCCCAGGTTGCCATATTCGCCAGGGATGCGGAAACCGGCAAACAGGTCTGGTCCGGCGAAGAAGGCTACCCCGGAGATACCGACTACCTGGAATTCCACATCCGGGGAGGCCCCCTGAAATACAACCGCATCACCAACCGCAGGAGCGGACTGCACAAGGAGCCTTATGTCCCCGAATGGGCAGAAGGCAAGGCCTCATCTCATGCCCAGGACTTCATGCAGAATCGGAACTTCCGTTTCCAGCACATCCGAAACTGGTTCTGGAAGAAACCTCTGGTGGTGGCCACATATGATGCGGAGCTGTTCGGCCATCACTGGTATGAAGGCCCCCGGTTCCTGTATTACATGTTAAAGAAGATGTTCTATGACCAGAACGAAACCGAGATGACCACTCCCAGCCACTACCTGGCGGAACATTCCCTGGAGCAGGAGGTTTATCCCACACCGTCATCCTGGGGCGACAAGGGAACCTTCGACAAGTGGATGTACGGATCTGTTGCGTGGATGTATCGTCATATGAACCAGGCTTGTTCTGAGATGATTAACCTGGCCACGTGGGGAGCAGAAAAAGATATGCATCACGCATCAAAAGATGAACCGGGAGTCAGGATCCTCTCCCAGATGGCCCGTTATCTGCTTCTGTCCCAGAACTCAGATCATGGGTTCAACATGTCCAACGGCCACTTTGTTGACCGGATTAAAGACATGTTCTTCGAAGACCTGGGGAACTTCTGGACTCTGGCCAACATGTTTGTCCGGTATATGAAAGAAGGCGATTACAACGAGGTTCATCTTCGCAAGTTAGAAAGGGACAACACCATATTCCCGGTGATAGACCCCTTCGCATACATACGCAGATAAAAAATACTGATCATCTGCCACAAGGGACGCTGTTTTACGGCGTCCCTTTAATAATCTGCTGGTTTACGGCTGTGACAAGGCTTATAAAAATGAATAAGACCAGAGGTTTCCCAGAAACAAGGCTGTGCCCGAGAACTGCTCCCGGAAAACCTTGATCACAAATGACGCAATGGGGGGATGCAGTTCTATGTCCCGGAGTTTTTCCACCGGCACGAAACAGGCTTCCTGCACCCTCTCATCCTGGTTCACCTTCAGGGGAGTATCCGGGTCGAGGGCCTGACCCAGGAAGAAAAGATTAATCAAGTGCCTCTGGTGCTCCGTGGAGAGAGATTCTGACACAAACAGCAGTTTGACCAGCTTGATGTCCAGGTTAGTTTCTTCTTTTATCTCACGGCGGGCGCATTGTTCTATGGTTTCGCCATACTTCAGCCCGCCACCGGGGATCAGCCAATACTGCCGGCCTTCTTTAACATGCCTGACCAGAAGCACTTCATCCCTCCGGGGTATGATTACTGCAACTCTTATCCTGAGCTTGCCTGCCATCATATTTCACCTTGAAATTATTATTTTTCCTTATTTTCTGAACTCCGGCCTATTTCCCTTGTGGGCGGGTGAACAAAATAATAAGACTAATCCTGCCGGAGGGAATCATGTTTTAATTGGAGAAAAAGTTTGTAACAATAATCCCTGGAGGAATTTATGGGTAAATATTTTGGAACCGACGGAATCCGAGGCATTGCCAACAGAGATATTACTCCTTTGACAGCATTGAAGCTGGGACAGGCGGCGGGATGCATTCTCACCAGAGAAAAATATGACCGGCCTGTGGTATTGATCGGGCGTGACACCCGAATTTCTGGAGATATGATAGAATCTGCCCTGACCGCAGGGCTGACCAGTACTGGTTGTGATGTTCTCCTGGGAGGAGTAATACCCACCCCTGGAGTGCCTTTTCTGGCCCGATCTTTGAAGCTGGACTATTCAATGGTCATTACCGCTTCTCACAATCCTATGGAAGACAACGGCATCAAGTGCTTCACATCTCAGGGCTATAAGCTTTTGTCCCATCAGGAAGAAGAGATGGAAACCTTAATGGATCAGGGACTCCCTGATGACTTTGATGCTCCCGTAGCAGAAAAAATTGGAAAGATAATGCCCCTGCCGGATCCCCTGGAGCGATATAGACTCTTTGTTCAGAATCTGGCACCGGAAAGGCTTGACGGTTTATCAGTTGCCCTGGACTGTGCCAACGGCTCAACCCATCGGGTCGCGCTGGAGATACTGTCAAACCTTGGTGCTCGGGTTGTGGCCATTAACACTCACCCCACCGGGACCAATATAAACTATCGTTGCGGTGCCACAAATCCGGAACTATTACAAACCCTTATGAAGGGGGGCGGTTTTGATGCGGGCTTTGCCTTTGACGGCGACGGAGATCGGGTCATTGCCATTGATGAGATGGGGCAGATCCTGGATGGAGATCATATTTTGAACATGTTTGCCCTTTTTGGACAACAGAGGGGGCTTTTAAACACAAAAACGGTGGTCGCTACGGTTATGAGCAATCTTGGTCTGGAGAAATCTCTGTCCAGAGCCGGCATCAGGCTTTTAAGGAGTGATGTGGGAGATAAGAATGTGGTAAAGATGATGGTGGAAGAAAACGCCGTATTAGGCGGGGAGAAATCCGGGCATATTATTTTTCTTGAAGACAGCACCACCGGCGATGGCATCATAACAGCCCTGCATATTCTGACCCTGCTGAAACAGTCCCGCCGTTGTCTGAGTTCCTTCCGTGGGGAGATGACCCTTTATCCCCAGGTTCTTCGCAATGTCAAGGTAAAAGACAAGCAGGCGGTCATGGATTCTGAAAAATTTAACGATTATATCAGGGATATTACCCGGGAGATGGGAGAAAGCTTCAGGATACTGGTTCGTCCCTCCGGCACGGAATCCCTGATCCGGGTGATGGCAGAAGGCCCCGACAGTAAAGATACCAATGATGTTGTTGAGAAAATCTGCCGGTTTATTGAATCCCTGAATTCCTGACATTTTGTTTATTTTCCCAGGAGTTACTCAGAGTTGAGCTTAGATAGATGAGTGTTTTTAGCAAACCTAAATATCATCGAAAAAAAATCCGATAAAGAACAAACAGGAAGAAGGTACTTCCAAAAAAAGAATATCTGATCACAGATTAATAAACAAAACGAGGAGTGTCATTCTCCTCGTTTTTATTGTTATCAGTTTATTCTTATTCAAACTTAAACATACTTGTTGGCCATATCTGATATGTAGGGGATTACAGGTTTTTCACCCTTGTGAGCCTGCATTGCCAGATACACCGAGTACACGAAGGTAACCAGGCTGAACAGGGGAAGAATGACACAGCCCAATATTGGAAGAACTCCTGTCACTATCCCTAAAATTGTGGAAACAATACCCACTGCTACCCAGTAGATAAATGAATTAAGCCCGTGATACCTGGCATCGGGATCATCTTTCTTCCAGAAGAAAAGAATAATACCTAAAAGTCCGAATGTGGGGTATGATAAAACATAAAGGATCTTATCGGAGCCCCCTTCTTTTGGGGTACCGGGTGTCATTTCGTTGTTTGTATCGGATCCGTTTTCATTCGACATAGTTTCACCTCCTGTCTGCCAATTCACCAAAACAAGTTTTTATCCTTCACAGAGCGTGAATATTGCATTTTTTTTCATTCAAACTGTAAAGAGGCCTCAAAGCTTGTCCAGGGTGTCGGCAGGGGCAGGAATTATCCGGGATGCGGACGAATACAGGATAATTCTGAATTCAGGCCCGATGGGGCTTTAAATTAATTATGAGTGTTGACCCCAACAGTACAATAGATAAATATATCCGAGAACTCAGAGATGATCCCGACAATCCCGGGCTTCATCTGGAGTATGGCATTGAGCTGGCCAAAATGGGCCAGCTGGGACTCGCCTGCAAGGAATGGAAAAAATCTCTGGAGCGAAATCCGGAAAATCCTGTTGCCCGCCAGTTGCTGGGGATCGGCTATCAGGCCATGGGGCTTTTGAAACAGGCCCGGTTGGAATACCGAAAGGCTCTGGCCCGTAATCCCGACGATAAATACTCCCTGGGCAACCTGGGTTTGATTGCCCAGCGTCAGGAAAACCATGCCGAGGCCATGGAACTTTGGAAAAAGGTGTTAGAGCTGGATCCCGGTTACAGCCAGGGGCACTACAACCTGGGGCTGATATACTCCAAGACCGGCAGGACCGACAAAGCTGTAGCCAGCTACGAAAAAGCCCTGGAGCAAAATCCCGGTGATGTATATACCCGGAACAACCTGGGACTTCTCAAGATGAAGCTGGGCCGTATGGATGAAGCCCTGGAGCTGTTCAGAAAAGCCCTGGAGATAGATCCCAAGGACACCTACGCCCACAACAATTTAGGCAAGTGTTTCGAACGGCTGGAAGATTTTGAAAAGGCCAAGGAGCAGTATCACCTGGCTCTTGAAATTGATCCCGAGGATTCCTATGCCGGAAACAACCTGGGCAGACTGCTGGCCAGGGAAGGCAATTTTGATCAGGCTCGGAAACTGTTTGACAGGGTTCTTGGGATCAACCCCGAGGATGCCTTTGCATACAATTACAAGGGGCTGATATACGCCCAGGAAGGTTCCTTTGAAAAGGCCATTGAAAACTATCGAAAATCCCTGGCCATCAATCCCTGCGATACATATGTTCTGAATAATCTGGGCCGGGTTTATCTTATTCACAACAACCTGGAAGAAGCCCGGAAGATATTCGAAAAAGCCATCGAAATAAACCCCGAGGATCCCAACACCCAGGCCAATATGGGCACTGCTTTCATGCGGGAAGGAAAACTGGAAAAAGCCATTGCCCACTTCAAGAAATCTTTAAAGTTCAACAATTCAGATCTCCAGACCCGCCAGAACCTTGCAGTCTGCTTCTCGCAACTGGGCCACCACAGCGAGGCCATATACCAGTTCAATATAATTCTTGAGGAACAGCCGGACAACACCTTTGCCCTGAACAACCTGGGGATGCTGTATTACAAGATTGGTGAAATGGAGAAAGCCTGCGAATATTATCACGGAGCCATCGAGAACCGTCCCGGCGATGTTCTGGCATATAACAATCTGGGGCAGGCATACATGGCCCGGCAAATGCCCGGAGAAGCAGTCAGAATCTACATGGACGCCCTCAGGATTGCATCGGATGATCCCTATACATACAACAACCTGGGGCTTGCCTATGTATCCCTGGGCCGTTTCAAAGATGCGGAGATGGCCTTTGAAAAAGCCGTGGAATTTGACCCCATGGATATTTTTGCTCATAACAATCTGGGCATTGCCCTGGCCCGTCAGGAGAAATGGAACGAAGCAATCCACCAGTGGTCCGAGGCTCTCAAGATCAACCCCAAATATGCCGAGGCTCATTTCAATCTGGGAATGGCTTACTGGGAAAAAGGGGACATGGAAGGAGCAGTATCTGAATACCGGGAGGCTCTCCTGTGGGATCCCGGTCTTCTGGAAGCCCGGGGGAAACTGGCCATCCTTCACCTTGAACTCCGGGATGAAGATGAAGCATCGGCAATGCTGGAAGAGGCCCTGAAGGTTGCCCACGAAACTGGAAAAATCGATTATGCCAGAAAACTTCGCCTGGAATACGATTCCCTGAGCGAAGAAATCAGGAACCGCCCCCTGAGTGATTCCCTTGTCATCAGCAAGAAAAGCGGTGAGCTGGCTCTACGACCGGAGCAGTCTTCCATGGGGGACCTCCAGCCTGCCAGGGATACTGCAGAGATCCTATCTCCTGACAGCTCATCGGCTCAGGAATATGTTCCCCAGGAGCAGATTCCCGGTGTGACATATTTTGACGACTGGATGGAAAACTCCCGGCTGGAGGACGACAGTTTCCAGTAATATCTCCATATTGGGGGGACAGCTTTGAAACGTTATATTCCTGCAATGGGCATCATTCTGCTTGCAATATCACTTTCGATGATGCTGGCAATAATATGTGAATATTTTGATGTATATATTCCAGGGATTGCCCTCCTGATCCCCGTGGAGAGAAGACCTTCTCCGTCGCCGATAGCTCCTACTGCCCACCTTTCCCCCATCATCCGGGAAAAGGTGATAGTAATCGACAGGACCCACACTCCATCGGCTTCCTGGGACAGCCTTTGCAGGTCTGCCCCGGATCTTCTTCCCCGGGGGCACCATCTCATCCGGGTTCTCCCTTTGAATACCGGAGATCCCCCCTGGAAGGAGGATGAATATGCTTATTAACATCGGTTATGGAAACTTTGCTTCCCGGGAAAAACTGGTGGCAGTCCTCAAGCCCGGTTCATCTCCCCTTCGCCGACTGGTCCGGGAAGCCAGGGAGGATCATATGCTTCTGGACGCCACCCTGGGCAGGAAGACCCGATCCATCCTCATAATGAACAGCGGACACATAATACTCTCGCCGTCGCTACCTGAAACAATTATTGACCGAAGCCGTCAGAACAAATTAGCCACCGGAGAAGATGACACAGTTATGGAGATTTCAGAAGATGAATAACAACACCGCCTTCCGGGATCTTTTTGTAATATCAGGGCCATCAGGAGCAGGAAAGGGAACCATCCTCCAGAGAGTTATTGCCAGAGATCCCCGGCTTGTTTTTTCCATATCTGCCACCACCCGTTCACCCCGCCGGGAGGAACTGGAAGGAATCCATTATCATTTTATCGATCAGGAAAGATTCACCGGGATGATTCAGGATGGGGACTTTCTGGAATATGCCTTTGTCCATGGGAATTATTACGGCACTCCTTCCGGGGCGGTGGATGAACAGCTGTCCCGGGGGCTGGACGTGGTGCTGGATATTGATGTCCAGGGAGCCTGCCAGGTGATGAAAACCCGTCCCCACAGCATATTTATTTTTATTGCCCCGCCGGAGATGAATCCGGATATTTTAAAGAGCCGTCTTGAGGGCCGGGGAACTGAAGACCCGGATAAAATCCGGGAGCGGATAAAAACTGCCATCTGGGAGATGGGGCAGGCTTCATATTATGATTATATTATTTATAATGATCAGGTGGATGAAGCAGTTGAGGATCTTGTGTCAATCATCCGGGCTTCCCGGCTGAGGGTGCGGGATAAAAAAACCTTTGAAACCAGCAGTTGAATTTCTGCCGGGGATCTGTTAGAATCAGGCAGGATTATGAAAAGATGCAGTTAACATCAGATAACCTTACAGGACCCACAGGAAGGAGTTAACCCCTATGATAGATCCTTCAATGGAAGAATTGATGGACAACAAGGTGAACCCGGGAATAGGCAGCAAATTTGAGCTGGTGACCATGGTGGCCAAAAGAGCGCGACAGCTCAACGACGGCCAGGAACCCCTGACAGACTTTGAGTCGAAAAAACCTGTCACCATAGCCCTCCATGAAATTAACGAAGGAAAAATCCTGCCCATCAAGAGAGCTTTTTAACCGGGAGGGATAAATATCAGAACTGCTCCTGGAAAAATACAGGTGATCCATGCCGTGGTCATCCTGATACTGATACTTGCCGGAACTGCTCTCGCCCAGGAGAACCGTCACGGCGGGACATTGATATTCGGCACCATGGGAGATCCTCTGAGCCTTGATCCGGGAGTTGTCCTTGAGAGTGAATCGGCCCAGGTGGCTTCCAATATTTTTGAAACCCTTGTCAGGAGGGACCCCCGCACCAACAGAATTATCCCGGGACTTGCCCGGTCATGGGCCGTTTCTCCTGACGGCAAGAGGTGGACCTTCAACCTGGAGCGAAATGTTCTGTTTCACGACGGCACTCCCTTCAATGCCAGGGCAGTGAAGTTTTCCTGGGAGCGCCAGCTAAACATTGATCATCCCTATCATCGTCCTTCTTATGGGCAGTTTACATTTTACCGGGGAGTCTGGGGGGGCTACCCCGGCAACATTTTAGCCATCGAAACTCCTGATGACCATACCCTGGTGGTTAAACTGTATTCCAGGAGTCCCCGTTTTCTGCAGATTATCTCTCATCTGCCCTTTGCTGTTGTCAGCCCTTCCGCGGTCACCCGCCTGGGGGATGATTTCGGTAGCAACCCCTGTGGCACAGGCCCTTTCCGTTTTGCAGAATGGCGACATTGGCAGAGGATTGTTCTGACCCGTAACAACGAATACTGGGGGGAACGGCCATATCTTGATCGGCTGATTTTTGAGCCGACTCCTGGCGACCTTACTCGACGCCGGCAGATTCGCCGGGGCCGGATTGACCTTATGGAAAACCCCACCAGGGTGGTTCTGGATCATATCAAGTCAGGAGAGTTAAAACACCTCTCAGTCCGTTCCCTGCCTTCCCGGAATTTTTCCTTCATCAGCCTTAACTGCACCCGCTATCCCCTGGATCGTCCCCTGTTGCGCCGGGGCCTGAGTTTTGCCATCAACCGCCAGCGAATCTTAAGACGTATAGCTGAATCAATGCCCCTGGCTGATTCTCCCTTCAACACTCTGTGGGATCGAAAAATTGCCGGGCGATCATACCGTTCAAATCCTGACACTGCCAGAGCGCTTTTTGCTGAGGCAGGTTTTCCCAGAGGTTTTTCCCTGGAGCTGTGGTATCCCATGCTTCCCCGTCCCTACGCCAGCAGTCCCGAAAAAATCGCCC
>CAYNGH010000073.1:0-15719 GCA_964396845.1 uncultured bacterium | reverse complement strand
GGATTCGAACCGACGACCTGCTCATTACGAGTGAGCTGCTCTACCCCTGAGCCACCCCGGCATTTCAGGCAAAATTATATCATTTATGACCATTCTTGTAAACCCCCGGCGGGAATATCGCCATTACCCCTTGTAATTGACCTGCCAAGCTGATAAAATATTTTAAATTATTGTCGGGCCGGCAGGTTGTCTTTTTTTACAAATATGCAATTTCACTGTGGCAGGCCCGGGATTGGAATTATTGATGCTCATTGTAATGGAGCAGGATGCCACTCATGACCAGATTCAGCTGGTGGTGGATTCCATACAGGAGAAGGGTTTTACTGCCCGCCCCATCCCCGGCGGGAACCGGGTCGCCATCGGGGTTCTCTATAACCAAGGCGTGGTGGATGAATCCCATTTTCTATCTCTGCCGGGGGTTATGGATGTAATCCGGGTAACCCGGCCATACAAGCTGGTAAGCCGGGAATTCCGGAAGACCGATACTATAATCAAGGTGGGAGATGCCCTTCTGGGAGGCAGGCAGTTGACGGTTATTGCCGGGCCATGCGCTATCGAAAGCCAGGAACAGGCCCTGAGCATCGCCGGGCATGTGAAGTCGGCAGGTGCTCATATATTCCGGGGAGGCGCATTCAAACCCCGCACTTCACCTTATTCTTTTCAAGGACTGGGAGAAGAAGGCCTGAAGATACTTGCGATGGTTCGAAAGGAAACAGGCATGCCGGTGGTCACCGAGGCCATGGACACCGATACCTTTGACATGGTCGAAGAATATGCCGACATGATTCAGATTGGCGCACGGAATATGCAGAACTTCAGCCTTCTTCGCCGGGCGGGACAGTCAACAAAACCGATCCTCCTGAAGAGGGGAATCTCATCTACCCTGGAGGAGCTTTTCATGGCGGCGGAATATATTCTGGAAGGGGGGAATGAACAGGTTGTCCTTTGTGAACGGGGAGTCAGAACCTTTGCCCGGCATCATCGAAACACCCTGGACATATCTTCCATCCCGGTGATCCTCCGGGAAAGCCATCTCCCGGTGTTTGTGGATCCAAGCCATGCTTCAGGTCGCCGGAGCCTTGTGCCTCCCCTGGCCCTTGCAGCAGTTGCAGCCGGCACCCATGGGCTTATGATAGAAGTTCATCACAAGCCCGAAGAAGCCAGAAGCGATGGTGCTCAGTCCCTGTATCCAGAGCAGTTTGCCCGGCTGATGGATCAGATCCGGCAGGTCCATCGGGCTGTAGCCGGCAACCAGGACATTAACGGGGAGGCAAAGGACAATGTTGATTGACATATATCCCTGCCGGGATGAATTCATTCAAATGGCCCGGAAGGGCAATGTCATTCCACTGTGCATGGAGATCCTGGGGGACACCGTGACTCCTGTAGAGAACCTGGCCCGGTTCCTGAAGGATGACACTCCCCTGTTCCTGCTGGAGAGCGTCGAAGGCGGGGAACGCTGGGGCCGTTACAGTTTTATGGGGACAAAGGCCAGAGAACTCATCGAAATTTATGACAACCGGGTTGAAGTGACCCTGGGGGATCATGTCCGCAGGATCCCCCACCAGGGAGATCCTCTGCCGGTGATGCGGAAGCTGATGTCCCGTTACAAGCCGGTGCCACAAACCCGGCTCCCCCGTTTCCGGGGTGGCGCAGTGGGATATTTCAACTATGAATCGGCATCATTTTTCGAGGCCATCCCTCACCACTGGCCATCAGATAAGCCCATGGCCCGGTTCATCATAACCGGCAACCTGCTGATCTTTGACAACCTTCGCCATGTGCTTACCCTGACGGAGCTTGTCTTTGTCGGGGATAATCAGGATCCCGGCAGGGCTTATGACAAAGGAGCCTCAAAACTTCAAGGGCTGTACAGTAAAATCCGTGATAATGCCGATTACCAACCCATTGCGCCGGGAGATAACCTGGAGCTGGAAACCGTTACCCCGCCGGAGAGATTCCGGGAAGATGTGTCCAGAGTCAGGGAACATATCCTGACAGGGGATATCATACAGGGGGTTTATTCTCAACCTTTCCGTTGCAACCATCCCGTTGATCCCTGGATGCTCTACCGAGTCATGCGCTATGTCAATCCATCGCCATACATGTTTTTCATAAAAATCGGCGGGCCGGTACTGGTGGGGTCATCCCCGGAAACCATGGTGAGGCTGGAGGGGGGAGTGGCTACCCTGCGGCCCATTGCAGGCACCCGGCCCCGGGGAATAACCCCCCGGGAAGATCAACTGCTGGCGGAGGAGCTTTTATCGGATCCCAAGGAAAGGGCAGAGCATTTGATGCTGGTGGATCTCGGGCGAAACGATCTGGGGAAGGTTGCCGATACGGGAACTGTTCAGGTGACGGACCTCATGATGGTGGAAAAGTATTCCCATGTGATGCATCTGACCTCCAACATCAACTGCAACCTTCGAAGGGATCTCGACTGCTGGGATCTCTTCCGGTCAGCCTTTCCCGCAGGAACCCTGACAGGAGCCCCAAAAATCCGGGCAATGGAGATAATCGCCGGGTTGGAGAAGGAGCCCCGGGGGCCTTATGGGGGAGCAGTGGGATACATATCATTCGATGGGAATATGGATATGGCTATAACCATACGAACCGCCCAGGTGGAGCGGGATCATTTCACAATCCAGGCAGGGGCAGGAATCGTGGCGGACTCGGATCCCGAAAGGGAAAGGCAGGAAACCATAAACAAGGCCATGGCTCTGCAGAAAACCCTGTCCATGGTTACCGGAATAAATCCCGGCTTAACTCAAGGATGCAACGGGGAGGTGTCCCCATGATCCTGATGATTGACAATTACGATTCTTTTACCTACAACCTGGTTCAATATCTGATGATGCTGGACCAGAAGGTTATGGTAATCCGTAATGACCAGATCAGGCCCGGCGAAATCAACAGGATTGCCCCCGACGGCATAGTCATATCTCCCGGCCCTGGAAAGCCTCAGGATGCAGGGGTCTGCATTGAAATTATCAGGGAGTATTCCGGCAGACTGCCTATCCTGGGTGTCTGTCTGGGGCACCAGGCCATCGCAGGAGCATTCGGGGGGAAAATTCTCAGGGCCAGGAGCATAATGCATGGCAAGACATCCATGATCAGTCACGATGGCAAAGGAGTTTTTCAGGGACTGCCCAACCCCTTTGAAGCCATGCGTTATCATTCCCTGTCGGTGGACAGCGAAAGCCTTCCCCGGCAACTGACAGTCAGTGCCACATCCCAGGACGGCGAGATTATGGGAATCCGTCACCAGACTCATCCCACCGAAGGGATCCAGTTTCATCCTGAATCCATAATGACAAGGGTGGGCAAAAGACTCCTGAGAAATTTTATAAGGACAATGAATATAACCGGGGAAGGAAAAGATGATTAAGGAAATATTAAAAAAACTCATTGCAAGGCAGGATCTTCATCAGGACGAGGCTTCCGGAGTGATGGAAGAGATAATGTCCGGCAACTGTACCAGTGCCCAGGTGGGTGCTTTCCTGGCGGCCCTTGCCTGCAAGGGAGAAACCTTTTCCGAGGTGACCGGCAGTGCCCTGACCCTCCGTCGAAGGGCCCGGAGAATCAACACCACTTCAGGGACCGTAGTTGACACTTGCGGTACCGGAGGCGACGGGGCCGACACATTCAACATATCCACCACCGCTGCCTTTGTTGTGGCGGGATGCGGGGTGACCGTCGCCAAGCATGGCAACCGTTCGGTTTCCAGCCGATGTGGCAGTGCCGACCTGCTGGAGGAGCTGGGAGTTCCCGTCAATGTGGACCCCGAGGTGACCGAAGAAGTGGTTGAACAGGTGGGAATCGGCTTCCTGTTTGCTCCTCTTTATCACAAGGCCATGAAGCATGCCGCAGGCCCCCGGCGGGAAACAGGGTTCCGGTCAATTTTTAACATGCTGGGGCCTCTTATAAACCCTGCCGGGGCCAACTGCCAGCTCCTGGGAGTTTATGATCCGGTTCTCACCCAGCTATTTGCCCAGACCCTGAGGGAGCTTGGCTCCCGGCACTGCCTTGTGGTTCATGGGATGGAAGGGCTTGATGAAATATCCATCTGCGGGCCTACAAGGATTTCCCGGCTCAGGGAGGGCCTGATCACCACCTATGAAGTCACCCCGGAACAGCTCACAGGACGCAGGGCAGAACCATGGGAAATCAAGGGAGGCGATCCCCCGGATAATGCCCGAAATACCATGGACGTCCTGGAAGGAAAGTTAGGCCCATGCCGGGATGTGGTGACAGTCAACACGGCAGGAGCTCTTATGGTGGCGGGTATGGCGAAAAATTTCTCCGACGGCATAAAAATGGCGGAAGAATCCATCGACCAGGGCAGAGCAATGAGAAAACTTCAGGATATGACCCGATACCTCAGGGAGAATAGCTGAATGAAGCCGATATGCGAAATACCTGGGATTTTAAAAAAAATCCTGATTAAAAAAAAGCAGGAGCTATCCCGGGATATACAAAGGATTCCTCCCGGAGAAATGCAGTCTATGTCGGCAAAAACCACCGGGCAAAGAGCCCTTTCTGATATTCTGTCAAAACCCGGCCCCCAGGGGATGAATATTATTGCCGAGATCAAGCGGGCTTCTCCATCCCGGGGAGCCATAAACATGAACCTTGACCCGGCAAAAACCGCCGAGGCTTATTATGACGGCGGTGCCTGCAGTATATCAGTGCTCACCGAGGTGGATCATTTCCTGGGCGATCCCCGGTTCATCAGGCAGGTAAAAGACACAGTCCCCCTGCCGGTACTGCGCAAGGATTTTATCTTTGATCCTTATCAGCTTTACCAGTCCCGCTACCTGGGGGCCGACGGAGTACTGCTCATCACCGCCATCCTGAAAGAAGAAACCCTTCGGGAATTGATAACCCTGTGTCACAGCCTTGAAATGAATCCCCTGGTGGAGGTTCATAACAAAGATGAAATGGAAATTGCCGGAAGATGCGGGGCCAGACTTGTGGGAATAAACAACAGGAATCTGGCAGACTTCCAGGTGAACCTTGAAACTACCCTAAACCTTGCCCTGGTTAAAGAAAATCAGATGATACTGGTCAGCGAAAGCGGTTTTCATTGCAGGGCTGATTTGTTGAAGGTAAAAAATGCCGGGGTTTACAATTTCCTCATTGGTGAAAACCTTGCATCATCAAGGGATCCTGCAGACCGGCTGAAGCAGTTGCTGGGGAGGAGCTGATTTATGAAAAAGAATCATATAAAAATAAAAATTTGCGGTATCACCTGTCCCCGGCAGGCATGGGAATGCGTTGAGGCCGGGGCCGATGCCCTGGGAGTGGTGCTCTGCATTGACAGCCCCCGATATGTCAACATGGAACGGGCCAGACACATTGTTCAGGCAGTTGCAGGGATGGCAGCCTGTGTGGGAGTTTTTTCCAATGAAGACCCTCGGGTGGCAGCTGATTTTGCCTGCGCCATCGGCATCGGAACAGTACAGCTCCACGGTGTCGAAAAACCCCAGGATGTTGAGTTTGTTAAAAGACGCGGACTGAAGGTGATAAAAGCCCTCTTTAACAACAGAAAACCTTCTTTTGATGATGCTCCCCTTTATCCCGCCAACGGCTTTCTGGCAGAATCCCCGGGGAAGCATCTCCCGGGAGGCACAGGCATAAGCTGGGACTGGAGCCGGGCAAAGAGCCACCCTTGGCCTGCTCCCCTAATACTGGCAGGGGGACTCAATCCCGACAACATACAAGATGCCATCGCCATGGCAAATCCATGGGGGGTGGATGTCAGCAGTGGCGTGGAGGAATCACCGGGGATAAAAGACATGGATCTGGTCCGGCGGTTCATTGAAAAAGTAAGAGGTGAACAGCCACCGCTGGAGATAAGGAGGTTCCTGTGACAATGTATAACCTCCCCGACAAGAGAGGCCACTTTGGCCCCTACGGCGGAAGATATGCATCGGAAACCCTGATGCCCTGCCTCTTAGAGCTGGAGCAGGCTTATATGGCCCACCGGGACAAGAAAGAATTCAACCGTGAGCTTGTTAAGCTTCAGAGAAATTATGCCGGCAGGCCCACCTCCCTGTACAAGACCTGCCGTTTCAGTGTCATCTCCCCGGATACTCCTGTATATCTCAAGCGGGAAGACCTGCTCCATACCGGAGCCCACAAAATTAACAACACCCTGGGGCAGGTTCTGCTGGCCCGGTGGATGGGGAAAAGTCGGGTCATCGCCGAAACCGGTGCCGGCCAGCATGGTGTTGCCACTGCCACCGCGGCAGCCCTGTTCGGGATGGAATGCACAGTCTTTATGGGAATTCTGGATGTTCAACGTCAGGCTCCCAATGTCCAAAGAATGAAACTGTTGGGAGCAGAGGTGGTGCCGGTGGAATCAGGCTCCGGGACCCTTAAGGATGCCATGAACGAAGCAATGCGACACTGGGTTGCCAGAGTCCGGGATACTTTTTATGTCATCGGCTCCGTAGCAGGCCCGCATCCATATCCCCTCATGGTAAGAGAATTCCAGAAGATAATTGGGATTGAAGCCCGGGCACAAATTCTGGAAGCAGAAGGCAGACTCCCGGCAAAGGTTATTGCCTGTGTCGGCGGAGGAAGCAATGCCATGGGGATATTCCATGCCTTCCGGGATGATCCTGTGGATCTTATCGGTGTGGAAAGTGCCGGACTGGGAATCGAAACGGGAAAACATGCATCCACCCTGGGACTGGGTTCCGTGGGGGTCCTCCATGGGGCCAAGTCCTATGTCCTTCAGAACGAAAACGGCCAGATCCGGGAAGCCCATTCCATCTCCGCAGGCCTTGACTATCCCGGAGTGGGGCCGGAACATTCCTATCTGAAAGATTCAGGCCGAGCCCGGTATGTTTCGATTGATGATCACCAGGCAGTGGAAGCTTTTCTTTCTCTGACAGTCACAGAGGGCATTATCCCCGCCCTGGAGAGTTCCCATGCCCTGGCCCAGGCAATGATTGAAGCCCGCCAGCCCGATTCCGGCCCGATTCTTGTATGCCTGTCGGGAAGAGGCGACAAGGATATGGAAATTGTCACCGGGTATCTGTCTTCAAAGGAGAAGAGGAATGAACAGGATTGATTCAACATTTGCCCGGCTGAGATCCCTGGGTGAAAAGGCTCTTGTGGGGTTCATCACCGCCGGGGACCCCCACCGGGAAAGCTCCCTTGAAATCATCCGGGGAATGATTGATGGGGGAATCGATATCTTGGAGATGGGAGTCCCATTTTCCGATCCCACCGCCGACGGCCCGGTGATACAACGTTCTTCTGCCAGAGCCTTGGGCCGGGGGATGAACCTTGAAAAAGTCCTTGAGATGACTGCAGAAATCCGGGGATTCTCGCAGGTGCCCATCATAATATTCAGTTACTATAATCCCATTCTCAAGATGGGAGGTGACAGGTTTTATCAAAATGCAGTAACAGCCGGTGCCGACGGAGTCCTGGCGGTGGATCTTCCCCCTGAGGAATCCCCGGAATTGACGGACTTATGGCCCGGCGACAAACTGTTTCTGATCCGCCTTATAGCTCCCACATCTCCCCGTAAAAGAGCAGAATCAATACTTGAATCGGCCCGAGGGTTTGTTTATGTGGTTTCCATGACAGGAGTTACAGGAAGCGGCAAACCGGATCCTGAGCAATTGAAAGATTTTGTCACAATAATCCGAGGACGTAACACGATCCCCCTGTGCGTGGGATTCGGCATCAATAACCCCGGGCAGGTCCGGGAGATATGTGCTTTCGCCGACGGGGTAATTGTTGGGAGCGCTTTCGAGAGGGCCATCGAGAAGGCAAAAGACATCCCGGATGCCATACGAAGGGTCAGACAGCTGGCGACTCTCCTGAAGGAAGGCACCAGAATCAAAAAATAATCATTCCCCAGAATGTTTCCAGGAATCCATGCATGGAGTTGTTGTTAACATGTTTTTTAATTTCATGTAAAATGATTCAACTCAAAAGCCATGTACAACCATGCAGGCAATCTCCATCAAGCCCCATATATCGCGGTTCGCAACAATTAATTCATAAATATTGACATATCCCCCTTGACAAACTTTTGAAAATCCTGTAAAGTTTCTTTAAATAATGTATATATAACACTAAATATATATTACAGGGTTAAACGGCTTGATTCCAAGGTTTTTCTGGCCTCACCGGGCAATGACCTGGCCGGAATTGGAAGTGCTGAGCAGAGGTGCAGGGGGGAGGCATCTGGCAAAGCATCGGGCAAAACAGGCCGAATAGTTCACTGCCAAAATTGGATGGCCTACAGCTTGCGGGTATGATACCCGGGGTTATCCGCAAAAATCCATCCTCCCGGGGTCATCCAGGACCGACGGAGGAACATGAAAAGGGGTTTTCAATTGTTAAAGCTGGCAAACAACTACATGGCAAACCTGCAGAGAGAATCTGACGAAGAGATCGTCAAGCTTGCAAAGAACGGCGACGAACTGGCAACCGAGTACCTAATCAACAAATACCGCAATCTCATCCACGTGAAGGCACGTTCCTTCTTCCTGGTGGGAGCGGATCGGGAAGACATACTTCAGGAGGGAATGATCGGGCTATACAAGTCTATCCGGGACTACCGGGCTGACAAGATGTGTTCTTTTTCCGCCTTTGCCAACCTGTGCATCACCCGGCAGGTTATCACCGCAGTAAAAACTGCAACCCGGCAGAAGCACATCCCCCTGAATTCATACATATCCCTCAATAAACCCATCTATGACGAAGACTCCGGCAGAACCATGCTGGATGTCCTGACCGGAAGCAAGGTGGTTGACCCCGAGGAGATATTTATCAGTGCAGAGCTTTCCGATGACTTGAGGGACAAGATCCAGAAAAATCTCTCACCCCTGGAAGCAGATGTCCTGCAGTGCTACCTTGAAGGAAAATCTTATCAGGAAACCGCGGATCAGCTTTGCCGCAACACCAAGTCCATCGACAATGCCCTTCAGAGAGTCAAGAGAAAAATTGAAAAATCCATAAACCAGACCGAAGAAGCCTGATACGGGCAAACATCAAAAGACGGCTCAAGCCGTCTTTTTTACTTGGACATTTTTATCGATTAAACAGGATACCTGAAAGCAGAGGGGAATTCTCATGGATGAAGTGTTGAAATGCCCTTTGGTAATATTTCATGGTCACTGCCTGTTTAATCTTTTATAAAGCCCGTGGGGAATGCATAAATTGGAATATATCCTGATGGACAAATCCATAATCAGGTTCTGGAGCCTGACGGATCCGGGAATGGTCAGAGAGAACAACGAAGACTATTTCGGTTTTTTTGTGCCTGACCGAAAACAGCAGAAGGCTGGAAGCGGTTCAATGTTCATCACCGTGGACGGCATCGGCGGTTACGACAACGGCGAAGTAGCCAGCAAGATGGTGGTGGATTCCTTCACCGATTGTTTCAAGAGAAACCCCGGTAGCTATGACCGGGAATCGGTAACCAGGATGATGGAAATCACCAATACAAAGATATACCAATACGCCCTCTCCACCGAAAGCAAAAAGGCTGGCGCAGCCATGAGCGCTCTTATCCTCAAAGGTGACCGGGCCGTGGCGGTGAACTCGGGAGATTGCCGGGTCTATCGGATTCGCAAGGGCAAAATCGAACAGCTCTCCAAAGACCACAGCCTTGTCCAGCAGATGATCGATACTGGACAGATAGACAAAGGACAGGCCCGGGAGCAGTCCTTCAAAAACCTCATCACCAGTGCGATGGGGGTTGACGAGAAGATCACCTTTGAATACAACCGCACAATCCTGAAAAACGGAGATCGATTTGTCCTATGCTCCGATGGTCTTCACGGGCTGGTATCCGACGAAGAAATCCTGGAAATCGCCAAGTCTGCAGAACCGTCAAAGGCTACAGCATCCCTGGTGGAGCTGGCAAACCAGCGGGGAGGCAACGACAACATTACCGTGCAGGTAGTTCACTATGACCGGCTTCCAAAACACGGCGCAACCTTCATATTCGGCCTGCTCCTGATTTCTATTATTATCGGAATGATAATTCTCCTGGGCCCTATGGGAGAGAAAATCAGCATTGACGGAAAACCCCTGCCATGGATCACCGGAAAACCAGCCACCATCCCCGAGGAATCTCCACCCCGGGTCAGCTTTCCTCAAGACACCCAGGCACAGATGATCAGTATTTTTCTGATTGAAAAAAACGATTTTGATCAGGAAAATATTCCAGTGGCCGACATACACATGCCCGGCGGTATCTCAATCCTGTTGCCCCGGGAGGGAGAATACCTGTTTAAGTTCCATCGGGACGGTTACCTTCCCCAGTCCCGGAAGCAACAATTAACCGACCGCATAGATGTGCTGGTTTCCTGCCAGACTCCATGGCATAGCGAACCTTGCAGGTCAAAGTCAACACCAGGGCCGCCCTTGCCCTGAAACCTGCCGACAAACCCGATGAAACGGGGCTGACCGCCATAACCCGGGGCGGAACAGCAACCCTGGAAGAGATTGAGCCGGGGGAATACATGCTGGAAATAATGGCCAGAGGATATGTCACCCAGAAAAAAGTTGTCATCATTGATGCTGATGACGAAACAAACCAGGATACCATTGAAGTGGTGCTGGAAACAGAGCCACCTGCAACTCCGGTTGTTCCCTCCCCTGCCCCATCTCCCAGGCAGGTTTCAAGCCCTGCCCCCGGGAGATCATAGACGGCCCGCCACAAGACACAATACTCCCTTCCGGAGGTTTACTTGGAACCACTGATCATCAAGCCCGGAGAACCCTCCCCTGATTATTCCTCATCCCTGACAGGAGGTAAGGGTATGGGGCTTTTGCGTCTTTCCGGCGGAGGCCTTGAGGTGCCCCCCTTTATAATTCTCACCACAAAATTTTTCCAGCTGTCCACCGCAGAAATTCTGCCGGATATACATCGGCAAACCCGACAGCTGGCCCATATGTCCCCGGACATACAAAAAAAAATCCAAAATGAAATCCGAAACAAAATAGAATCCGCAGAAATATCGCCAAAGCAAAAAGAGATTCTCACCCGGGCCATAGATGAAGTCCCCGGCTGGGATGGCCCTCTGTCAGTCAGATCCAGCGCTGTTGATGAAGATGGCACTACTGATTCCTTTGCCGGGCAGTTGAATTCCTATCTTTACTGTTACGGCATAGAACAGGTATTAAATCGGATTCGCCAGTGCCAGGCATCGGCCTGGTCAGACCGGGCTTTGGCATATCGACGGGCCAGGGGAATTCCTCTGGACAACATTGAAGTGGCGGTGATTATCCAGAAAATGATCCCCGGTGTCGCATCGGGAGTCACCTTCACTTTGAATCCCCTCACATGCCGGATGGATGAAGTGTTGATAAATGCAGTTCCCGGGCTGGGAGAAGGCCTTGTATCCGGGGGGCAGGAAGCTGACCGTTTTGTCATCAGCCGTGGGCCGGGTCTGGATATAATGGAAGAATCCATATCCCACAAGACACATCAGTCAGTCCCTGACAGGGAATCAGGAAACGGCACCGTCACTGTGGAGATCGCCGATGAACTGAGGGACAGGCCAAGCCTGAACCGGCAACAGGTCAGGGATGTTGCCAGGGCTTGCCTTGAAGCAGAAAAGTGCATGGGAGCAGGCCCTCAAGATGTGGAATGGACCCAGGATGAAGATGGAGAGATTCACATCCTCCAGTCCCGGCCCATCACCACAATCCAACAGTTGAGGCCTTCCCGGAGTGAGTATGAAACCATATGGGACAACTCCAATATTGTGGAGAGCTATTCAGGAGTGACCACTCCTTTGACCTTCAGTTTTGCATCCAATGCATATCATCGGGTTTATGTGCAGTTCTGCCAGATTCTCCGGGTGCCTGCCCAGGTGATAGAAAAAAATGATTTCTACCTGAGAAACATGATCGGCCTTCTCCAGGGCCGGGTTTATTACAATCTAAAAAACTGGTACCGCCTCATCTCTCTGATGCCGGGATACAGCTATAACCGACGTTTCATGGAACAAATGATGGGAGTTCGACGCCCCGGCGATTATAATCCCGCAGATGAATCAAGCCCCGGATTTTTCCAGCGGTTTTTTGTTCACCTTCCCCGGCTGGCTGTGTCAGGGGCCAGTCTTCTGTGGAGTTTCCTCACCATCCATGGGCGATCCCGGAAGTTTCAGAGGATTATCCACAGGGAATTCAACAAATTCCGGGACTTTGATTTTGAAGGGACAGATTCCCATCGGTTGCTGGAAATATACAATCACTTGGAATCATCGGTCCTGGGCAACTGGAAGGCACCAATTATCAACGATTTTATGGCCATGATCTCCATGGGCTTGCTGGGGATGCTGATTGAACGGTGGGAATTGGATCCTGACAATGAAGGGTTGAAAAACCGCCTTCTATCAGGCCAGGGAAACATCGAGTCAACACGGCCTGTAAAGGCGCTCCAGGATATGGCACAATTCATCGCAAATCACCGGGAAATTGCAGATCAATTCAACAGGGCTTTTCCTGATGAGCTGGCCCGGATATACTGCGGTCCTCGGCTCCCTCCGGGCGAGAACCGGCTCCTGCAGGAAATGATCCGGGAATATCTGCACTGCTATCAATACCGCTCCATAGGAGAACTGAAGCTGGAGGTTCCTTCCCTGAGAGAAGAACCAGCCTTCATCTTTTCCATCCTGAAAAATTACCTCAAATCGCCACCCCCGGCCAGGGGAAAAGACGAACCTGACAATTGCCAGGCCCGACGGGATGCCCGAGGCAGGCTGGGCTGGCGCATGATAATGGGCTTCATCCCCGCCAGGTGGGCTTTTGACCTGATACTGTCCTTCGCAAAGAAAGCAGTTTCTTTCCGGGAATACCAGCGATTTGCCCGAACCAATATGTTCGGCCTCATGCGAAGGCTGTTTCTGGGGCTTGGCAAAAACCTTTACCAACTGGGAGCCATCAACAGCGTCCAGGATGTGTTTTATTTGGAGATGAATGAACTTTTCAGCTATATAGTGGGCACCTGGACAGGGCCATCCCTCAAGAGTACCATCGCCCTGCGAAAAAAAGAATTCGAGCAGTATCAGGATATGAAAGAACCCCCGGATCGCCTGGTCACATATGGCCCTGTTTATTGCAATCAGCTGGAATCACTGCCCGGGGAAAACCCCGCCGATACACTCATCCCCGGGGTCTTTACCGGTACCGGCTGCAGTCCCGGCAAGGTTCGGGGGACTGTGAAGCTGATAACCTCTCCCGATGACAACTTGGAACTTGGCGGTGAAATATTGGTGGCTCCCCGGACAGATCCCGGCTGGATTCCCCTTTATCCCTCGGCATCGGGTCTGCTGGTGGAACGGGGGAGCATCCTGTCCCATTCAGCCATTGTAGCCCGGGAAATGGAACTTCCCGCTATTGTGGGATTGTCGGGAATAACTGGATTCCTTAAAACAGGGGATCTGGTGGAAATGGACGGTGGAACTGGAACTGTGAGGATTATTAACCCGTCCCCGGAGGAATAAACAACAGAAACAGCTCAGGGACTGTGAAAACGGAGAGTTCTGGTTTTGCCCGGATCATGAACTGAACGCATGGTCACCTGGTCATCGCCAATGAACACCATTTTCCATCCATTAGTTTCCTGCCCTGGCAACAGGTTGACAGGCATCGATTCTCCAAAGCGAATCACAGCAATTCTATAAGCCCCCGACTGAATAATCCCCACCAGCTCCATATCACTTTTTTCTCCCGGGGAATCCGGGGATACCACCTTCAGGGTCTTGTGTTCTCCTGTAACGGCGGTTTTTCTGGGGGAATCAGAAGAAGCAGAGGGCATATGAAGAGTAGTTGCAAGACGGCTTCCATAAACTGAACGAAGAACCACATGATCCAGCTCAATCTTCTCCACAAGAAAACCCCCGATCTTATCCCCTTCCCACAGGCGGTAAACTGTCCCTCTATACCCGGAAATAACCGCCAGAGGTTTTCCATCAAGGATCACCACCTGCTCCAGCTTCATAATCCCCGGGGAGGAACAGGTTCTATCCACCTCTGTGGATCTTGAAGGCCGGGTTGAGCCGGGAACACTTCTGCGGGGTGAAATCGATGATGGTGAGGGAGAAGGATAATCCGGCACGGACCTGACCGGCGAGGGAGAAACTGCCGGGGTTCTGACCTTCCGGTAAGCCGGGCGGATTCTAACGGTCATATTGTCCTTTGCTACCACTAAAAGATTCTGTTGAATCGTTTCGACAGTCCAGCCCTGCACCTGCTGTCCTGCTCGAACCCGGATCTGATTCCCCGAAGGTTCCCGAATAACCGCAACAAAACGTCCCCCAGCCTGCTCAAGGGCCATCAGCTGAAATTTAAGGATCCTGGAGGCCCCGGCATCAGCGGTGAGGGAGAACAAAACCAAGGCCAACACGATTGTTATATTTCTCATCCTGACTCCCAATAATATATCCCCTTATTACATATATTCACTTGTATTATTAACGCTATTTACAATCATTTGTTATATAAATTATATTAATGTTTATGTTATATCTGATATTGTTCAGAAAAAACAAAAGGGCCGGGTAAACCGGCCCTTTTTTGTCAGCATGATTATTCCTTTGTTATGTGGGTTCCGGTTTTTCCTTCCAGAGCCTCTCTTAAATGGGGGGGATCGGTGATTATGGCCTTTTCTCCGCCTTTTTCCAGGAATTTGATAATGGCTTCGATTTTTGGCTTCATACTGCCGGCTTTGAAGTGCCCCTGGGCGAGGTACTTTTTGCAGTCCGCCAGGGTCATCTGATCCAGAGTCTTTTCGTCAGGCTTGCCGAAATTCAGGCAGACCTTTTCCACGGCTGTGGAGATAACGAACACATCGGCCTTGATATTCCCCGCCAGCAGTGCCGAGGCGAAGTCCTTGTCGATAACCGCTGCGGTTCCCTTGAGATTGCCTTTCTCATCCCTAATAACTGGTATTCCGCCACCACCTACCGCGATGACGGTGAATCCTCCCTCGATGAGGTTCTGGATGGCTTCCTGCTCCACAATTTCCACAGGAATGGGCGATGCCACAACCCGGCGCCAGCCCCTGCCGGCGTCTTCCATTATGGACCAGCCTTCCTTTTGCTCCCGTTCTTTAGCTTCCTCTTCGGAATAAAAAGACCCGATGGGCTTTGTGGGATTCTGGAAAGCAGGATCTTTCTGATCCACCAGCACCTGGGTTACCACCGTTGCAGCCTTCTTGTTGATACCCCGTTCCAGGAAGATGTTGTGAAGGGCTCTTTGGAACATATACCCGATGGCTCCCTGGGTGTCGGCACCGCAGTAATCCAGAGGCACATCGTGAAGCTCTCCCCGGGACTTCTCAGAACGCAGAAGAATAAACCCCACCTGGGGGCCGTTTCCATGGGTTATAACTACGTTATATCCCATCTCAATCATATCGGCAATATGCTGTGCTGTCTGATATGCCGCGTTATACTGATCCGGTATGGACTTTTTTGTTTTATCGGTTATTAGGGAGTTACCCCCAACTGCCACTACTGCTACTTTGGACATTCTTTCCTCCTTATTTGTCGGTGAAGAAACGGCTCATGGTAAGGGCCATTATGGCCTTCTGAACATGAAGACGGTTTTCCGCCACATCATATATGATGGACCTTGGCCCTGAGGCCACCTCGTCGGTCACTTCACTTCCCCGGTCGATGGGCATGGGATGAACATAAAGACCGTTATTGGTACGTTTCATCTTTCCCCCG
>CAYNGH010000072.1:0-15731 GCA_964396845.1 uncultured bacterium | reverse complement strand
GGGAAGGCGCAGAAACCATCGATATACCCCTCAGGAAGGAATACTTTCCCAATGTGTTTATTTCTGCCTGTGCCATCAGGGATATGAGCCTGATCCACGAGGTCAGAAATGTCAGAATGAACCGGGATGATCGAAAGCTGAAAATTTCTGTCCAGCCCGACAAGAAACGGTATTATCCCGGGGACAGGGCCAGATACACCGTTACCGTGACAGATAACAACAACCAGCCCGTGGAAGCGGAAATCTCTCTGGGAGTGGTGGATCAGGCCATATATGCCATCGCCCCGGACAAGACCCCGGACATTCACGAATTCTTCTGGCATTATGGATATAACATGGTGGACACCACATACTCCTTTGCTCAGGATTATTCCGGAGGAACCGATAAGTTTCCCAGAGATGAAGTCCGCAGGGATTTCAAGGACACTGCAAAATGGGCCCCCGTAGTAATAACCGATCAGATGGGAAAAGCTGTAATTGAAATGGTAATGCCCGACAACCTGACCACATGGATTGCCACGGTTCGGGCCACCACTGCAGAAACCCTGGTAGGCTCCGCCATCAGTGAGGTCATATGCACCAAGGACCTCCTGGTGAGGCTGGGAACGCCAAGATTCATCATCCAGAGGGACCTGATAAAAATCGGCGGTGTAGTACACAATTTCACCAAAACCCGTCAGGATGTAAAAGTATGGCTCGAAGCTGACGGAGTTGAGATGGAAGGTGAATCCCACCGGGAGGGATCCATCGAACCCGGCGGTTCCAGGGACTTTTATTGGACTGTAAAAGCCCGGCACCCCGGCGAGGCCACCTTCACCCTTTTCTGCCAGGGAACCAGTGCCCGGGATGCCATGGAATTAAAAGTGCCTGTTCATCCCTTCGGTGTCGAAGAGATAATGTTCCGATCCGGCTCCCTCAGCCAGGATACCCCCGCGGTAAGTTTCCCCCTGAAACTGCCCGCCAGGGTCATAGAAGAAGCATCCCGGATTGACGTGGCAATCTCCCCCAGCATAGCTGCATCCATGCTGGAAAACCTCGACTATCTGGTCAGGTACCCATACGGATGCGTCGAACAGACAGCTTCGCCGGTGCTGGCGGCGGCTTCCGTCCACCGGGCCTTGAATTACATTGGCCTGGAGGATGAAGCCCTCAGAAAAAAAATTGATGATGTGGTCAGCAAAGGATTGAGTCGCCTGAACAGTGCCCAGGATTTTTCCGGCGGATGGGGGTGGTGGCCCGGCAATCCCGCCAGATTGCATATGACCGCTTATGTGGTTTTGACCATGGTAGTGGCCAGGGATAACGGCTTCCCGGTTAATCAGTTCCGCCTGAACCGAGGGATCAAAAGACTGGAGGCTATGATTGACAAGGCTCCGGAACCAGTGGAAACTTACGGGGGAAGCATCATCCAGAATGAAGAATGGAATGCCCGGGCCTATGCCCTGTATGTTTTGTGGCGTGCCGGAGTCCGAAACAAAGAGAAAACCCTGGAGGCATATGAGAACCGGGACAATATGAACTCATACGCCCTGGCTCTTCTGGCGATGAATCTGGAGGGCCTGGGAGAATCATCCCCCGCCGAAGAGGTAATGAAAATCCTGGACCATCAGGCAACTCTTGACGATGATCAGTGTTACTGGGAAAGCAGAACCCACACCTATTCCTGGATGGATGACAACCTGGAAGGCACTGCCTTCTGTCTTGAGGCATACCTGCAGGTGCGCCCCGGCCACAAGAATATTCCCCTCATCATTAACTGGCTCAACCGTCAACGTTTCGGCCAGGGATACAACTCCACCAAAGACACCGCCGCGGTGGTTTATGCCCTTACCAGCTATCTTCTGCGTACCGGTGAATACAATCCCGATTATCATCTGGATATTGCCCTGAACAACAGTAATCTGATGTCGGCTTATCATGTCAACAACCTGCAGCTTCCCCCGGAGAAAAGAATCATCACTGCAGGAAATGAGCTTCTGCAAAATGGACAGAACCAGGTGGATATATCCATGAAAGGCCGGGGAAAACTTTATTATTCCACAAGACTTCATTATTTCCTGAACACCGAGAAGATCCCGGCAGTCAACCGGGGCCTGGACGTAAAACGGGAATACTATCTGGTAAAGATTGTCAAGAACCGCAAGGGACAGCTGGTGGAATCCCTGAGTCCCCTGCCTGAAAGACCCCTGGAACGCAATGAGAAAATACGGGCCATCATCCAGGTCACCCCCGACAAGGATTACCGCCATGTGATTGTGGAAGATCCTCTCCCCTCGGGATTCGAAGTGGACATGGCGGAGGAGGACAAGAACCGCAGTGAATGGACTGCCCATCAGGAAGTCCGGGATGAAAAAATGGCCTTCTTTGTGGAACGCCTTCACCGGGACAGAACATTGAACTTCTCATATGATCTGCGCCCGGAAATGTATGGACAGGTGAATGTCCTGCCCACCCAGGCTTACTGCATGTATGAACCCCAGGTACGGGGACATTCCAACAGTATCATCTTGACCGTGGATGAGAAGTAACACATAGGCCCGGCGGGACTGAAGTTCTTACATGGCTTTGGAGTGCCGGGCCGCCATCACCGGGATCCGGATACCTCAGGAAAACTCCATGGGCTGATCTTTAAAGCTCTTAACTGTATGTTGCAGGTGCTGGTCAAGACGGGCAATTTCAAGCCCCGCCTCGACTACTCCGGGGATGTTTGATTCCACCCCTTCGGCGTTCTGCCGGGCAATGGCGGAGAAAACCTCCTGCATCACCTGCCCGAAATAATCCAGCACTTCACAGAACTGGTCATAGGCCTGATTCAGCTCCGGGTCATTGGTTTCCTCCACTACTGGCAGTACGTTTGTCCCTAACTGCAACTGCACATCCTGAAACCTGTCCCAGCCGGGAAGAAGCATTTCTTCGGCTTCCTGCCAGGAAATAATCCCGGCGCAAACATCTTCAAGGACAGTTTTGATAAACTTGAAATTTTCAGAAAGACTCGCAGTGCCTGAACCAGCTACCACGGCGGCACCGTTGGATTCAGTAACATCCAAAACCCCGCCCCCCGACGCGCCAAAAAGAGGAACACTGCAGTTGGAACAGTTCACCTCGGTGACCGGGTTGGAATGACCGCAGGAAGGACACAGAGTGACATCGCCGGTCTGCTCCATCTCCTTTGCCTTCCTGTTTATCTCCTTCTGAATTCCCAATAGATCCTGGGTAGCTTCTTCGATTATTTCATAAGCCTCCGGGAGAAGCTGACGGTTTCCCGAGGCCAGGTAATGAAAAATCTTCTCAAGACCCTTGCCATGTCGTTCCACCACTCCCCGAAGGCTGATGGAATCAACCATGGTTTCCGGGTGATGCCGTTCTTGCAAAATCAACTGACGCTTGAGATCCTTGCCGTATTCATCAAGAAACAAGGCTTTCTTTTCCAGGGCGAAATCAGATATCTTCTCTTCATAAGCCAGACGGATCAAAGAGAGAAGCTCGTGAAAGTGAGAGGCTTCCCGGAAGTCGGGCCTTGTCCGGATGGTTCCCTCCAGGTCCCCGAGATTGTTGGAGAATTTCCCGGACAGATCCCTGTATTTATCCAGAGCTTCCTGAATCAACTGGGGGTTTTCCAGGTTGTCCTTCATATAAGCCAGCAGAAGATCCCGACGATCCAGAATATCAATGAGCACGGGGATATATTGTTCTCTCTCACTGGGCTTCAGGAAGGTAAACCTCTCCAGGGTCACCACATCAAGGGCGGCGGTCTGCTGGTGTTGTGCCAGAACCTTCAGGGCATCTTTCATGCCCTTTGCATCAATCTCTCCCCTGGCATAACGTTTCAAAGCCAAGTAAAAATCTTCCACCAGAGGATCTCCGGAATATTCCTGGCTGGCCACAAAAATCTGGTTCAAGGCAGAAAAAGCCGCCCAGAGTCCCAGCCCTGCCTGATCAAGAAGAGTCAGGGCATTGGACAGATCAGTCTTGCTACCCTTTCCTTCCTCTCCTCCTTCAAGATACAGATAAAGCCCGCCGGCAGCCTGTTGCATCCTTTTTATCTGCTGTTGGAAAAAGTCGATTAATTCCTTCTCATCAGGATAACGCTGAGTAAGCTGGTCAAGGGTTGTTTCCACATACCTTATATACCCCAGAAGAGGTTGTATCCGCAGGGCAAGCATGGCAGGCTCTACATTGTTCCGCATAACTTCAAGCCCTACCAGGATTATTTCATGAAGCAGTTTTATAGATGACACCTTCAGGGTTTCTTCCTTCGCCTTCTTCAAGGCGGTGATAATCCCGCCGGTGCGTTCAGCATTGGCTTCCAGCTTCATTATCAAAGGCTCCAGAGAGGATGTGTCCCGGTTTCCGGCAACCTCCAGCAGTTTTAAAAGGATTTCTTCCATCTCTTCCATGGCCACATAAAGAAGGGCTCTGACTTTTCCGGAATCCTTTGTTTTTACCGTGGGACGGATGGTCCTGTTGTAGTATTCAAACAGGGCATCCCGATGCTGTATGGCGATTTTAATCAAACTGACAAACTGATCCCATTCACCCCTGCCCTGGATGATATTCCTGGAATAATTCAAAACCCTCACGGTTGCCGGCGAATATTTCTTTTCCATTTTCCATCTCCTTGAAACCTGATAATATTTATTTCTGCAGAAAACTAATTATTCCCCTTCCTCCGGAGGTCTTTAAGTAAAACCCGGTGAAACTATTGCCCCGTTGCCGGAGCTGTGGTAAAATCATAGTCGTTGTTTCCCGGCAATATTCCACCACCAGTAACTACTCCATGCAAACAACACCGAGATTTTACTGTCAATCAAATAAAAGAACCCCGGAAATTATATCAATAAACATGCGGTTAAGGTAAATCAAAATGCTCCAGGTTCAGGAAATATATAAATTTTATAGCGGGGAAGAAATTCTCTCTGGAATAACCTTTCGCGTAAAACCCAGAGAAAAGATTGCCCTCATCGGCCCCAATGGCTGTGGAAAGACAACCCTTCTGAGGATTATCCAGGGAGAACTCCCACCGGATCGGGGCAGTATAATCTTTGAAGAATACTGTCCTGTGGCCACTCTTTCCCAGGAGATTACCGTCAAGCAGGGCAAAACTCTGGGCCGGGAGATGAGAAATGCACTGCCGGATCTTGTGGCCATGGAAAAACGGCTTCGCAGGATGGAAGGGGAAATGGAGAAAATCCCCGGTGGAAATCCCCGGATGGAAGAGATGGTGGAGCAATATTCTGACCTGCATCATCGCTTTGACCAGGCCCGGGGTCATGACCTGGAATGGAAGATTGATGTGGTGATTCAGGGGCTGGGTTTTTCTCTGAAAGACAAAGCCCGACAGGTGTCACATTTTTCCGGCGGATGGCAGATGCGCATTGAACTGGCCAAACTTCTGCTGGGGGAAATGGACCTGCTTTTGCTGGATGAGCCTACCAACCATCTGGATCTTTTTGCGGTGGAATGGCTGGAGGGATACCTGGCGAGCTATCCCGGCGCAGTGATCATTGTTTCCCATGACCGGTATTTCCTCAACCGGGTCACTGACCGCACTCTTTATCTCAACAGGGGAATCCTGCGGGATTACCATGGAAATTATGATTCATTCATAAACCAGCGGAACCGGGATCAACAACAGCACGAAAAGGCATACTTCCTCCAGCAGAAGAAACTGGAAAAGGATCAGCGGTTCATCGAAAGATTCCGCTACAAGGCAACCCTGGCATCCCGGGTAAAGAGCCGGGAAAAAATGATTGAACGGATGGATCTGATAGAAGCTCCTGCAGGGAAGGATAAAACCATAAAGATGACCTTCCAGCACCACGACAGAGGAATGTCCACGGTGTTCGAAATGAAGGACCTGGCCCGGGATTATCCCGGCAAGAGAGTCCCTCTGGAAGGAAAGCTCACGATAAATCATCAGGATCGCATCGCCGTGATGGGCCCTAACGGATGCGGAAAGACAACTCTGCTAAAAATCCTTGCTGGGATCATGAAACAGAGCCAGGGAAGCCTGCGATGCCATCCCCATGCCCGAATTGGGTATTATTCTCAGAACCAATCTGAACAGCTGGACACTTCCCTGACCCCCATGGAAACCCTGATGAAGATTAATCCCGATGCATCCAATACTCATCTGCGAACCATACTGGGATGCTTCCTTTTCCGGGGGGATGACGTTTTCAAGCCTGTATCGGTTTTATCCGGGGGAGAAAAATCCCGGCTTTCCCTGGCATGCCTGGTGCTGACTCCCACCAATGTCCTCCTGCTGGATGAACCCACCAACCACCTGGATATCGATTCCCGGGAAGCCCTGGCCTCGGCCCTGGAGGATTACCGGGGGACTGTTATAATGGTGTCCCACGATCGCTACTTTCTGCAACAGGTCTGCAACCGGGTGGTGGAGATTCTGGATGGCACCCTTGTGGATTATCCCGGGGATTATGAATATTATAAATTCAAAAAACAACAGGAGAAAACCCGCCCCCCCCAGACAAGCCGGGACATTACATCCCCAATTAAAACACCGGAGTATGTCGCTCCTGTGGATGCTCCCATCAATGTCCCCCGGGAGAAGGTCCTCCGGGGAGTTCAACAACGTATTCAAAAGGCCGAAGATGAGATTGCCGGCACCGAGGAAAAGATCGACCGGCTGGAGGCAGAAATGGCCAGGCCGGAAGTTGCCACTGATGCTGACCGCCTCTTGAACCTGTCGGCAGATATGGCAGAGCTTCATCGCAAGCTGGAGGAAGATTTGAAACAATGGGAGTCCCTCCACCGGGAGCTGGAAGAGGCAGAAGGGCATTAATCCGGATATCACTGTCATAAGATAAAAAAAGCCCCGGTTTATCGGGGCTTTTATATAATATGGATATTCCTGTTAGAAATCGATGGTAGTGCTTATGGTTGCACCGGGACTCACGGTCAGAGTGCCGGTTTCGACGGTTGATCCGCCAATATGAGAGCTGGCAATATAATTACCTCCCGGCAGGAAGAAAAAGTAAGCAACTCCATTGCCGGCAGTTCTTGTGCTAGCCACTGTTCCGCCGGTGCTGTTTCTAACCACCACATTGACCCCGGTCTGAACAACTCCTCCATCTCTCACAGTTATTGACATGGCTCCGTAACGATCTGCAGTGCTGGAATTGACGGCACTGGCACAGTTAATGCGACCGTATCCTGAATTAATGTCAAACCCCGGCTGATCAATATCGTCCGCGGTGTTTTCGATGACTGACCGTACCCGGGACGGCGCCCAGCCTGGATTCAGCCCCATCAGCAGGCTTGCCAGTCCCGATACCTGGGGGGATGACATGGAAGTTCCGCTGAGGGTTCTGTAGGAAGAAGATCCTCCGATGTAAGTGGAAAAGATACTGCATCCCGGCGCACTGACACTGATATGATTTCCCCGGGTGGAGAATCCGCTCACTAAATCGTTGCCGTCGGTGCTTCCCACGGCTATGACTCCCTGGCATGCTGCGGGATATGAAGGCAGTTTCATGGCATCATTCCCCATGGAAACCACCACCAGCACGCCATTATCATTGGCATGATTGATGGCATCCTGCATGACCTGGGCATATCCGGGCCCGCCGAGGCTCATGTTGATGATGTCAGCGCCATTGTCAACAGCAAACTGGATTCCCTGGGCGACACCGACATCACTGCCGTAGCCCTCGTCGCTTAGGACCTTCACTGGCATGATTCCACACTGCCAGTCCAGTCCTGCCACTCCGATGCCGTTGTTTCCAGTAGCAGCCACAATGCCCGCCACATGGGTGCCATGGCCTGCCCCGTCAGAATCCTCAGTACCCATCAGGGGTCTGTTGTTGATGTAATCATAGCCCGCCACCATCCGACCGGAAAATTCCTGGTGGGTGCCGTTGACTCCCGTGTCAACTATAGCCACCACAACACCGGGACTTCCGGTGGTCACATCCCAGGCTCCCTGGGAATCCATCCGCTGATGGCAATACTGACGGGACTCATAATAGGGATCGTCCGGGGCAAGGGTGGTCCGGTAGATGTGGTTGGGATGAGCATAGTCGATTCCCGGGGTTTCTTCAAGAAGGCTTACTGCTTCTTCAACAGTTCCCCCCCCCAGCTTAATGACGGCAAAAGACATCCCGGCGACAGAAAATTCCCTGGATACCGTGCCGGACACAACTGACGCAGCATTGGCGGAATTCATCCCCGGCCCAATGCGGACAATCACTTCACCGGGGACATAATCTCCTCCGGTGCTTTCAACATCTGATGGAGAAAAGGTTTCTCCTCCTCCGGGAGAGCCGGAGCACCCCCACAGGAACCCTGCCACCAGCAGAAATCCGATTATTATCAAAGCATATGTTGTTCTGTTGATTTTCAAGGTTACACTCCATTATTCTGTTTATTTTTCAGTGGTGAAGGCACTGAGGCCTTCCACCAGACCGATGGAAACTGCTTTATATGAACCGGAGCCCTGGTGATAAGAACCTAAGGCCACCGCATTTATAATGCCCCAGTTGTAAAGGGTGTTGTTTTCCAGGAGAACTGCATCAGAAACACTGGTGGAGTTGATAACAATCTCCTGATATGTCAGACTTGAGTCATTCTGACCCAGCACCCACAGCAAATACTCCTGCCTGCTGCCAACTTCATTGTTGATAGCCCAGGAATATGCAGGATTCAGGGAAACACCGGTCTGGTTGTGGGCCGGGGAAATGTTGGCGACGGTGAAATATTCCAGGGGCGTCACCGAAGGAGCCGTGGTGGTCTGACCGATACCCTGGCTGTTGTATGCCGCCACCTGATAATAATATGTCTTGCCCGGGGCCAGCTGGGGATCCCGATCCACAAACTGGGTATAATCCCCCGCAGCAGTACTGCCCACCAGCTGGTAGTTTCCGCCGGTACCTTCCTGCCGGTAAACCCTGTAGCCATCAGCTCCATTCACCTGGTTCCATGTAAGTATGGAAAACAGGTTCGTACCTGCCGGGGCGGTCTTGGGTGACATTACAAAGGCTTCGGGCAGTTTCATGACCTGCTGGTGGAAAAATTCCAGAGAACATCCTGTGGCCTCCATATAGTCATCCCGGAAAGAAAGATACTCATATGGCACCGTATAGGCGATGGCAGAAAAACTTCCCGGTGCCGACAGGGTTGTGGATGTTGCCTGACCGCCGATGTGAATGGTCTTCTCCGTCCGGTTGTTGTTCACATCCAGCACAGTTATATGAATATAGAACTCATCGGGAGGAGGAGGAAAAATCGAAGTATCCCAGGACACCTGCATGGTTGAAGAGTCGTTCACCCGGAAGTCAGGGACACTGTTGCGGTTGCTGATGCGCATCTCTATGGTTCTGATGGCGTTGGGAGATGAAGTTTCGATGGTTACATTGTATGTTCCGCTGACATTGGAGCTTGTGGGAAGCCCTGTCACCGAGGTTATAACCGGAGCCACAACAGCCCAGTTGACACTGTAGATGGGCAGAACCGGCAGGTTCACCGTCAGGTCATCGCCGGAAGCTGCCTCAAGATCCTGAATTCTGGTTTGACCGTAGCCTGTAAGATTCGTGGTGATGTCATAAACACCCGGAGTAAGAGAAAGGGAATATGACCCGTCTTCTCCGGAAACAGTCTGGTTGCGGGTTTTTCTTTCCGTTTCCGTAGCAGTAATCTCGATGTCGGCAACAGCCTCTCCCCCGACATCTCGGGTTACATAGCCGATGACACTGGCAGGGGACGGAGTGGGAGTCGGAGTGATTTCTCCACCGCCTCCACCGCCACCACCGCATCCGGCAATGGTCAGGAGCAGGACTGCAAGGAAAGTCAGCCCCACGATTGTTGCCCGGTGACACACAAATTTTCCTCTCATACTTCTTCCTTTTCTATTAAAATTCTGCTGTCAAAAAAGCCAGCTAAGTTTTAAATTTAATTAAAGATCAAAAACTCCTCCGGGGGAATTTATCTGAATATGAAGAATGTAATCTATCCAAAAAAAAGCGCAGTCATAACAGGCGACAAGGAGAAACCCATGAAAAATTACAGGCCCAGAGAAAAATATATAAGAACCGAAAACGGAAATACAGTGATTATGGGAAAATCAGTCCAGCAGTGGGCGGATCAATTCGGACTTCCCCTTCACCTATACAACGAACCTGCCATTGAAGCCAATCTCAATTCATTCCGGGATGTCTTTGCCCGTCTTTATCCCCGGGGCAAGGTTCGATTCGCCGCCAAAGCCATGACACATCCCCTGATTCTTTCCATCGTGGCCCGATGTGGTTGCGGAGCCGATGCCGCATCATTCAACGAGGTTCGATGCTGTCTGGAGGCAGGAATACCTCCCCGGGACATTGATCTTAACGGCAACTGCAAGGAAGACTCACTGATTGAAGAAGCCATCGAGAAGAACATGCTTCTGGTGGCCGATTCTGCTGAGGAGTTCTCCCTGATCAGTGATATTGCCCGCAGGATGAACAAAAAGGTTAGAGTAATCCTGAGAATCAGCGGTTATGATATGAAAAGAGTCACAGCATCATCAGTCTTTACTGCCGGCAAATGGACAAAATTCGGCGAACCTCTGGAGAATATCCCCGGCTTTATCAAGACCCTGAACCGGCATCCCCATTTGGATTTCCAGGGATTCCATACCCACATCGGATCCCAGATCACCGAGGTGGAGCCTTATCGTCAGGTGATGGGAAAAATGCTGGAGATGGGCCACCTACTCCGGGAGGAGATGGGATCCTGTCCGGTGATAAACATCGGAGGCGGATTCCCGGTATCCTATCTTGATGAAGATATGTGGGAAAAATTTAAACAGATGGTCCGGGAAGGCCATCTGGCATCCCGGGAGGGAGATATGTCAAAGCTCATGTCCTGGGATGATGATATGAGTGGCTTTTCTTCGGATCTCTCCCGCTGGGTGGGCGAAAAATTTTATTCCCCATACCCCAAGGAAAAAATGCTGGAAGCCATCCTCACCGGCCAGATAACCGTCAGGGGCAGGAGCATCAACACTGTTGAAGCCCTCAAGGATCTGGGCTCTCCCGAGATAATGGTGGAACCGGGCCGGGCAATCACCGAGGATGCAGGAGTAAGCCTGGCAAAGGTGGGACACATACGCCGGGTGGCCGGTGGACACAACCTGGTGACCCTGGAGATGGGGGTTATGGATCATTGCGATGCCTTAGTGGAACAAGGCCCCCGGCAGTGGGGACTTGCAGAAGCAACCGACAACAGCGAAGCCTTTGAAACTTTTCTGGGAGGAAACCTGTGTTTCTCCGGAGATATGATTGCCACCTTCAAGGTTACCCTGCCCGGAAGACCCCGCCGGGGAGATGTGCTCATCAGCTATGATACCGGGGCATACTGCTCCTGGTTCATGTCCTCCAACACCAATTCCTTCCCCCGGCCTCCAAGAGTTCTTGTGAGTGACAACGGCAAATGTCAGCTTATGAAGTCCAGGGACACTTACCAGGGAATCTTCTCCTGATTGCTCAGCTCCATCAGCTGACATAGGATGACCCTTCTAATCAGTCAAGGCATACATCAGTTTCGATCCGGGAAGCTCCCGTCAACATATTCGGGATGAACCTCCAGATCCCCACTCTGGCCGATGATATACTGACTCCAGGGGTTGATTATCATTGCGTCGGATTCCAGGGCAAAGTAATCGGGCTTTTTGCTGATGCCATGGACAAACAGAGTGGCAGTGCGCACTTCCCTGGCGGCCTTGTTCTGAACTTCTTCCCTGGCAATCCTGAGGGTTTCCCCGGAGATGCTAATCTCATCCACCAGCAGAACCCGTTTTCCATATACTGATTCTGTTATGGGCACAAACAGAATCGGCCGTGCATGAACCACCCGGTCATTTTCCCGGCGGGAGATTTTTATGGTATAAAATTCCTTTCGAAACATGGAGGCGATGACCACTCCCGGTATCACCCCGGCCCTGGCAACCCCCACCACCACATCGGGTTGATATTCCCGGTGAATCTTCATGGCCAGATCCCGGCACAGCTGGCCGAACCTGTCCCAGCTGACCTCCAGCTTCCCGGTATGTTCGTGGGCATAGCTTTCCATGGTGCGTCCTTTCTGTTCCAATACTTATTTAATCAAGTCTTTCTTCAAATATAAAAATCTTCCTCCAGAGGAAGTCCTCTTCATTTTCAGCGCCGGCCCTTTCCCGGCAGGGTTTTTCTGCCGGGGAAAGAATTTAAAGGACAGCAAATTGCAAAAGGAAAAACAGCCTTGGAACAACAGACAGCCCAGAATATGAGCTTTATGGAAACAGACATGGAAATAAAAGAAGACTTGGTGAGGATTCTCGGATATATTGCCTCCATGTGTCTTTTCCTGTTGGTGCTTTTTGGCGCCATCTTTACCTGCTGTCCCTGGGTAGCCCAGGATTTCACCGGCATCCCCGGAGATTTCCCCCATCTGGATACCATAAACGGCATCCTCTCCTTTGCCGTCAATTCAATAAACAGCCTCGCCACATACCTTATCCTCTCGGCAGTGGGGATCATCTCTTTCATCGGAGCAAGAAACATCGATACAGCTTCTCCCTCCAAAGGGACTGTCCGGGAAAAACCCCCAGAACCAGAACAATCAAAAAACGGCATTACCATAATAAAAAAAGAAGAAATTTCCTCGCCGGACAAGACAGAAAAATCTTCAAAAACCCCGGCCCCGGAGGAATCTGAAGTCCTTCAGGATCCTCTCCCCCGGGACGGCACCGATATAATGACAGCATCGGATCCGGAGCAGGATACCCCTCCAGCAGTTGATGAATCCAAAGAACCTCCGGCACTGCTACTGGAAGAAGACCCCAGAAACACTGCCCTGCTCCTTTCCAAACAAGAAGAAGACCGCATCGAGTTTTCTGATGAGCTTGCCCAGGAAGTGTCCGAGATGCCTGATGACTCCCCGGAAAAGCACTTGGTGATGGCCCATTCCCGCAAAATGAAGGAAACCTGTACCCACAGCCAGGACGAAAACCGGTGCAGAGTTGAAACAAGCCCGGCAACAACAGAAACCCCAGAAAAAAAGAATAAAATCCGGGAGATACGGCGACGGGACTAATTATATCTGCCGAGGTAATATTATATGGCCAAGAATAAAAACAACAGACAGACCAGAATCATTCAGATTATTTTTGCATCAATAATTATGCTCTCTATAATACTGGCCCTGGCAGGACAACAGGCCGGGACAAACTCCGACAGACCGGCCCCCTCAGAATCCCCGGTCAACACCGGAACAATGCCCCCACGTCCCTTCAATGAGGGTTCTCCTGTGAGCCCTGATGAATTCAACCGGGCTGCGGTGATAAAGTTTGACAAAGTGAGCATCAACGCCTATGTGGCCGATAACGACAGGACCCGCACCGGCGGACTTTCGGAATGGCCTCAGCTGGGAGAAAAACAAGGGATGCTATTTGTCTTTGATGATTACAGGGCAAGAAATTTCTGGATGAAGGGGATGCAGTTTCCCCTGGACTTCATATGGATCCGCAATAAAAAAGTTGCAGATATTACCCATAATGTCCAACATCCCCCAAAGGATGCGGAAGATCACCAGATTAACCGGGCGGGAACGGGAGAATTCGTCAACATGGTTCTGGAAGTGAACGGCGGATTTGCCCGAAAGCACGATATCAAGGTGGGCGATACCATCGACATCCAGTATATTTACAAAGTTGATCCCGATACGGGTGTAAAAAAATAACCCCCGGGGTATCTGGAATTTTTCTCACCAAAATGTTATTATAGTACCAAGAAAATATAAACATTGGTATTATTAAAAATTCGACGTTTGGGTGATAGACATGAAATATTTTGCCGGCAAAGCTAAAATCCTGATCCTGTTAATGGCAGTTGTGGTAATCGCCATGGCCAATTCGGGATGCACCCCGGAACCCCCACCATATATAGTGGGACAGGTCAGCGATGCCAGAACTGGTGATTATCTCAACGGTGTTGAAGTAACCTTTCACGGGACAGAACAGACCATAACCTTCACTACCCAACCCGGTCTTTATAATTATCCTCCTCAGACTTACCAGGGATCTTATGAATTCGTTGGTCTTACTCCCGGTCCGGCAATCATCACCGCATTCATGGCGGGATACGAGGACTATGTTTCCGAAGAAGGGGAGATTGTCATCCCTACTGGTGGTGTTGGTGATGAAGGAGTTGAGCATAATTTCGCCCTAAAACCCCTGGCCACTGTCCGGGGAAGGGTGATCGACGCCGAAACCGGTCTTGCCATCGAATCGGCCCTGGTTTCCATTCAGGCAGAGGAAGAACAGACCGGACCTGACGGCAGGTTTGAATTTAACCGAAACATCCCCGAAGGCGATTATACCATCAGTGTTACTGCCGATGAATTCGCTCCATACTCATCGGATCTGGAAATTGAAATGGGGGATGTGCTGGAGCTTGATGATATTGAGCTTTTGGCTTCGGACGGCCGGGTCAGGGGAACAGTAACTGATATTTTCACCGGGACCCGTCTGGGGAATGTCACGGTAACCATCGCCGGAGCTGTCACAACCAGCCAGGGCAATGGTAATTACGACATACGTGATCTCCCCTATGGAACCCTGGAAGTGACAGCCCAGCTGAATGGTTACATCATCTATCGGAGCACAGTAGAAGTTCAGGGGAAACAATGGGAAACTCACGACATCCAGATGACTCACCGGGCCTTTTATGTGACAAACATTCTCGACAACAACTTCTCTCTGTTCAGAACCTCCGACAGTTCTCTAATAAACAACGTCAGCGCAGGCAACTCCCCCACCGCCATAGCATTCACTCCCAGTCACCGGTATCTTCTGATTGCCAGTCAGGGGGATAATAACCTGTATGTATTCAACCAGTCAGGCACAGCTGTTGTTGCCACTGTTCCTGTGGGCCAGAGTCCCACGGGACTGATAGTGACTCCCGACAGTCAGAGGGCATATGTCACCAATCAGGGAGATCAGACGGTATCGGTGGTGGATCTGTCGGACTTCACCGTCACCGCAACGGTACCTGCAGGAGTAAAACCTCTTTATGGAGCCGTCACCCCCGACGGGGAGTATGTGTATGTGACCAACCAGAACAGCGAAAACATAACGGTGATAAGAACCAGCGACAACACAGCCATCGAAACAATTTCCGTCACCAGACACCCCATATATGCCACGGCCTCCCCTGACGGCCAGTATATATATGTCACCCATCTTTCCGATTCCCGGGTATCGGTCATCGACACATCCACCAACACAGTGGCAAATACCTTCGTCACAGGGACGATGCCCACGGGGATTGCCATTTCCCCTGCCGGGGACAAGCTGTATGTGGCCAGCCTCATCAGCAACAGTATCTCAGTGCACAATCCCACCAATGGAAGCCTGATGGGCACCATCGCCACGGGATCCGGGACATGGCATGTGGCATTCAACAGCGACGGCACAAGAATCTATGCCACAAACCAGTTTGACAACACAGTAACTGTCATAGATCCTTCCGATGACACCGTTCTTGCCACGGTAACCACCGGTGAGAACCCCTGGGAAGTGGCGGCGCCGTAAACAATCCATATCTTCATCAAACACACCGCAAACAAACCGCCCCCGGAAAAATCGCCGGCGGGCGGTTTTATTCAATCTTCAGAGAATCGCCATAATATTCTTGTGTGACTTTACCTTCAGGCAGGGATAAACCCGGCATTTTCTGCCAGTGAAGTATGATTGCTGT
>CAYNGH010000071.1:0-15991 GCA_964396845.1 uncultured bacterium | reverse complement strand
ATGCCAGATGAAAGGATCAAGGCCGATGCAGACTGTCAAACCAACCCGGCAAAAAACCCCTTCTCGGGCCGTGGGTTATGTATTGGTGGGCGTTCTCATTTCCTTATTATATTTTTATGTTTAGTTATAACTGGCGAAGCCATCGTTGAAGTTCTTTTTGGAGAGGTTTGGGGAACCTTTACAAAGGGCTTGAATAAGGAAAACAAATAAATCGGCCCGATGATGGGACATTTCGGAGAAATTCAATCCCGAGATATATTCCACCATTTTAAATGGGGCAAGAGAGGCTCTCCAAGAAACTCCTTGTATTGTTTATGAAATCATTGTAAAAAGAGTAAGTGAATTCTTCTGCTATGATAAAAAAACCCCCCGTAATCGGGGGGAAACTGTAGGATGGTTTTATTTTATATTGCAACCAGCAATTGAACCGGCGGGTTTATTCCTTGGGCCAGCCGGTGACAGTCAGGTCTGATATTGAAACGCTTCCGGAATCTTCGATTTCTACCCAGCCGTAAGTCAATGGATAGTAATTGGCAAAGGGCTGGAGGCTGGTGAAGTCGCTGGAATCAAAGCTCAGGCCGGGAATGTTCGGATAGCCGAGCCAGTTGGGTTCTGTCCCCCAGTCGTCGGGATGCCTGAATATCCCGCAGGGGAGGCCGTTTACCGTTGCAAACATCATGCCTCTTCCGGAATCTTCGTCATAATAGTATTCTATTACTACATCATAGGTGCCACCGGTGTTGTAGTTCTGTCCGTCATGTCCATACCATTTGCCAACGCCGTCCGGCCACAGGTCCCGCTTATACCAGAAGTAGTTGGTGTTCCAAGAACCGAATGGTGTTTGGATTGTCACGTTTCCATCGGGATCCTTCCATGAGTCGTATCCCATTTCATAGGGGTTGTCAGGATAATCATCGTTTACTCCCGCATCCAGGAGAAGATGATCCCATATGAGTTCCGGCGGAGCATTGGGATCTTTGTCCATGCTCTGGTAAAGAGCGCTCATCCATCCCCCTTCGCCTGCATAGGCAGGGCCGACTTCGTCAATACTGCCGGTGCGCATACCCACACGGTTGAAGGTGAAGCCCAGGTCTTCAATACCCGTCAGGTCAACGGTGTATGATACTGTCAGGGGGCCTTTTGTCAGATCCCACAGATCGGATATTACCGCCTCTGTGTTTGACTCAAGGATATAGTCGCCGTATTCTACTGTCACCGGGGGGATCATTCCGTAAAGCTCGATTTGTGCAATGACAGTGCCTCGACGGCCTTGGCCCTTGATGGTGAGATCCGCAAAGTATTCCCCAGGTTCTGTGGCTGTGAAGGTGATAACCACCGGTTTTTCTTCGCCAGGCTCTATTATGAATGGGGCCTGGGTGTCTGATGAAAAATGGCTGGAGGACCTGTCGGCAAAGAGAATCTCAGTGATTTCCAGATCTATTTCACCTGTATTGTGAATGCTGAGGGTTCTCTCGTTGCCACTGGTAAAACCAAAGTCAAGGTTTGCTATAACCTCTCCGCTGGGGTCCGTGATGACCATTTCCGGATCAGGGTCAACGGGGTCATCCGGGGTAACAGTAACAGTTGTGGTCACAGTAGGAAATATTCCCGTGTTCTCGTCACCGCTGGAGCATCCCCCCACCAGGAAGATTCCAGCCATCAGGAAACAGATGGACAGGATGGTGATGGCACATAGTTTTTTTCTCATTTTTTTTCTCTCTCCTTTTCTTTCCGCATGTTGCTCTTTTTTGAGGCCGAACTAACAACTGATCAAGTAAAAAGAAAACAGCCTGTAAAATAGAATTCAACCTCGTACATAAGTGTTGGTTGTGTTTAAAAAAAATCCTTTTATATTAGGTAAATTGGCTTAAAGATATTGTTTATTGATAAACATTAAAATAATTATATAAAAAAAGACAAATATCAGTCTGTTTGTTCAGTATGGGATGAACATTGCAACCGAGGGGAAGAGGCTCGGATTAAAACCTGCCGGTGTTGTTAATTCTGTTCAAGTGTTCTTTAGCTCTGTATCCGAAGAAAAGGTTCTCTTTTACCTTGGAAAAGGACTCCCGGGCTTTTTCCAAGTTTTGTGCCCGTTCATACATTTCTCCCATGGATATGTAAACCAATCCCTTTTCAGCAGGGACTTGCAAAATATCCTGCACAAAATCCCCCACAGGCTTCAGGTGACGTTTTTCTGTCAGTTCTTCAAGAGCTTTGGCAGCCTCTTTGTATTTTTTGTTTTGTCTGGCTTCCAGATACCTTTGTATGAAGTTGTATTCCTGGCGATATGAAAAATCCGGGTTTTTCAACCGGGTGAATATTTCTTCTGCCAGAGATGGTGTCAGGGTTTGTTCTCCCATCACATCCAGGCCCCATGCCGACATGAGAGCCATGTAATTTTCCCCCTGGGTTATATTGAGATTGTCATATGCCCGGCGAACGGTATCCTGCAGGAATTTGCTTCCCTGCTCCCGGCGGTGACGGGTCAGGTGCAGAAGGCCCCGGTTGTATATGATGCGGGTTGTCAGGGCAGGGCTGGTTGTCAGATCTTCCAGATCTCTTAAGATTTTCAGGGCCTCTTCGAAGTCGCCATCGAACAGGGCCTCGGAAAGAAAAAGCTCTGTTCGGGCTTCCCTGGGGATGTTCCGCTGGGCCAGGGCCTGGGCCAGGGAATCCTTCACTTTTTCTTTTACTTCTGTATTCTGGGGTTCCAAGAGGTAAAGCACAAGGTATGCCTGGGCCAGATCTGCAAAGTGAGTTCCAAACCGGGAGAGCCGGGACATATCCCTGGTGATGAGGGGTATGGCTCCTTCAGGTTTGCCTTCCAGAACATACAGATTTTGCAGACGGTATTTAAGCTGAATGTCATCGGGTCTGTGATCCAGGGCTGTCCTGAGATACGGTATGGCCAGTCCTTCCTGGCCGGTTCCGGCAAAGAGCCTTCCCGCGGTCAGGATCCCATCTGGATTTGAAGGATTGCAGGCAACGGCAATTTCTGCCACTCTGAGGGCTTCTTTGATGTTTCCTGACATCTCCAGAGATCGGGCCTTGTCAAGAGTCTGTCCGTGAATTCTCTCCAGGGCAAGGGTTCCCAGGCCGGGTTTTTTGAAATGGTGGTTTTCGATAAAAGAACTACGGCGCAGTTTCTCCACCGCAGCTGCGGTGTTTCCCGCTGATTCCATTTCGCTGGCCTGTTTCAGGAGGAGTTTGTAACGGGCCTCGGCTTCGTCAATCTTGAGGCTGGCCAGATCCTTATAACAACGGGTTAGATCCACCTGGAGCAGGTCATCTTGAAAAAAAACTGCATCCTCTCCGTAAATGCGGTGATACATATCTTCCAGGTTGTCTTTAATCGCATCCTGCCGGGTAATTCCCCCGGCGTCAGCCCGGGATTGACTGTTGTCTTCCCTGGGATTGCAACCTGATGATGTTGTCAGGCAAATCAGGCTGATGAGGATAATAAGGATAATGAGGATGTTTTCAGTGACTTTTTGACTGATCATATTGCTTCAATTCCTGTGCTCACAAAAAATCTACCAAGGTTTCTGGAGTTCTCGTGTTTTAATCCGCCGAAGTATCGGGTGGATTGGAGAGCCTTTTTTCTTCTGCCTTGCGGGCATCCCGGTGAATCTCTCCTGACAGCTGTCCCAACCGGGAATTTCGATAATGTTTTGACAGGGCTTCTATAACCTTGAGTCCTTCGTGGGACTGCTTCAGGTCTGCAAGAAGTGCTTCCTGCAGGGTTTCTTCCCATGGATTGCCTTGTTTTTTTTCGATGTAATAAAGAAAATACCGGGCAAGGGGGACTCTGTTATCTGTCTGGATTGCCTTTTTTAGTTGACCCCGGGCAGTCTGGTAATCCCCCTTGAGGATTTTTATTATTCCCAGGCTTTCATATGGCCCTGGCAGGTCCGGGTTTATTTCCATTGCCTTTTCCACGAGTTTCTTTGCGTCATCTTCTCTGTTTTGCAAAAGCAGAACCAGTGCCTTGTTATCATATCCGGCGGCATCGTCAGGCTCTTTGGATATGGCATTATCAAAATCTTGTTTTGCCTTGTCCAGATTACCCCTGAGCAGGTGTGCCAGCCCCCTGTGGTTATTAAAAAGGGCAAAGCTTTTTGCTTTTTCCAATATCATGTCAAACTGTTTTATGGATTCCTGATATTCTCCCAGGGAATAATAAAGGGAGCCAAGATATGCATGGGCCATAGTCAGCTGGGGGTCCAAATCCAGGGCCTTTTCGAAGCTGTCCCTGGCGATGTCGTGGTTCCCGTTGATCATATTGGCCATGCCGATGACATAATATGCCTCGGCATAGTCGGGATCAATCTTCAGGGCTTCCCGGCAGTAATCCAGAGCCTTGTCGGTTTCCCCCCGATCCAGGGCGTATTCTGCCAGCTGGGTGTAATCACCGGGATACATCTCTGTGGGGATGGGATCTTCTCCCTTCTGTTTCGAGAAAAGGTTCCCTTCGCTGTTTTTTCGGGAGCAACCGATCCCTGCGGTGAGTAGCAGAGTTATCAATATCAATATGGCAAATCTTTTATTAATCATATGGTTTCCTGTAATTATCCTGTTGGATTGCTGGTTAAACAGACCGGGGAGAAATCCTCTGCCGATGTTCGAGAGTATTGGAGCATATATTTTTTAGCTCCCCGGTTATTCTGATGCATTTTCTTCATTATATGTTCCATCCCTTCAAACCGGCCCGGGAAAGGGACAAAGGTTTACTCCCGGCAGGATCAGCTGTATTCTGTCAGGATCCTTCCAGCAGGGAAGTTGAAAGCCGATAAACAATAAATATATGGGAGATGTATGATGGCCCGGGATTTGCTCCGGAATATGCCCCCGGCTAAACTAACCTGATTTAAACTGAGAGCCTGTGGAAGGAATTTCTCTTGTCGAATATCGTGTCAGACAACACCGTCAGAGCCCAACAGATTGATCCGACACCGCCGGAGCAGGTGGAGTTTTGCGATTCTCCCCATATCATCGAAAACTACCTGTCTGATGAGGCATCGACCCTTCGTGGTGAGGCTTCCGGGGTGTTTTTTCCTGTGGATGAAGGTGAAGCCTCGGGAGTAATCCGCTGGGCCTGTGAAACCGGCACTCCGGTTACCATTTCTGCCGGCGGGACAGGACTGACTGGAGCCAGGGTCCCTCTGGGAGGTGTGGTGCTGGATACAGGAAAGATGACCCGTGTAGAGGGGATTTTGGAGAACCGTGGTGTGCTGATGGAGCATGAAACCTTGACCGGGCAGGCTTCTATTTATCTGGATTCACAGAAGGGCCGGGTGGTGGTGGCCGGGGGGCTTCCCCTGGAAGCTCTGATGGAAATCATAACCCCTCATGGATTTATTTATCCTCCCAACCCCACGGAAAGATCATCCCTTGTGGGGGGGAATGTGGCCACCAATGCATCGGGGGGACGATCCTTTAAATTTGGATCCGTCAGGAAATGGGTTCGCTGTCTGCGGGTAATCCTGCCAACGGGAGAACTGTTGGAGATTCCCAGGGGAGTTTATTTTGCCGATGATGACGGCTTTTTCAGCATTGAATATCCTGATGGTTCAATTAAAAAAATTCCCATTCCCGGATATTTTATGCCGGGAGTGAAGAATGCCTCGGGGCTTTATTCCATGCCGGGAATGGATCTCATTGACCTTTTCATCGGCTGTGAAGGGATCCTCGGGGTGATTTGCCAGGTTGAATTGGAGCTGGTCAATACCCTGGGCAGGGAGATATTCGGAAGTATCATATTTTTTGGGGACGATTCCTATGCCGTCGCTTTTGTTAAGGAAGTCCGGGATTTGTCCAGGGACGGGAAAAGCATCATCGACGCAATGACCATCGATTATTTTGATGCCAATTCCCTGTATTTCATGGATCGCCTCCGGGGTGGGATTCCTCCGGGAGCTTCCGGCGCGGTGTTTGTGGAGCAGATCATGCCGGAGGATTGTGAGCCGGTAATGAATGCCTGGGCCGGGCTTATGGAAAAGTATTGCCTGGTGGATGACTGGTGGGCCATGGATTCCCCGGGGCGGGAGAAACTCCGGCTTTTTCGCCATTCCCTCCCTGAGAGCATCAACGCTGAAATGCGTCGCCGGGGACAAAGAAAGATGGGGATGGACCTGGCTGTGCCGGATCACCGTCTGGAGGATCTGCTGAATCTCTTTCGGGTTGTCGGCGGAGGCACCGGAGTTGAATATCTCTTCTTCGGCCATATCGGCGATAACAACCTGCATATGAATTTTCTCCCGAAAACTGAAGAAGAGATGAAGATGGTCATCCCGGCATATCTCACCATTGCAGGCAGTGCTGTAGCCATGGGAGGGACTGTTTCCGGCGAGCATGGGGTTGGGAAAAAACAGTTTCCTGTGAACGGGGAGATGACTCCCTACCTGGGCTTGATGTATGGCCTGGATGAGCTTTGTTCCATAGCCGGGGTCAAGAAATCTCTGGATCCGGCAATGATCCTGAACCGGGGTAATATGATCCCTGGGGATATCCTGGAGAAATGCTGATGCATCGTATCTTTCTTGACAGAGAAACCCTCAATGATGAACACCCCAGGGCCACCGGTGATGAATACCACTACCTGACCAGGGTTCTGCGGGTGCGACAGGGAACATCCCTCAGGGCGGTATGTGGCGACGGTTTTGAATATGATGTCCTGGTGGGGCCTGTCAACCGCAGGGAAGCTGTTCTGCAGATTATTGACCGCCGGGAAGTAAACCGGGAATTGCCCTTTGAAGTTCATATTTACCTGGGATACTTGAAGGCTGGCAGTTTTCAGGAGGTTCTGGGGGATCTGGTTGAATGTGGAGCCACCTCGGTGACTCCGGTGATTTTCAGCCGTTGCCAGGCATCATTGCCGGCCCTGACATCTCCCCGGCGGGATCGTTTCCGGCGGATCATTCAATATCATACGGGTCTTTCGGGACGAACCCGGCTTATGGATGTTTTTCCCCCGGCGGAACTGTCCGAAGCCCTGAAGCAATGCCGGCATTTTGACCACAAGGTACTTTTCTGGGAGGATCATCCCGGCAAATCATATAATACTCCAAAACCTTCTCCCAAAGATCGGGTGGCACTTTTTATCGGGCCTGAAGGGGGTATTGATCCCGACGAAGTTAATATGGCCCGGGAAGTTGGATTTGTAATTGCATCCCTGGGGGCAAGGACTCTCAGGGCCCGTCTTGCACCGGTGGTTGCTATTGCATCTTTCTGCCGACAGTCATAAAATTGTCAAAAGGGATTTTATTGCCGGGGAAAAATATTTTTTATCAGGGGGTGGGATTATGCCTGATCGTGATGTTGAAAGAAAGAAATCCATGATTTTGGTTGCCGTGGGGATTGCCGTAGTTCTTCTTGGGGTTTTGGGTTTTATATTGGGTCTGTCAAAAGGCATTGAACAGATGTCCTCCAGTTTTCAACGTTTCGTTGTGCCCGGCTCCATTTTGTTGAATGTCCCGGAATCCACGGCTTTTAATATTTTTCATGAGCACAAATCCCAGGTTGAAGGAAGGGATTATATTGTTCAATCCATTCCTCCCCTGGATATTACCGTTACCCTTGAGGGAGAGGAAACCATTCCTGTCAGTTCTCCCGTGGGAAGCACCACTTACCGGTTCGGCCCCTATGCCGGTTACAGCTACGGCAGTTTTATGGCGGAAAAACCCGGCCAGTACACCATCTCGGCCTCATATGCCCGCGGGGCGGAAGGGCCTCCCACGGTTCTGGCCCTGGCGGACAGCAGTGACAGGACCCTGGTGTTCACCATTGTCATTGGTCTTGCAATAATGGGAAGCTCTCTTACCATCGGTATTCTGCTGATAGTATTTGGACTGAGAAAAAATCTGGCATACCAGCAGGTTTCATCAATTGCAGATAGGGAAGACGACATCATCAGGGCTCCTCGATTTTAAGGCGATGTTAATAATTAGGATGTGACAATGAGTATTCAGCGACCAACTTATAACTTCTGGACCATCCTGGGAGGATTGACAATAATCCTGCTGGGCATCGGAGCTCTGGTGGGAGCGTTGCATCTGGGCGTTTTAAAAATGCACCGGGATGTCCGTCAGTTCACAGCACCCGGGGCCTTCACCGTGGAATTGAAAAAACCCGGAAAATACACTGTGTTCAATGAATACAAGAGTCACCTGCGGGGAAAAGAATACTTCAATCCATCAATTCCCGCCATGGAGCTGAAGGTGAAAAACAAGCTGTCCCACGAGAAGATTGAATCCTGGAAAACTGAAGTTCCCAGCATTTATGTTATCGGTGATCGTTCCGGGCAGGCCCTTTACGAGTTCAAAGTTGACAAGCCGGGGACATACCAGATTGATGTTCGATGGGAACGGGGAGATCAGGAACCCCAGGCGGTTTTTTCTGTAGCGGGTAGCTTTCGTGAGGCGATGATTACCTCCGCCATCCAGGGAGGGGCTTTTCTGATTCTGTCCCTGGTGCTGGGGCTGGGAATCATCATCAACCATGTCGGTTATATAAATATGCTTTGCCGTCAGTATGATTAGATTGAGGCATCCACACCGCCTCCTCCGCATTTTTCCCATCAGCCCCGGGAACCGGTGGAAACCCTGGTTTCTGATGAAGATAGACCCCCGGAAGACTACGGAATTGGAAAACCTCCCCTGGCCGGAGAATAAATCCCGCCGAGTCTGGCGGAAAGGATGGAATTAATATGAAATGCCTCAGCTGTAACCGGGAGATGATGAATCACCAGATCACAACCAGAGAACATAAAATTGCCTATGATCTTTGCTCTCATTGCGGGGGCATCTGGCTGGATCGGGGAGAGCTGGATCAGATGGCCCTTCAGGTGGAAGGGAGTCTGGAAACCTCATCCCGCCGTCGGACACAAGATGATGACCAGCCTGTCCGGGAGTGTCCCAGATGTGATGGGATGGAATTGGAGAAAGTGCACTTCATCGGGTATTCCGGCATCCTGCTGGATCTTTGTCCTAACTGCGGGGGCTTCTGGCTGGATCAGGGGGAGATGGAGATGATCAACCGGGAGATTGAAGGATTGATGAAAGTCACAGGGCCGGGTTTTTCCCAGTTTATCTCGTCGGGCCATATTCCATACTGGCACCGGCGGGTTGAAACCCCCAGCAGTGAAACGGATTTTTCTGAAAAAGTACTGCCTCTGAAAGGAGCAGGAAAGAAAGGATCCACCCAGCTGGAATGCCCGGTATGTTCCGGGGAGAAGCTTGATTTATACAAAGCTCATGGGGTTGAATTTGAGTCGTGTCCCCGGTGCCAGGGGATGTTTCTGGATCATCGGGAGCTTACTTCCCTTCGGGATCGGATGGATCGGGACAACTGGATCAAACTGCGCCTTATTGATCGGGAGGATGAATCGGTCAGCGGTGACAGTGCTTCGCCGTCGGGGCGCCTGTGTCCTCACTGCGCCGATGTGACGATGACTGCCACCCGCTATGGTCAGACCGATGTAATGGTGGACTGCTGTCCCCGGTGCCGGGGAATATGGCTTGACGGCAGGGAGATGCAGGAGATTGTCCGTCAGCTCAAAGAAAAACTGGCAGCCATGCCTGTCGATGAGCTGAAGGCTAAACTCCGGCAGGAACTACAAGAAGTCTTCACCCGAAGGGATGTAACCTGGGATGAGATATTGAATGCCAGGGCCGCCCTTTCTGCCATTTCTGCAGTTACTGTTTTTGGAAGCCCGGAGATGCTCAACCTGGTGGAGGCTGCTACCACCGCGGGCCGATCCGTGGGACTTTCGTGACAGTCCCGGCGGGGTGAAATCAACAGGAGGGAATGAAGTTGAAGTTCAGGAAACCCGATGCAGAAATTGAATACCGGAAAGAAGAGGGTTTTTACAGCACCAAAACCGGCGAATATACCACCTTCGAACTGCCGGATGAGATTCCCGGCAACCCCGCCCCGGGAATATTCCCAAGATTAGTGGCCTTTGTTATCGATTTATTTATTGTTTCCATTGCCGGTGTTGTTCTGGGGATTGTTTTCGGCGAAGTTCTCATTAAAGCCGGCCCCTGGGCACGTCTGGCGGGGATCTTGATTCTGCTGGGGTATTTCGGGTTTTTCAACAGCATCTCCGGTAAGGGGCAGACTCCGGGAAAGAGATTCATGAAACTCAAGGTGACCGGAATTGACCGGCAACCGGTACCTGTTGCCACATCAATACTGCGGGCATTTGTCTTGACAGTCCCCCTGGTCTTGGCAAGGATTCAACTGCCTCCGGGGCTTTACGGCAACATCCCGGCGATGGCGGTGTTGAACCTGCTTTTCTTCGGAGTGGCCGGGGCTGTTGTTTATCTTTTTGTCTTCAACACTCCATACCGACAGAGCCTCCACGACATCATCGCCGGGACAATTGTTGTCGGAGAAGACGGCGGTTTTTCCGGCCCTGCCCCCCCCCTGGATAAAACACAAAAAGCAGTAACTGCCGGAATAATGATCCTGATGATGGTGATCCCAACGGGAATACAGGGCTGGATTGCCCGAAGACAGGGAGCTGATCCTGTGACTGTAGCCCGGAGGATCAATCAGGAGAAGGAGTTCTGGGGAGCAGGGGTTCGTGAAACCAAGACGAGCCTGATGGGAGGCCGTGGCGCCGGCAAGTCCCTGTCTGTCCGGGTGAACTTCACTGGCTCTGCAAATCATCAGGAAGGGGCCATGGATCGGACTGCTTCGATTCTGATGAAGGAATATCCCGGGGCCAGGGATACTGATTTTATCACTGTGACAGTCCTGCGGGGATTCAACCTGGGTTTTTTTGCCCGTCATTCAAAACGATCCCTCACCATGCGACCTGATGAATGGCTTACCCGGGTTCGTTAAACATAAGACATGATTATCTTATGGGAATCCTCAGAACTCTCATTGTCAGAAGAGAGCCGTCAATACCCCGCACCAGGCCCCGGTTCAGCATCATATCGGGCCGATGGGAAAACCCGGCGTTAATCAAGTCTTCCCGGACTCCCGGAGGAAGCATGTCATAATCATCCTCCCGGGTCAGGCGGATGATTACCAGATTTTCTCCCTGGCCCGGAAGGTCTGCAGGCTTCATATATAGATCAAGAAATTTATTCTCAGCTTTTCCAGGAGGAGGGTTTCCCGGGGGGCCTGTATGAATTAAGGGACATCCCCCTTCCAGTATCCGCCATCCTCTGACAAGGTTGAATGTTCCTATGGCATTGAGCTTCCCCGGCGCCGATACAACAATGAGGGCATTCCTGTCAGGGGCCATAATGTCATAGATATCCTCCATTTCCCGGGGAATCAGCCTGTGGGGATCCGGTGGGGACCATGCCATGGAATGGGGCCGGTGGGACAACAATTCCACTCCCGCCCGGAAGGGCCGGTAAAATCCCAGATCCGGAGCAATCCACCATGTGAAGGAAGAAAGGGTTCCATACAGGATTATTCCAGTGATGAGAAGCTTCAAGGGACGATGTTTAATTGCGTTGATTCCAGCAGAGGCCACCACCGCGGCCATGGGTATGAAGGGGAGATAATAACGGTAATCCCGGAATGGAAGCAGGCCCATCACAAGAAGCCCCCATAGAAGTCCCAGGGAAATCATCCCAAGATCCCTGGGAAGAGGTGTTTTCCTGATGAGCCTGTATGATATCATCAGCAGGCCGAAGCCCGTGGCGACAAAAATCAGCACTCCCCAGGCAGTTGTGGAAATAAACCAGAGGGTGTCAAAGAACCCGTCCACAGGCCTTTCCAATGCCACCTGAAGCAGTAGTCGGCCATGATGAAGAACCTGGGAGAAATGAAGCCCGTAAAAGGGCCACAAGAGAACCCCCGCCAGCAGAAGACCCTTCACCAGAACTGCTTTGGCGCCGGGATTTTTGCAAGCCTTTTTTCTGGGAAATAACGCCATATATGCAACCCACAGGAAAGGGCCAGACAGGTACAGGACTGCCATGGGTTTTGCAAGTACTGCCATGGCACAGATAATAAAAAAGCCATATGAATAACCCCTGCGGTTGAAGTTATCGCTTTTTGCCAGCATCAACAGGGCCAAGGCAGTAAGGGCTGTCACAGGCATGTCCAGTGCATAATCCCGGCCAACCTTGGACAGGTAAGGGGACCCCATCACCAGCATCAGCCCGATGAATCCGCCCATACCGCCGGAAACACGGCCCGTTAGAAGATATACGGAAACCGCCAGAACAACCCAGAAAAGCCATTGGCCGGCCATTACCGTTATCAGGTTCATCCCGCCGACGGCAATCATGGGACAGGTGGCAAGATATACCAGGGGAGGGTAGTTGTAAGTGACGGGATCCCCGATAAGACTGAGGCCCCTGCCCGATGAGATCCTCTGCCATGTGTCGTGGAGGTGGATCAGATGACGGCTGGCATCCCCTGTAGCCATTCCCGTATTGTCAAGATACAGATAAAGACCGTTGTGAAACAGGAAAAACAGAAGAAATATCAAGGAAACAACAAAATACAGGCGGTGATGACAAGTATTGTTTGACTGAATCCGGATCACGGAGAGCCTGGCCCTTCAGATTATCTTTTTTTCCGACAGGTACCCGGTGAAATCTTCCAGCCCCTTCTTCATGGCTTTGAGAGCCTGAGGATACCGGGGCCCGTGGGTCTTGTGCTCCATAAGCTGACGGCGTTTCACCAGCAGGAGCAGAAAAACCGGAACAATGAACAGCACCCCCGCTACAAGATACCCGGGATTGGGCGCTCCGGAAAAAATAAAACCCAGGTATCTCTCGTAAACCCCTGTCAGGGCAAGGGCCAGATTTATCAACAGGAGCAATGCCATTGCCACCAGAACATTGCGGGTGGTGGATGAAAGCATCGACATCCGTTTTTCCAGGGTTTCCACTCCAAGGGCATAGGATTTCTGGACATTTTTCAATATTCTCCGTTTTACCTTTTCCGGTGTCAGGGATTCCAGAACTCCCTTGTCCTTTAACTGATCTCTGGTCAGCTGGTCAATCTCTTTTATGGCATTTTTTATTTCTTCGTCAGTCTGGTAATGATCTATCATGACCAGGGCAGTGCAGTAGTGTTCTGCAATCTCTTCGGGGACTTTTCCCGATGCGAATCGTTTTGCCGCGGCTCTGGTGTCGGCAACTTCCGACTTGTTGCACCAGCGGAAAAAATAAAAAGCCCGCAGTAATCCTTCCTGACCGCACTTGTATGCATAATCATCTTTGAGAGCCTTGTTCTCTGAAGATAACAGCTTGAATATATCCTGGGTTTTGTACATCAGTCACTCCATCAAATCTGGTGTCAGAATAGGTTTTCCTAAAATGCCGGTTTTCCTTCCTGATTTAACGGCCCCTGATGACCTCGGCCATTCCCCACGCAGAACGGCCTTCCACATAACCAGTGACAAAAAACAATCCCCGGTTGAACCAGTAAAACGAGGACGCACTCTCAAGATTCATCACCAGAGGTTCTCTTTCGTTGCCCTCTTGATCCCGGAAAAGCTGTGCAGTCATGCGCCAGCCTGTTGGATACTCCCGGAATATATTATCGGGATTTGATTCCATATCAGTGGATGTCCACACAATTTCAATGTCTGTGGATACCACCTCCCCGGCGGGAGGATCTATGCCGGGATCCAGGGGCATTTCCGATGGGGTGTATTCAATCATTCGGCGGGGAGTGAACCTCAGGCCCCTCAATCCCCTGGGGTTCATTTCACCCCAGATGATATAAAACTTTTCGTTGTCAAACAGAAAGAACCGGTTGAAATTCCTGTGACGCATGGCATCAAGCTTGTGGGCAAAGGGATTGTATCCGGCAAGGTCCATCCGCTGGTAAACCATTCGCCCCGGGACAATTTCGCCCATGAACTGCATAGTGGCATCGGCAAGGCCGGTGATGATAACAAAGTTCTCCCGGCGGGCATCCCGGTCAATAACCCGCAGGTTTCGAAACTGAAGCAGAAAGGAAATCTCCTGGTGTTCATAATTGACAGCTCCGATCCGGGATCCTTCTGCCCATTGGACAATACAGCTGTGATATGGCGGTATTCCTTCCATGTCTTCCTGGTGGGCGGTCTGGAGGTATGTCCTGTTTCTGAGGTGGTTCCACCGGTTCAAGAACAAAAGGTGGCCGTCAAAGGATGCCTGACAGTTATAACGGCCCTGGGGATCTATTCCCCGGTCAAAGGTGAGAGTCGCCAGCAAGGGCTGATTTTGATAAATCCCCAGAAACACAAAGCGATCCCGGAAGAACCGGACTTCACTGGATTGCCCCATAGCCGGGGCCCCGGACAGGGTTATAGTCAGCAATGACAACAGAATCAAGCCCAGGCACATTTTTCTCATAAATATCGATGCTCCCCTCACGAAGGTTCCCCCTGAATCTCTTCCCGGATCTCCTTCATCTTCCCTTCTGTCTGCAGTTTCAGAAATACCTCCACCACATCGGGATCCAGCTGTGTTCCTGCGGCATCCTTCAAGCGCCGGGCTGCCTCTTCTTCGGACAGTCCCTTGCGATATGGGCGATCCGAGGTCATGGCATCATAGGTATCGCAAACCGACAGGATCCGGGATCCCAGGGGAATCTCCTGTCCTTTGAGGCCGTATATGTAACCTGCGCCGTCATAGCGTTCGTGATGATACATGGCAGTCTGCAGAGGGATCATCCGGGGAATGACCTTGAGGCTCTTGAAGAGAAGGGCAATGGTATGGGTATGGGCTTTCATCATGGAATACTCCTGGTCGTCCAGGGCTGCGGATTTTCGCAGGACCCGGTCGGGAATGGCAATCTTGCCCAGGTCATGAATCAGTCCTGCCTGGCGGATTTCCTCCACTTGATCCGGAGAAAGGGCCATCCGTCCAGCTACTGTGGCGGAATACCGGGATACCCGCTCTGAGTGACCGTATGTGTATGCATCCCGCTGATCCAAGGTGACGGACATGAACTCGATGGTATTGAGGGCCTGTTTAAGGACTTCCCGGATGGTGCTGATGGCCACATGCATAATGTAAACCGGCACCAGCAGAAGAAGAGCGGCATAGGGCAGAGTCTGATACAGAAGAGCCAGGAGAACTCCCAGGGGCGCCAGCATCAGGAGATGAGGAGATATCATCTTCCAAGTGCCCTGCCAGGTGCTCTTGAGAATATCGATGGTAAAACCCTGGCGGGTAGCCATCAGCAGGGTGCCAAAAAAAGAGGAGAGAAGAAAGAATACCAGGATACATGTCAGATATGCGCCACCTTTCACCCACAGGGATCCCCGGCCAGCATCAAACCGGGACAGCATCTCAAGCCCTGCCATGTATGCAAGCCCCGCCCCGCCGGTGATTATCACCCGCAGGAAAGGATTAGAAAAGTTGGCCAACACGGCCCCCATACTGATTTTTCCTTTTTTCTGCATCAACGCAAGAATCAGTTTCCAGGATTCAAAAATCAGTGATGACAGGAACATGACCCATACCGCAACCCCGGCACCTTTCAGGAAGATCGCTCCGTATGCGCAGACATCTTCCAGAGAATAAGTGAAGTTGGTGTCGATGGAAACCGGCTTGAACATCAAGGCTATGCTCACCAGAATGAAAACTCCCATCAGCAGGAGGGATTCTCTGGAAAGAGATGCCATGGGAGTCAGGTAATACAGCATTACCAACCCGCAGAGTATGATGATCAGGTATATTGCCTCCCTGAGTCTTGTGCCTCTGTCCTTTGTCATAAAAGATTCACCCCGATAATGTCTGGCATCATAATGAGTATATTTTATTTCACAGGCCTTCAAACCTCCAAACCTCGAAAAAGATAACTCACACCGACACATAACCAACGGCCCGAGAGCTATGTCCCACCGATACATAACCTACGGCCCGGGGGATTTTGGCCCACCGATCATGACCATCCCGACTTATTTTTCCCCGGTTTTAAACCGGGCGACTCATGTTTTCCCCATTACAAATGGGGGGGCTTCTAAAGTGCCGGTGGGTGGTTATTTTTGTTCACATTCCGCAATCTTCTCAAT
>CAYNGH010000070.1:0-16310 GCA_964396845.1 uncultured bacterium | reverse complement strand
GAAGAAGCATCTTCATCCATGGAAGAGATGGTGGCCAATATCCGCCAGAATGCTGATAACTCCCTTCAGACCGAGAAGATTGCCGTCGGGGCAGCCCAATCCGCCCAGGAGGGAGGAAAATCAGTGGATCAAACAGTGACAGCAATGAAAGACATTGCCGGCAAGATTTCTATTATCGAGGAGATTGCACGGCAAACTAATCTGTTGGCGTTGAATGCCGCCATTGAGGCAGCCCGGGCCGGAGAGCATGGAAAAGGTTTTGCCGTGGTGGCGGCGGAGGTTCGCAAACTGGCAGAACGTAGCCAGCTGGCAGCAAGGGAGATAAGTCAGCTTTCCACCACCAGCGTGGGAGTTGCCGAGGAAGCAGGACAGATTATCAGTCGGATTATTCCAGATATTCAAAAAACTGCAGAACTGGTGCAGGAAATCAGTACCGCCAGTAACGAGCAAAGCTCCGGGGCAGATCAGATTAACCAGGCTATTTTGCAGTTGGATAAGGTGATTCAGCAAAATGCCAGCGCATCCGAGGAGATGGCATCAACCTCTGAGGAGCTTTCCTCACAGTCGGAGCATTTATCTTCCATTATCGACTTTTTCCAGCTTTCCCGGGACGAGGATGAAGCCACATCCCGATATAAGAAAATCAAGAAGAAGAAAACACTCCAGAGCCAAAGCCCCAAAAGCATAATACGAAAGCCCGGAAGTAATGGGAATAAGGGGAATAACGGGAATAACGGCAGTCCCAGGTTGATTCTGGATATGGAAACAACAGAAGAAGACGATTTTGTAAGATTTTAGCAGTAATTATGTTTTATCTCATTATAAATGAGATTCAGGCTTTACCATACCACCACTGTGTTACAATGAGTATGGGCCCTTTGCCGGGCCCTTTTTTTTGTTTTTGTTGGCCGAAGGAAAAAATTGTTGTCGTTCAACTTTTTTGTCAGGTATTGTCGATACATGTATTCTATGCTATACTTAGTTTGTCGGGGATATTTCTGCAGTCAAATATGGTCTGACGGGAATTGTTCAACCTCGGGTATAAAGATAATTGGATAATGGCAATCAACATTTAATAATTACTAAATATATATATCGATTCGCCATCGGGGAATAGTAAAAAACAGGGAGTCTTGTTTTATCGTTCCCTGAATGGAGATGACTGAAATGAGGTTAGTCAGAAAAGGCCAGGGGGGCCTGTCCCTAATTGAAGTGCTCATTGCTCTTGCTGTACTTTCCATCGGGCTGATGGGGGTAATCGGAATTTTCCCCGCAGCTTCAAGACACAACGCCAACAACTGGAAATCGACAAGTGTAACCCTTCTGGCTCAGAGAATCATGGACGGTATTCTCACGTCCAATGTTTATGTTCCCACAAGTCCCACGGTTGTTGATCCGCCTCCTGAAGAGATCCCCAGGGACCCCAACGGTGATCCTGTAGGTTTTGTCAGGTACTGGGGTGAATCGGACCCTGGCGGTAACAGCAGGATTCAGTATGTAAAGGTCGAGGTGGTATGGACTGAAGCCGGGGCAACCAAACGCTATGTTCTTACCAGCGCAATAGCACCATAATTTTGTGTAAAAGGGAATGCCATGAATAAGAAGATATGTAAAAAAAGACGAATCTCCGGGTTCACTTTACCCGAGGTTCTGGTGGCGAGTTTTGTGTTTCTCATACTGGCGCTGACACTGCTGGGGACTATGATGATGGGTATGCGTTATTCCCGCAAGACCAGCGCCCAGATTGCCGCTCAGCAGACCTGTCGCAACGCAATTGAGGCCATTTCCAGCGAACTGCGTCAGGCGGCGCCGAATATTTCACTGGGTTCTACCGGTTATCTCGGGATTACTCCGTCGGTGGGGCCCACCGCGGTGCTCTATCCCAATGCAAATGTAACTGAACCGGTGGATTACATTCTTTTCACTTCAATCAACTTTGATAACTGGGACCCCACCGATGCCACTTTCAGCAGGTATGACGCTGATAATTACAGGCAAATCAAATATTACATAGACGGGAAGACCCTGTTTCGTGAAGAGAGGCTCATATCGGGGGGAAACTTGCAGAACGGTGATGAACAGCCCCTGGCGGAAGCCCGGAACGGCTCCATCGAACTTTCTGCAAGATATCTCACTTCAAGGCAGTTTGAGATTTCCGTGACTGTAGTAGAAGATGAAGGTCAGTTGACTGAATCGGCTTATAATGCTACAACTGTAGTGTTTGTGGCTGTGGAATAGTTTGCCGCCATATCCGGTGGAAAGCACATTGTTAGAAGGAAGGGATTTTCAATGAAAAAGAGCTTGCACAAAAGAGTGTCCAATCGGGGGGTGGCATTGTTTCTCACCCTTGTGGCCCTGGCGATAATTTCGATATTGGGATTCGGGCTGGTCACCGTGACGACGGCTCACAGCAAGACCAGCGTGAACTATGAGAATTCCAACAAGGCTTATTACCTGGCCCGCACGGGAATTGCCCGGGCCATGGATGAGCTGAAATATAATTACTGGTGGGGCACCAGCAGTACCCATGTGCTGGAAGACGACGGGGGCACAACCACTCTGAATATCTGGGCTCCCGCTTCCAATTTTGACAATGTCCGCAAGGTATGGAAGGTAACTTCCACCGGTGAATATAATGGCGCAAGGAGAACCCTTACTGCCTGGCTGGAGTTGGAATCCTTCGCCATCTACTGTTATTTTTCCGACCGGGAGCTGATGGGGAGTACTCAGCTGTGGTTTACCGGATCCGACAGTCTTAACGGCCCGGTTCACACCAACGCCTTTTTCAATATCTATCGGAATCCTTCCTTTACTCACCGGGTAACCAGCGCAAATCAGACTGATTCTAATTATTATGAAACACCTAATCGCCGATACCGTCAGGGCAATCAGTGGTACACGGATTTCTCCAAGTTTTACCGTTACTACAGCAATTACAACCTGGATCAGCCAGTGGGCACCGGCGGTTTCTTCTTTGCCGGAGGTCAGCCGGACATTCCCCTGCCTCCTGATGCCAGCGACATTGAAACTCTGGCAGAAAAAAACTATGATCGGGATATTTATATCAAGTTTTTAGAGGACGGTTATGCCGAGGTATGGTACAAGATAGGCTCTAACTGGCAGGTTGAACAGGTTGACACATCCTATGTCACCATACATACCACCAAGGATGTTTACTTCTATACCGCCAGTGTTGTGAACGGACAGGTTACCGTGGCCTCGGATGGAAACATGTTCATTCAGGACAGCATTACTTACAAGGATATTCACTCGGATGTTCTGGGGATGGTGGCTGGAAATAACATCAGGGTTGATACTAATATTCATACCAACAAGGATTTGACCATTCATGCCACCATGATGGCTCTTGACGGCTCCTTCGGGGTTGACAAATACAACCAGGGAAGTTATCGGGGGCATCTCACGGTTTATGGAGGCATCATCCAGAACCAGAGATATGCCATCGGCACCTTCAACAGCAGTACTGGTCAGACTCAGACGGGATACAGCCGGACTTATGAATATGACACGAAGCTGGCCAACAGTCCCCCCCCCAACTACCCCACCACCGGCAAGCTGAAGCTGATTTCCCTGGAAGACAGTTCAGCGCTGGGATCAACAATTAACTGACCGGGAGGAAGATTGACTTGTCAGAACAAGATGAAATCAGTAAATTAATTCAAGCCGCGGAGCTTGAGGTTCAGGCTGGGAAAAAAGGCCGGGAGGATTCTCTCCGAAAAATAATGGAGGGAAAATCTTCCCCGGAGGACGGGGAGGAATCCCCCCCAGGCAAGAGGGAAAAGCCTTCCACTGCCGGCTGGGAAGACTGGAAGCTGGGCAAGGAGCCCGACGAAACCCCGGAAGCCCGGAAAAGAAAGACCATGATCAATGTCGGTATTCTGGCGGTGGTGATCATTGGGGTTATCCTGCTGATACAGTTTCATTTTTTGTCCCTGAAGGCCCACGAGAACCGAAAGACCAGTTCTGATCTTCCCCTGAGTCAGGTTCGGATAGGGGAGAAGGCAGAAACCGGGATGACAGGCACTGCAGATGACAACACTCAGGTTCCGGCGAATTTTTCCGGTGTGAAAGACGGGGTTGTCTATCACAAGGGTGAGCCTTCTGCAAAACCCCCGTCAGTTATGGTGGAAAACCCCATGAACACTGGAAATATTCAGGAAGCACGAAGACAGCAATGGCAGAAGATCCGTGAAAAAGAGAAGGAAGAGAAGGCTGATGCCGGTCATAAGGCAGAAAAAGCCCCTCCGCCGACCCTTGACCGGATTGAGATGAACATCCCCGTTGCCGAGGACGGCTCTGTGAGTATGCCTCCCGGCACACCTCCCCATGTTCTGGAACACATGAAAAGAAAGCATCGGGAACAACAATCAGAAACCAGCGGGGAAAATGTCGGGACCAGCGGTCCGGGGGATGAACTCCCCCAATCAGGAGATGGGGCTCCCATACTTGCCTGGTGATTAATACCGCCAGATAGTCCCTTGGAGGATATGATGTCAGAATTACATAACAGGATGAAGAGCAAGGGTTTCTCGCTGTTGGAGATGCTGGCTGTTATTGCTCTGCTGGCGATTCTCTTCAGCATTGGAATCCCAAGTTTTATGAGAGGAAGAATCAATGCCACCGCCAGGGAAGAAGCCCGGGAACTTCTGGCGGATTTACAGCTGGCCCAGAGTTATGCCAAGACTGCCGGCAGTACTGCCAAACTGGAGTGGGACAATCCCAAATCTGAATCCCCTGGATACAGGGTTCTGGATAATGACGGGGTTGTGAGGAAAAAGAAGACATTTGAAAGCAGGATTTATGCTGACTTTTCCGGTTGGCCGGGGACTTCCGTTGAGTTTTACGGAAATGGCTCCGCCAGCCACGAAGGCTCCATACAGGTCAAAGTCCGGGGAGCTGAAGGACAGAAGCGCTTCGACTATTCCATTGTCAAGGCCACCGGGTTGATTAATTTCAAAGAGGTTAACTGATACTGATGGAATAAACAATTCCCGGGGTTCTCACAAATTTTTTTGGCCGTTGTCAGGATAATGACAACGGCAATTTTATGTCCACACTTGAGATGCCACCGTCCATTCAATGGCTTGTTCCGTCAAAGCATCCGCCAATCCCGGTTTGAATCTCAGCGGAGAGATTCCAGACAGAAGGCCCCGGGGGTCTGGTCCAGGTCAATCCTTCTGATAATCTGGTTGTTTTCTGTGTTTATTATGGTCAGGTTGTTGGATTCATGATTTAGAACATAAAGCCTCTGGTTGTTTTCGTCCAGATGGATTTGCCGGGGGCTTTGTCCTGTGCCGGTCTTGATGGTATCTGTCATACCAACGGGGGTTGACAGCTCCCCGCCGGAGGAGAATGACTCGAAGGTGTTACTGTCAAGATCCAACAGTGCCAGGCCGTTGCTGTCTTTCAGGGCTATCCAGAGCTTGTTGTTTCTGCTGTCGTAAGCCAGGGATGATGGATTTTTTCCCGGGAGATCCATATATTCTGCTTCATAAGGGTTGTCAGGCTTTATAAACCCAAGACGGTCAAAGCTGGTATCGGCAAAGATGATCTGGCCCTGTCTTCTGACGAAAACCATAGCACCGGGTGAACCTTCGATAATGACATGGTTCTCAATCATTCCGTTTTCACAGTTGAGAAATTGGATATCGTTGGAATCCCGGTTGGAAATCACCAGGGTTCCCCTTGAGGAGGAAGCTGTTTCCATAGGAGAGGCAATAGCCCCGTCATCAGTTGCTTCCTCCGGGGCAGGGGGAGTATCAACGGGGTCAGTGATTCTGTTGTCAATATAGAGTAGCCCCCCGGGGTTTCTTCCCGTGGGAAAAACCCGGCTGAGGGCAAGTTCTCTGATGTTCACTGCAGAAATCAAGTCTGATGAGGGATGCAGAATATAAAGGAAGTCGCCGTCGGGACTGAGAATCCCCTGGGTGGCGTGTCTTTCTGCGGATATACTGAGAAGCTCTTCGAGGTTCTGGGACCTGAGCACCTGAAGATCTCTGTTCTTTTCCCGGCCTGTAATAAGCACTCTGATGGCTTCCGGTTCTTCTCTGTTGGGTTGCCGGTATCGGATTGTCATGGGCAAAATGAAGGAAACACCGTCTAAATCCGGCATCTTTCTAATCAACTCGTCGTTTCTGGCATTGTATATCAGAAGCCCTTCCTGAGTGGATACATAATAGATGGGAACATCCGGTCTGGCATAAACTGCCTCAAGTCGCATGGCAGTAAGGATGAAGGCCAGAAAAACAATTAAAAGAATCTCAAGACAAATCAACAGGGGATGCTGGGAAGCAACCTTTTCAAAACCTCGCCGGATCCAGCTGAAATCCAGGGTATGGGCCGGAAAAATAAAGCGTCGGCGGATTACCTCGACATTATCCTCCACCTGGGTGTCCTGAAGGTCTTTCTTGAATTCCCTGATATCTCCATAAGTGCGCTGACCTTCCCGGCAGGCTTTTTCTATCAGCTTTTTCATTTTTGGTCTGGTATTGGCCGGCCAGGGTATCTCCATAAGATTGTCAGAATAGTGCGTCTTGGTGAGGAGGAAGAAAAGAACCCTGGCAACTTTGGTTACATCATCATAAAGTTTTGTCGGATCGTCGGGCATGAATTCCAGGGTTCGGTTTGTGTCAAAAAACCTCTGAAGGTCATACCCTGTGATGCGTACCTTTCCATCGCCATCAACCATTATGTGCCACGGCTTGATGTCCCCAAGAGTAAAGGGAGTGGGCCGGTAATGCATGAATTCTGTGGCTTCACACAGCTGGTTGCCCCAGTTGAGGACCTCTTTTTCAGAGAAGGGCTTGGTGTTCATGTCTGCCAGCTTTGTAATGGGCAGACCCTCCACAACTTCCATCAGGAAATAATCCCGGTAGTTTTCTGTGAAAGCCTCATAGACAAGAACCAGATTTGCATGCTTGAAGGTGCTCAGGATCCGCACAGTATCCCGGAAGGCATCTCTCCGGGTTCGATATTCTTCCTTGTCCATGTGGGATGCTATGTATTCCTTCAAAATCAGGGTTCTGTTTTCCACCCTGGTGTCTTCAACCTTGTAGGTGTTCCGATCCCGCTTTTCACTGAGAATCCTGATAATCTTGTATCGTTCAGCAATAACCGTCCCCTTGGGAAGGGCCTGGCTGACAAACTCCTCTTCTTCTGCAAGCTCATCGGGGGATATGAGTTCATCGGGTGAATCGATGGCGCCTTTTTTCAGTATCGGAGCCAGACCTTCCAATTGTCTGAATTCTTCTTTTTCTGATGGCTGATCATCATCGAGATCTCCGGGGATCAGCTTGCCTCCTGGGGTTGTAAAATCTTCTATCCTGCTGTATTCCTGTTGAACCGCCGATGCTGTAATACTGTCAGGATCTGTAAAGTCCGCCGATGATGTAATACTGTCAGGATCTGTAAGGTCCGCCGATGATGTAATACTGTCAGGATCTGTAAGGTCCGCCGATTCTTCCTCCACGTCAACGGGGGAGTCCAGTAAGTCCTGGATGGATACTTCTCCCACCATCTCCACACTTGCCCTCAGGCGTTCCTGATGATCTCCGGTAGATGCCGGGGTTTCCAGGTTTTCCATCAGGCGTTCCAATATGCGGTCTTCCGGCGATGAAGGCTTTGCTGAAGTATCAGGCCGGGAATCCTGGGGAGAAGGGCCGTCGCCAATTATGCGGTTAATCATCTCGTCGGGACTCAGGAACAACGAATCTTCGTCTTGTTCTTCTTCCGGGCTTTTGGCCGGTTCCTCCAGAGATACTGCACCAGAGCCGATATCTGTTTCCCGGATGGTTTTTTCTTCCGCCGGGATTATCTGCCTTGCAATCATCTCGTCGGGACTCAGGAACAACGAATCTTCGTCTTCATCTTGCTCTTCTTCCCGGCTTTTGGCCGGTTCCTCCGGAGATACTGCCCCAGGACTGATATCTGTTTCCGGGGTGGTCTTTTCTTCCGCCGGGATTATCTGCCTTGCAATCATCTCGTCAGGACTCAGGAACAATGAGTCTTCGTCTTCATCTTCGTCCTCGTTCTCGTCCTCTTCAATTGGATCTTCCTGTTCATGGATTGACGCCGGGGATGGGATATTGATGCCGGGAACCGGTGATTCCCCATATTCTTTATTATTTTCTTCTATCATAGAGAGCATATGGCCGTAGGGATCCATGCGGGGAGAGCTTTCCTCCGGGGAAGAGAGTTCTGCTTTTGTCAGGGGTGTTTCCTTTTTGGATGCCGGGTGGGGATTATCGGGATGATAATGAAGGATTCTCCACTGGCAGAATTGGAACGGAGTCAGGTTGCTCCATGTAACCATATTGACATCAGCAGGGAACAGCTGTGACAGCTCAAGGCATGTCTTGCCCTTGATGCAGGGAGCATGAATAAATTCTGCATCCGCAGTAGTTTTTGAGAAAAATAAATCTGCCTTGCTGGCTACGGAAATCCATTGTTTTCCGTAGGATTTTGTCATCAGGCCTGACAGGGCCAAGGCTGTTTCTTCGAGTTTCCTGTGAAGACCCGCCTGGGGGTCTTCCTGTTCATCTGAGTCGTCCTGGGAAGATAGTTCCTGTTGTTTCAGTTTATCCGGGGAAGGTGCATCTTCTTCAAGCTCCGGTTTGTTTTTAAACCGAACCTTAATCTTGCCCTTTTTCATATTCTTACCGTCACCTTGATAATATTTATCCGCTGTTCATAAGCACTCCACCTGCATCACTGCAGGATTTTCCTTTCTTCCCCGTCTGGACGATTTGATTATTTATAAATATTCAACTGCCAAAAAAATTGTGGCAGTTTTTTTACTATGTTTCTGCTAAAAGTTGTCAGTTCCTTCGTTTGCTGGGGGTAAAACAGAAAATGGATTATAATTTTATCGGGTTATATTTGCCAGTTGATTGATAAAATTGTCGGTATAAAGGGGGATGAGCCTGTGGAGGCAGTGGCCGTGAAGAACCCCCCGGTCGATGATTCCCAGGGCATTACGGCAGTTGGAATCATCAGAAACTGCCCGATTCTCACAAAGGGCTGTCATATTCTCATACCAGGCAATCATCAGGGGAAACATTTGAATCTTGAAAAGCCCTGTCAGTATATCCCGGCTGTTAATCAGCTGTTTTCTCCAAATACACTGATCGATGAAATCCCTAATGATTTTTTCCTGTTCCCCGGTGAGATTCCGATTCTGGTATTCCCTCAGGGGCATTATGTCCAGTATCCTCTGGAAGGTGACGCTTTCCAGCTGTCCGCCATCTAAGATTGTTCTGCAGGTTTCATCCACCATGCCAGGATTGCCAGACTCAAGAAATGTGATGAGCATCGCCGCCATGTAATGCCGGAATTCCCGGCAGTCATCGTCTTGTCCCAGTTTGGGGGCGGGGAGGCTGTGGAAATATTCTTTTATTCTACTGCCGGGGATATGCCGGGTTTCTTCCCCGGAATTCAAAATATACAGCAATGCAGTTTCTTCCAAGGCTGTGAAAAGACCCCCGGTGACCCCGTCATCGTGCATGTGCTCCCGGATCCGCTGTTCTATTGAAAGGTATCCTTCCCAGTCGGTGGTAAGGTTTTTGCCGATGTTAACAATCTCTCCGGTTATCTTTTCAGGATCCAATACCGACAGGAGGGATTGAAAAGACGGCATCAAGTTCTGGACAGGATCTCCCCGGTTTTCTGCTATCGAGGGGCAGGCAAAGGATACTCCCACATAAACTCCCCCGGGGGTGAGGGTGATGATAAAGGGAAAACTCCTGCATCCATGGGGCTTTGCCTGGCTTCCCAGCTCTTTGTGAATAATGCAGAGGTTGTTTCTCAGCATTATGCAATGGCCGTCAACCTTGTCCATAAAAGCTGCATTCTGTTCCGGATCAAACCACATTACCGGTTTATCCTGGTGAGTCTTTTGTACTTCCTTGAAAAGCTCTGTTTCCTGAAGACGGTCATATGTGAGGGGATCCACAAAAACCTTCCATTGCCGGCAACAGAGATTACAGCATTGGCACTTGAAATTTATCCCCCGGGGCAGGAGTATTTGTTGATTAATTTGATTTGGGATATATGCCTCTCTTGATAAATTTTACGGGGCAGGTTGCCTGATGATACAACACCCTGCCCCATATCCGGCAGTGTTTTATCTGGTTTTATTCCGGTCTGTCAACAGGACTTCCTGTGCAGAGATGAATGTCGGTTTCACCGTGGCATTCGAGGATTTGCCTATTGTCGCAACTGTGGGGTTTTAAGGTTTTTTCCTTTTTCTTCTGGCAGTTGCAGTTCTGTTGGCAATTCTGGTTTTCCATGTTTTCACCTCCTTGCTATATCGGTTTAATTGTGGTTTATTGCTTTTGCCGGGGGAAACAGTCCCCGCCTTCGGCAGGACAGGATGTTTCTCTTCCGGCATGTTTCTGGTTGAAAGATTTGCATTTACAGCAAAAAGAATTTATTGTCTTTGTAAATTCTTTTAAGACATCAGTATTCAGCTGGTAATGAATAAAGTTTCCTCGCCTTGTCGCAGTAACCAGCCGGGCATTCCTTAGAATGCGCAAATGCTGTGATACTGCAGAGGGAGTGATGCCCAGCTTTCCAGACAAAGCGCCGACACAAAGAGGGCGCTCTCGAAGAAGAATGAGAATCCGGATTCTTGTTCCCACCGAGAGTATTTTAAATATTTCTGCTATTTCATCAATATCTGTCATGCTTGTCATATGAGCTTTCCGATTTAATTAAGTATATGCAAATATTCTTAAATACTATGCTTTTTCCTTTTTCTTCAGAATGTTTTTTATCGTGCTTTCATTTTTGGCCTTTTGTCCTGTCTTCTTTATGGTTGGGTGAAAGTGAGGGGTGTTTCCTTAACAGATTGTTAACAGTTGTCAAAAAAAACTTCCGTTATTTTTATAGATACTGCCGGTGGCTTATATGCAGTGTAAATCGTGATGTCGCTAAAAGCCTTGATATGGCGGGGCTTCTGAGTAATTCTATATGATGTGGGTAAAATCATGCATACTAAAATTTCACCAGACTTCAATAGTTTCAAGGTTTTGGTTCACACAGATCCTGGAATGTGATATAATTAACAAAACAGCTTCAGGGGAGATTTGTATTTTGGATCCGATTAAACAACCGGCATACAGAATAGATCATTCCAGTATTCCGCGCTTTAATAAGCCTGATATTGCCGGCCCGGATACCCGGGAGCCGGTGGATTCAGTCAGCTATGACCTGATACCCGGCGAGAAAACTATGGATCTGTCCAGGGTCAGAGCCGATGAATCTCAGAAAAAATCAAAAAACAGAATTTCATCAAGCCTAAAATCCCTCATGACAAAGGCCACCACCGTTGCAGTCACCGCGGCTTCTCTTTTTTCCGCCCTGACCCCCACGGCAGTGCTGGCCCAGACTCCAGGGCCTGTCCCCGAGGCCCAGAATCCGGAAACAAACATTGAGCACACCATGGATCAGGATGCCTTCGGTTTTTATTCCGGCGAGGCAACCCGGACTGACAGTTATGTGGTTGACGGTCAGGAACAGCCGGGGTCTGCAGAATCGAAGGAAAACAAAGATGAGGGAAGGATTGGGTCAATCCACTTGTTTGATGCCTGGTCCGATAAGGATTTCCGGCTTATTGACAATCCCCAGTACAGCTCCAAGGTGGGAGATTATGATTTAAACATCAAGTATTTTGATTATGACCTGGGCATTAAACCCCGGATAAGACCAAAATACAGTGACGGTGAACTTTCCCTGGGGGGCAGGCTTTATATTCAGGGCGAATTGGAACTTATGCGGACAGAGCTGAGGAAATCCTATCAACAGGGGGACTGGGATATTTCTCAGGGTGTCCGGGGAAGCATAAAAACCCAGGGCCGTATCGGCTTTGAGGGAAGCTATGGCCAGGATGGCGGAGATTTCGACTATGAGCCTTACCGTCATATCGATTCAAAGCTGGATGTTGCCGGTTTTAAACGCTGGGATAGAGATTTGAATGAAGATATGACCCTTCGCCTGGACCTGGTGGGAGGGGTCAGTCAGAACCTTATTTATGGCAACACAGTGCCTTATCTCCGGGCCAGGCAGGAAATCAAGGGAGCAAACCTGGAGCTTGTGGGGCAGAAGTTCAGCTGGAGTATGGAAGCCCAGCAGGGGATTTCCCACGATCTAAAAGAAGGGGATACCAGGCTGAATTACGAGGTTTTTGCCGGGCTTACCAAGAAATTCCCCATGTCAGTTTTTGGCCGGGATGCCAATGTGGAGGTAAAGCTGGGGCCCAAGGTGAAAGGGAATCAAGATAAGCCCTTCAAGGTGGGGCCGGAGTTAAAAGTCCGAGTTCGATTCTGAGGATGCTGTTTATCCTATCGATTCAACTGTGAGTGGAGCTTTATAAATTATATGGAACAAGGCAGGAAGAGAGATTTCCTGCTTTTTTATCGGGCTTTTAAAAATAGAGGGTATCTGATTGCCATATCAAAAATCTAAATATCAAGATTAACTTATTGGAGATTACAATGACACAGAATTCGTTGCCAGAGCTTCACTTCCCTCAGGGGTTTCACTATGAATGCATCAGCTGTGGCCGGTGTTGCCGGCAGGACTGGGATGTCCATATCAGCCGGCGTGAATATGAAAACTTAAAAAATTCTGATCTTTGCAGGGAGATTCAGGAAAAATCCGGCCCTGAAGAAATATTGACCTGTGACCAGGAAAAGGGAATATCTTCGATTCGAAACATTCATGGCCACTGTCCCATGCTCGATGATCAAAATCTTTGCCGGATTCATTCAGTCATGGGGGTAGAGGCCAAGCCATATACCTGCAGACAGCTTCCCATCGCCCTGGTTCTTACTCCCGACGGGGTCTATGTGGGAGGCTCCTTCATCTGCCGTCAGATGTGGGAGAACGTGGGCAGGCCCATCGAATCATATCGGGATGAAATCAACGGCTGGATGTCGGAGCACAGGAAAGAAGAAAAAATCGGTCAGGAGATTGCTTTCTCATCCAGGGTCAGGACCACATGGGAAGGTTATCACCTGGTGGAGGATTTTGTCCGGGAAAGAATCAAGGGGGACGGGCCTTTCACATTCAGGTTGTGGCGGGCGCTTATGCCGGTGCTTATGGCCGACATCAACATGGTTTCGCAGGGTATCGAAGAGATTGATGCCCGGGGGCTTTCCCGGCAGTTGACAGAAGCTTCAAAGGCAGACATCGAAAAGGACGAAATGTTCTTTATGAATGAAAGAAGCATTGCCTACGGGCTTTTATCCCTTCTGGAATCCTCCGATGATGAGCATACAAAAGAAAACACCGGGATTCTTCTAAACGGGGGAGTCCTGTTCTGCCACTCCATAGGCAGAGAGATTGACACCAGGAAACTGGCACAGTATGCTTCCCGCAACCCGGCCCCTTGGCGGGATGTTTATTTTGAACATTATGTGAAGCACCTGCTGTGGAGAAAATACCTGGTGAATCATCAGCCTCTTACCGACAGTCTGGCCATGCTTTGTGTTCTGGAGCACCTGTTCACATGGTATTTTTATTGCTCTGCATACCGCCGGAGAGCTTCATCTCCCTACACATCCGATGCCAAGTTCGGGGTTTCCAAGGTGGAGCTTCTGGTACTTCATCATAATGTTTATAACATCATCAAGCCTTTTGGTAGTCTGTATGCCGAAAACCTGAGGTCCCAGCTGGAAGTTATGCTGGAACCCCAATGACAGTTACAGTCTTTCAGATACTGCCGGGCTGTATGCCGAAAGGGCCAAAGGTCAGCCCGGCAACCCGCCTGGAGTATCACATATCCACCGGGCGGACACTCCACCGGAAATACTCCAGCATTACTATCGTTGGGTTTTGTTCCATTTCCGGGCATTCCGCCATGGGGATCTGAAAGGCGATGGTGGTTACTGGAGGTTCATCGCCGGGGGGGATCAGGTCTATATCGGTGTCGTTTTGAAAGATCAGCCGGAAGGGATCCATGTTTCCAAAGAGGTAATCGATTATCAACTCCCTCTCCTCAATGGTGGTGGACTGAGAAAGGGATGCCACCACTGCCAGACTGGGGTCAAAGGGGATCCATCCGTAGTTGGGCAGGTAAAACTCCGCCCAGAAGTGACTGCTTCCGTTAGGGATCAGAAGTTCATATCCGCCGGTAGCTCTGGCGGGGATGCCCACTCCCCGGCACAGGGCAGAAAAATAAATGGCCTGAGCGCCACAGTCGCCATATCCGTCATTATTCACAAAAACCGATATGGGGATTCCCATGGCATACTGGGCAATATGGGGAGCAAGGCCATATTTTATATTGTCCAGCATGTATTTTTGAATCAGCTGAACCTGCCGGTAAGGGTTGGTTTCGTTTCCCACAATCTCCCAGGCTTTCTCACGGATCTCCTGGGTCACCATGGTGTTTGTGGTGGATCGAGTGTACTTCTTGTATAGATCACTCCCGGTGTCATATTCTCCCACATCTTCTGGGTTGATGTCATAGTTTGTTTCGTAATGAGTGAAACGGAAACCCACTTCCATGATCAGGTCCCCGTCAAGCTGTTCAAGAGGAATCTCGAAATAGACACATCCTATGTCGGCGTTGATGTCTGGCCCCTGCTTCCAGAACTGCTCCGGGGCAATGGCGATGATTTCAATCTCCCTCTGGGCATGGGTTTCAATAGGGAAGGGGAACCAGACCTTTAATAAGCCTGTTTCCGGAAGTCTGTCCCGGGGAACACTTAACTGCTGGGATGCTTCGAACCGTCTGGGGTTGGAATGGATCGTTCTGATTTGTGATCTGTTTTGCAGAAAATTTAGTATTATCCCGGCAAACATGTCGATTCTTTTTTGAAGCTCCACATCCCGTTCCATTACATCGGGGTAGCTGTAGGATAAGTTGGTGAAACAGCTCTCATAATACCAAGGCTCCCCCCCGTCCATAATAAGTTTTACCAGGCGGTCTTCCTGGAGCCATTTAGCCAGATCTTCAGTGGTGTAGCTTTCGTTATATTTTTTCATCTCATCATAAAGTTTGTCTTCGGCAATGCTGTATGTGTCGATGATTTTCTCCATGTCAAATATCTTCCATCGGCACTCCATGGCCTTTTTGGGGTTTTCTTCCTCCAGATATGCTCTCCGGGCGGCAACATAATAGTTGTGGGCGGAGCGGTAGTATGCTTTTTCTTCGAAAGAACGGGCAATCTCCAACAGCTGATCTCCGGTCTGCCGGGGTGTGTCATCATGACTGCCTGAGCAGGATGCAAAAATTAACAGCAGTAGGATCATCATGGAAACCACAAGTTTTCTTCGATCTGCCATAAAAAAAGTCACCCCTTGTTCTGTATCGTTGTATTATGCTATTGTATTACATGTTCTCCCCGGGGTCAATTGAGTGTGGCATGATTTTTACAAGTTGCCTCGACCTGCCCTGAAACAAAAAGGGAGCGGGCAATGCCACTCCCCTGACAGTTCGCCATTGGTGATTTACGAAAGCTCCACTACCTCCACATTAGCCCTGGGAAGAGTCCAGCTGACCCCGTCTTCAAATTCAATCTCCACCACCCGGACCTTGGTTTCTGATTGAACTGTCTGCAACTCTACAGGCAGGCCGGTGACTTTGGCCTTTTCTCCAAAACGGGGAGCCCGGATAATCCGCACCACAGTGCCTTTCTGCATTCCGCCGGAGGCTTCGTTTTCCTTGCTGGGGCCTTCCTCCCGGCGATCCAGCATGGGGAGAATCACCTCGGGGCGGATGACTCCTGCCCGGATCTGGGTTGCGCCGTTTATTGAGGCTTTTCTTCCCTGGCCGGCCTTGAGAAGTCCCAGAGTCTTGTCCGCCATGGGGATCCTGCCGAATCCTTCGGTGGTTACCAGGGTGATTCCCATTTTTTCAGAACCGGTGATGGCTACCCCCAGGTCATATCCCAGGAACTTCCGAAGGTCAGCATCAGAGATGCCTCCGGTGACTATCCCACTGACCCCGGCTTTAATAGCTGCGTGTACCCCGTCATAGGTCACCAGAGCGCCGCCGGCGATAATCTTGCCTTTGAACTCATCCCTGATGGTGGACGGCTCGATAACCATGTTGGGATCATCAGAAAGCATCACCAGCTCTCCGAATGTTTCCCCGCCGATGCCGAAAATGCCCTGGATGAATGTGCCGAAAGATTCCACTATACAGCCTTCACCGGGAAGAATCTCTTTGATTTTTCCTTCGATATAAGCCATGACCTCCACTGGAACTGCAGGCGCTCTCACCAGAGCCTTGCCAGTGGTGGAGTTAACATCTTCGATGACCCCGCTGATGGGTGTCTTGGCTT
>CAYNGH010000069.1:0-16437 GCA_964396845.1 uncultured bacterium | reverse complement strand
CTCCATTTCCAGCTGATTGATGAAACCCTCCGGCAGGGAGAGAGCCGATCTTCTGCCATGGATTGCCTTATAGAGCTGACAAGGAAAACCGATGATGTGGATAAGGCCATACGCGCCTACCAGCTTATCCACAGCTTTTTGCAAGGCGTCGGGGATCGTCCGGCCATGACATGGCAGTTTCTGGAGATTCTGGATTCCCTGGAAGGTGGCGACAGGCTTCAAAGGGCCGGGGATATTCTATCATCCCGGCTGGGAAAAATATCATGAATTATTCTGCGGAGTTCTGGTTCCCAGGTGATGTTTTCAGCAGGGTTCTGCCGGCAGAGTGATGGTGATTTCTGTGCCGGAGCCGGGACCGGCACTGTGAGCAGTGATACTCCCGCCATGGGCCTCGATGATTTTCTTTGTGATGGTCAGGCCGAAGCCCGAGCCTCTGCCCTTGTGGGCTTTAAACCCTGCTATGAAGATGTTTTCGAGAAAATCTCCATCTACCCCGATTCCATTGTCCGAGAAACAGGCTATGGTTTTTCCCTTGTGTTTCCGGTAGGTAATTCTGATTATCAGCTCTTCCTTGTGGGGATCCCGATAGATGATAGAATTCATAATCAGATTGGTTATGGCATTTTCCAGTCCCCAGGGTTCTCCGAATATCACTGCTTCCCGGTCTTCAAACTCAAGCCGTGCTCTGATTCCCTTTGGACGCGACAGTAGAAAGACTTTCATAGCCAAATCATAAAGATTGATGGTGGATTTTTCCCGAATAATCTTGCCTGCCCTTGCCAGGTCCAGAAGATCTTCGGTGTATTTTATCAATTGGTTTGATGTGTCAAGAAACAGATTGAAATTTTGTCCCCGCTGGTCCGGATCCCGGATGGAATCTTCCGAGAGCCGTTTAAGTATGAGGATGCTGTTTCGCAGATCGTGGCTGATTCTGAAGGCAAACTCTTCCAGCTCCTTGTTTTTATGGTTGAGTTTATTCTCCAGTATGCTCCGTTCGTCTATCTCTTTCTTCAGTCTTTTTACTGTGTCGGTGAGTTCTTCGTGAAGCTTTTTTCTCTGGTCGTTTTCCTTTTCCAGGTTCTTTACGACCTTCGCCAGCTGAGCAGTCCTCTCTTCCACCCGGATCTCCAGCTTCTCCAAAGTATTTTGAAGTTCCTCCCTGGCCCTGGCCTGGTCAGTGATATCTTCATACATCATGACATGATTGAGTATTTCACCCTGGGGACTTGTAAGAGAAAATGAAACTGCTCCCAAGCAGACTGTGCCCTCGGGAGCATCAGAATCCAAATCCCGCATATTAATCCAGGCCGGAGGAATTCTTAGTGAGATGCCATTTTTTATCGACTCGTAGAATGATTTGAATTCTGATTTGCAAAGAAGGGATACAATCCTCTTCAGATCAATTTTAGGAGGATGACCGGTTCCAAATATCCTTGCTGCTGCCCGGTTCTGCTGGACAAGTTTTCCATGGTTGCTGAAAATCTGAATGGAGTAGGGGTTTAATTCGATAATATTATCCAGCAGGCTTCTTTCCTGGTGAAGCAGTCTTTCCATCTGCTGTTTTTCAATGGCGTTCCTGACAGAATTTATCAGCTTTTCCCGCTGTTCGATTATTTTTATGTCCTTGACAAAATAATCGCTGGCTCCTGCCTTGAAAGCCTGCCGGGCAACCAGTTCGTTACCCTGGCCGGTGTATAGAATCACCGGCACTGCGGGAAACTGCCTTCGAATGATTTCCAGAAGCTCAAGACCGTTGGTGCCGGGCATTTCATAATCAACAATGGCGCAGTCGAAGTTTTTTTCCCGCAGGATATCTATCGCTTCTTTGGCAGACCCACGTCCTGTAATATCAAACCAGTTTCCAAAAACACTGCAAAACTGTTCTAAAAAATCTTCAGAATCATCAATGTGAAGTAACCTGTAAACCTCGCCGGGGGACTCTGCCATCCCATTCCTCCTGTGATATATTCGCCTGCCAGGTTGGCCGTAATCAAACTTCGCCAATATTAAGGATGTTCCCTGTCCTCTATAGATATTCAAGTTATCATGTTAAATCAAAATTAAATCAGGTTATCAACAAGAATTAATTTAAATACTATTATACAGGGCTATGTATATTGTTAATATTTAAATAATGAACAATTATATCCAGCAGTTATTTTAAAGGACAGAATATATTGGCTTCATGGACAAATAAATTGCCTAAAAAACTTGTCTGCAACATCATTTTTTTTAAATTATGGCAATCGTATAACAAAAGTTCATCCGAGTTGGGTTAAGATCTTAATCCTTGCTCCATCAATACCTCAGCAGTCAGGGTTGGGGATTTGATGCCAGAAACACCTTTGCCGGGGAGTTCTGTCGAATATCCAGACAGGCTTTATTCTTTCGTTTTAGAATCCTGCCAAATCTCTTCCATCTGGTCAAGGCTCATCTCGGAAAGCTTCTGTTGGCGGTTCCGGGCTTCGTCTTCGATGTGTCCGAACCGGCGGATGAATTTGCCGGCGGTATTGCGCAGGGCTTCCTCGGGGTTGGCATTAATCCAGCGGCTGATATTAACCAGGGCAAAGAGCAGGTCCCCCATCTCTCTGGAAGCATGTTCTTTGTCCCCTTCATTTAATGCTTCTCTCAGTTCTTCTATTTCTTCGGCCACCTTGTCCAGGACTCCATCCACATCAGGCCAGTCAAAGCCTACCTGGGCGGCTCTTTCCTGAAGCCTGCGTGCATAAAGAAGAGCAGGCATGGATTTGGGGATTCCTTCCAGCAGGGAGCGACGGGGTTTTCCGGCTTTTTCCTGCATTTTTATCTCTTCCCAGTTTTTCAGGACTTCTCTGGAATCCGATACCGTCACATTGCCGAATATGTGGGGATGACGACGAATCAGCTTGTTGCTGATAGCACGACAGACATCTTCTATGTCGAAATCTCCCTTTTCCTGGGCAATGCGGGAATGAAACACAATCTGGAGGAGCAGGTCCCCCAGCTCTTCGCAAAGCCTCTGGGGATTTCCCTCCTCGATGGTTTCGATGACCTCGAAAGCTTCTTCAATCAGATATGGCTGAAGGCTTCGGTGATCCTGCTCCATGTCCCAGGGACAGCCTTCATCTCCCCGGAGGCGGGCCATTATATCCAGCAACCTCTGGAACTGGTCAACTCCGGCCCCTGTGGCTCTGTTATGATTGTTCTGTGTCATTGCTGTTGCCTTTTCCAGATGAAAAGGGGAGGTCAAGGAGCCTCCCCCTTCTGATATTCCAAATGTAACTATTACTTATTTGATTTTTCTTCGGTTTTTTCTTCAGTTTGCTCTTCAGGGGCCTGGGCAGGCTTTTCTTCTTTACTCTCATCAACGGAGGATGTGGGATTTTCTTCTTCCCTGTCGATTTCTGTTTCCTTCCAGGTGACTGAATCTGTCTTGATGATACCGCAGTTGTTTTCGAAGGCGAACTGGTAAAGTTCCCGCAGGTGTTTGAATATCACCCGAGCCCGATCAAGGTAAATCCATTTGCCGATAAATTCCCGCTTTAGAAGGTCTTTGTCGGCGATTTTATCAAAAATCTTTTCGATGGTGTCTTTCTGTTTCTGAAGTTCCTGGGGAGTAGCGTAAACCAGAAATTTAAAATAGAATTCCGTTCTGAAGCTGTGAAGTTCCCATGCCTCGTCCATCCGGTATATCAGTTCTTCCACCACGGTGCCGTCCCGGCCTTCTTCGTCGTCGGTGTATATCTGGATCTTTTTTGCGATTTCCTTGGCCTTTTCGTTAATCCTGGCAATCAGTTCTTCCTTGTGGGCGGCCTCTTCCTCGGTGAGTTCACGGTTTCGAAGACCATCCAGCTCTTCGGCCGCAGGTTTGATCTGATCAAACTTATCCTCGGGTATAAGGAAATATCTCCAGGTAATCAGTGCTTCCATAACAAACCGCCTTTCTGTTTATCCTGATTAAGAGTAAAATTCTTTTCAACACCATTGATAATCATCCTCCATGGACTCGGGCAATTACACCTGATGTGAAGGATGATGGCTTATGGGCTTAGAATATGGCTTTTATGAATGAATATTTTAATATCTCTGCAGATGGCGATGCTTCGTTTCGATCGGGTTTCATTGCAGTAGTGGGGAAGCCTAATGCCGGGAAATCTACCCTTATTAACCGGATTATCGGTCAGAAGGTGTCTATTGTGTCTTCAAAACCTCAGACCACCCGCCACCGGGTTCTGGGAGTCAAATCCGGTGATGGATTTCAGATGGTGTTTGTTGACACTCCAGGCATCCATAAACCCAGCCATGAACTGGGAAAGTTCATGGAAAAGGTCTATTCCTCGGAAGTGCGGGATGCGGAAATGGTCTTGTTCCTCACTGACTGCACCCATCCTCCCGGCGACGACGACCGCCGGGCCAGGGAGATGCTCCTGGGTTCCGATGCGCCCCCATGCCCGGTGATCCTTGTCATCAACAAGATTGACAAGGCAGGGGATGATGGGAGAAGGGCCTTCAGGGAAGAGGTTTCCTCCTGGGGGAATTTTACCCGGGTCATGGAAATATCAGCCCTCAAGGGAGCCGGAGTGGATCATCTGGTGGAGGAGATAAAAAACCTTCTCCCGTCGGGGCCTCCATATTTTCCCGAGGATACGAAATCGGACCAGTCCATTCAATTCAAGGCAGCGGAGATTGTCCGGGAAAAGATCCTGTCCCGGACCCGGCAGGAAGTCCCCCACAGTGTCTTTGTCCATACCGAGGAAGTTCGGGAAGGGGAAACTCCCGGTTTGAAATACTTCCGGATTATGATTTATGTGGAGAAAAAGAGTCAGAAGGGTATAATCATCGGCAAGGGGGGCAGGCTTTTAAAAAAAGTGGGTTCCCTGGCCCGGGAGGAGCTGGAGTTTCTCACCGGTGGCAAGGTATATCTGGATCTTTGGGTAAAGGTGAAGGAAGACTGGAAGGATCGCAAGGATCTTCTCAAGTCCTGGGGATATATCATCTGATCTTTGGACTTTTGTTGGAAATACTCCAAGAGGAGATTCCACTGTCAGGTAGAACTATTAACCGTCAAATACTGATGCCGGGGCCGGTGTGACAGGCCCGGGGAGAAAATATGGCCCAGGAAGAAATCATAAAACAAGTGGTCAGCCAGGTTCTTGCCCAGCTGGGAAAGAATAGCGAAAGCCCTATGGGAGAAAAACAGGCAGATATGATGACGGAAGGAAAAAGAATAGTCTGTAATTACTCCAACCGGCACTGTCATATATGCCGGGAGGATCTTGACATACTATACGGCCCTGGCTACCAGCTGACACCCTTAAAGGATCTGCGCCAGCCCGGCGAATTTGCCACCAGGGAGTTTGTAACCATATTGGGGCCTACCGGGCAGACCCTTCCCGTGCGGATACTCGGGCCTGTCCGGAAGAAAACCCAGGTGGAAATTTCCCGATCTGATTCCTTTCATCTGAAGATCCAGAATGTCCCGGTGCGGGAATCGGGCAAGGTTGAAGGCTCGCCGGGAGCGGTTCTTGCAGGGCCTCTTGGTGCGGTTACCTTGAAAGAAGGGGTCATCATCGCCTGGCGGCATATTCATCTTACTCCTGATGATGCAAAGTATTTTGGTGTCAGGGATCGGGACATGCTGAAGGTTCGGGTTGAAAGCCCCGAAAGGACAGTAATTTTTGAAAAAGTTATTGCCAGGGTGAAGCCCACATACGCGCTGGAGATGCACATTGACGTGGACGAAGCAAATGCTGCCGGCGCAGGGCAAGGGGCCAGGGCAACAATTATCAGGGAATAAATTATTACGAAAATATCTGGAGGTGTAACTTTGATTTCCACTTACGAAGCACTGGGAATGATTGAAACCAAGGGTTTTGTGGCAATGGTGGAGGCATCGGATGCCATGGTGAAGGCAGCGAATGTGAAACTGGTGGGTTACGAAAAGATCGGTGCAGGTTTTGTCACCACCCTGGTTCGGGGCGATGTGGCGGCGGTTCGTGCTGCAACTGATGCCGGGGCTGCTGCTGCCCGTAAAGTTGGTGAATTGATTGCAGTGCATGTCATCCCCAGGCCTCACAAAGACCTGGACGAAGTCCTGCCGATTTCGCCTCCCAGGACAAAAGAAGTCAAAAAATAACTGGCGACTGTTGTTAACCACGGTTTGTGATGGCAGTCAGCAGACAGGATAATGGGGCTGGGATGTTCCCTTGTTGCATCCATTGCCTGTTTGGTTATGTACGGGTTTAGATATGCAGTATGATGAACTGGTTGAACAGATTACACGGCTGGTCATAATGGAGGTTGAAAAGGCCTCCGGGACTGCTGGCGGGACTCAATCTCCACCCGGGGAAAGGGCCCTGCTGTTGGTGGATCCAGAAATGGATGATTTCACCTCGCTCTTTGATCATCTGTCCAGGAATAATAAACCCGCTACAGGATACATTATTGTCTTGCCGGCGGAGCTGTTGGATCGGGCCAGGACTGATGCCGGACTGTTTAGCTTTGAAGCGGTGACAGATCCTCCCCGGTCAGCTTATAAAAACCTGATAAAGGGTGTCAGCAGGGTGATAATCCCTCATCTGTCAGTTACCGCTCTTAACAAAATGGCTAATCTTATGGGGGATGAGCCGGTGGCGGGCATTGCCGTTACAGCACTGCTGGAGGGAATCCCGGTAGTTGTCTGTGATGATAATATCATTGGTTTGAATTTCAGCGACTCCACTCCATCCCGGAAGATTATGGCTGTTATCCGGCGATCCATGGAAGTCTTGCGGGAGATGGGAGTTTCAACGGTTTCCCTGGGTAGTCTGAAATCAGAGAAACCTGTTACTGCCAGAACTTTAACACCTGCCGGACGCCGTATAGTGGTGACTAATGATGATATATTCACAGCATCAGATCAATCCCGGAAGGTGCTGAATTTTCCCCGGGGAACCATTGTAACTCCCCTGGCGTGGGATACTGCAGAAAGTCTTGGCATAGATATTCGACTGGTTTGATTTTATTTGGCCGGGTTGCCGGCAAGGGGGTTAAAATGGAGCTTTCCAGGGAACAGGTCAGCAATATTGTCAGGGAAGTCCTCAACAAGTATCTCGATGACAACAAGCCTTCTCCCGGCATGGTTTCAACACCTGGCAGGATGGGGGTTTTCCCTACCATTGACGAGGCGGTGGAGGCAGCTTATGAAGCCCAGCGTCAGTATATCCGGCTTCCCCTGGATATCAGGAAGAAAATCATCGACGGTATCCGGAAAAAAGTTCTTGACAACGTGGAGGTTCTTGCCCGGATGGCAGTTGCCGAAACAGGTATGGGACGGATTGAGGACAAAATCACCAAGAAGACCATTGTCGCCACCAAGACTCCCGGCCTGGAGGATCTCAAGCCCGTGGCTCTCACTGGCGACGGCGGACTGACCCTGATTGAACAGGGGCCCTTCGGCCTGGTGGGATCCATCACCCCCAGCACCAATCCTGCAGCAACGGTCATCAATAATTCCATCTCAATGCTGAGTGCAGGCAACGGTGTGGTGTTCAATTTTCATCCCTCGGCACGACAGGTGAGCCAGAAGGCATTGCAGCTGGTCAACGAGGCGGTTGTGTCCGGCGGAGGCCCTGCCAATCTTGCAACCACCGTGGACATTCCCACTCTTCAGACGGGCCTTGACCTGATGACCAACAGGAAGATTCGCATAATGGCTGTGACCGGCGGGCCTGAAGTGGTGAAGGTCGCCATGAAGACCGCTGGCAAGAGAGTTATCGGTGCAGGGCCGGGGAATCCGCCAGTGGTGGTGGATGAAACCGCAGATATTGAACTGGCAGCCAGGGAGATTGTCCTGGGTGCTTCCTTTGACAACAATATAATGTGTACATGTGAAAAAGAAGTCTTCTGCGTGGATTCGGTATTTGATGAACTTCTTCGCCGGATGCAGGATCAGGGAGCTTTTCTGCTGAACTCTTACCAGACGGATCAATTGACCAATGCTGTGATAAACACCGCCAAGGTGGGGCAGGCTCATCCCACTGCCAACAGGAAGTTCATCGGGAAGAACGCATCGGTGCTGGCCAAGGCCATCGGGCTTGATCTGCCCGATTCGTTGCCACTGCTCATTGCCGAAGTTCACCGGGATCATCCCCTGATATATGCCGAGCAGATGATGCCTTTTCTGCCTCTGTGCCGGGCCAGGGATGTGGATGAGGCCATTGAGCTGGCAGTAAAGGCTGAACACGGATTCATGCACACTGCTTCCATGTTCAGTCGGAATGTGGAAAATCTTTCCCGGATGGCTTATCGGGTCAACGCCACAATATTTGTCAAAAACGCGGCCACCGTGGCAGGACTTGGAGGCAGGGGAGAAGGATATACCAGTATGACCATTGCCGGCCCCACGGGAGAAGGGCCCACATCAGCCCGGACCTACACCCGGATGCGCCGGTGCGTGCTGGTGGATTATTTCAGAATAATTTAATGATTTGCATAAACTACTTTACCACAAGGGGGAATAATGAACTATTTTCTCACTGAAGAGCAGGAGATGATTCGAGAGCTGGCCGAAAGAATCGCCCGGGAAGAAGTTGCCCCGAGAGCGGCGGAGCTTGATGAAACCGAGGAATTTCCCTGGGAGATAATCAACATTCTCAAGGACAGCGACTTTATGGGAATATATCTGCCCGAGGAGTATGGCGGAATGGGTGGTGGGGTTATGGAGCTGGCCATTGCCGTCGAAGAGATTTCCAAAGCATGCGCCGGAGTGTCGGTTTCCTTTGCTGCCAATGCCCTGGGAACATTTCCCATGGTGTTGTTTGGCACAGAAGAACAAAAACAGAAATACCTGCCCAATATTGCATCGGGTGAGTGGCTGGCGGCATTCGGCCTGACCGAGTCCGATGCAGGCTCCGACGCTTCCAACATTAAAACCACTGCCAAGCTGGATGGGGATCATTATGTTCTAAATGGCACCAAGCAGTGGATAACTAACGGCGGAGAGGCTCATGTTTACACCATTATCGCATCGACCAATCCAGCAAAGGGGAGCAGGGGTCTGTCGGCATTCATCGTGGAAAAGGACACTCCTGGTTTTACCTTTGGCAAAAAAGAAAAGAAGTTAGGGATTCGCTGTTCTGCCACCAGGGAGCTGATTTTTGAAAACTGCCGGATTCCCAGGGAGAATATTCTGGGCCGGGAAGGAATGGGTTTTATCGTGGCAATGAAAACCCTGGATATGGCCCGTCCCGGAGTGGCAGCCCAGTCGGTGGGCATAGCCCAGGGAGCCTTGGATCATGCCATCGCCTTTTCCCTGGAGCGCAGACAGTTCGGCCATCCCGTATCTCACTTTCAAGCCATTCAGCACAAGATCGCCGAATGCCAGACCCGCATCGAGGCAGCTCGTGCCCTCACATATGCTGCTGCGAGGCATGTGGACTCGGGAGAAAAGAACATTTCGAAGGAATCTGCCATGTGCAAGCTGTATGCTTCCGATGTGGCTATGTTTGTTGCCACCGAGGCGATCCAGATTTATGGCGGACATGGCTATATGCGGGAATACCCTGTGGAAAAGTTCTTCCGGGATGCCAAGATAACCCAGATATACGAGGGAACCAACGAGATTCAGCGTAATGTCATCGCCAATGAGATATTGCGGGAAGCCCGAAAGAAGGACAGATAGGCTGTTGCGCCGTGAATTAATAAAGCCCCTGGCAACGGGGGCTTTTAAATATATCACCTTGCAGTATCAATGAATTTGCATCAACCTTTCAAATATGATAAGCTATAATGGAATGTTTAATGGGGGGGGTAAAATATGATAAATTCAACAGGTCCGCTCAAAGACAGAATAAAGGGTTTTGAACACACGCCCAAGGCTTGGAAACTTATCCGCAAGGAAACAGAACATATCGCCAGGGACACCATTGAAATAATGGAAAAAGGTCCGACGGCGGAGAGAGATGAGATTTCTGCCACCCAGAATCGTTTGAGAGAACTCAAAGATGTTATGGTTGACAACATCGGTGACACCCACATATTAACTCCCGGTGGTGAAAAATGGAATGATAAGGCATTTCTGGATACTGCAACAGTGACAGCCAAGGCAATCGGCGGCATCTTTGGCGAAGTAATCCCTGCTGTGGGGGCAAGTATTTGTCAACATCCCGGGGGACTTGGTGAGGCTGGTAAAAAACCAGATGCCGGCGGTCCTCTGAAGGTGAAAACTCCGATGCTGGATATGATAGAGAATAATTATGAGAAGATAAATTCTGAAAAATACGCAGTTCAGGCCACCCGGGGACTGAATGCCGCCCTGAAAATTGCCCAGTCCCGGGAAAAGGTGGATATTAAAGAAAAGGTGGAAAATGAACCGGGAGAAGTGATCAGAACCTTTGATAGCGGACATGAGATTAGGGCTTATTCAAAACCCCTTGTCAAGGAAGATTATCATAAAATACTTCAGAATGACCAGTTCTTGTTTGCCGACACAAAAATTCAGGTTCAAAACAAGACTCTGGGAAAAATTTAAGATAACCAGATGTTATAAAAGTCCTGTGGTGTAATGGTAGTTGTGATGCCACAGGGCTTTTTATTTGGGCATTCAGATCTTTAAAATCGAAAAACACCGGGCAATATTCAGCTGAACTTGCTCATAAGATTTCTCCAGAAGTTGCTCCCAGTGGTGTAAACAACTTCGGTGTCAGGGGATTTAATAAAATCATCAGACACCAGGTATTGAAAACCGAAGAGCTTTGAGGGTTCGATCCTGATCTCGGGGCTTCCCTTCTGCAGGGCTTTATAGGTATGTTCCTGACAATAATGTTTGTCGTCGGTCTTCAAATTGAAGCGCCAGTCATATTTAACTCCCAGGGAATCCCGGGCGGCTTTTTCCGTTTCCAGAATGGACTGGCGATCCTTGTAGTTAGGGCGAAGGAGCATGAAATGATGATTCCGGGTTGCTGCATCAACCCCTTTGGATTCAGTCCCTCCGTCGGCGGCGATGAGCACTTCCAGGATGGTCTTATCGCTGGAAACAATCCCCACATGGGTCCAGTCCCCGGAATGACCTAAAAGTTTCTGGACAATTTCAAACTTGAAGTTACCATTATAATTTGTGATAATAAGGTCCCCGGGCTGGGCCATTTCCATTATCTTTTGAGCTTCCTTGTCGCTGATGGTTTTGGAGCTTGTATATTCGGGATTCTGTAATTTCTTGAAAAGGGATTTAAATGTGAACCCCCGGGTTTCATCCACCATTTTCTGTGTAGGCTTGTATCCAAACTTTTGGGCTGTTTTTCCAAGGCCGATACCCACTGCCCCACCGGCAAGGCCTCCCAGCACCCGGCCAATTCTGCTCTTTCCTTCGGCATAGGCACCGACGGCAAATCCTGCCACAGCCCCAACAACCATACCCACCGGCCCCAGGAGGGATCCGGCCACTGCTCCGGCTACTGTGGCACTGATGCCCGGCAATATTGCGGTTCGTCCGGCAATGACCCCAACCATGGCCCCCACAGTGCCGAAGACCTTTGGACAAGCTTCAGCTTCACCCCGATCTTCGCCGATGGACACCTTATCGGTAATCACCGGTTCACTGGTCTTTTCTAAGATGGATTGCTTTCTTCCCACGGCATCAGGACAGGGAGTGCCGGCGCTGTTTATTTTATTGAGGTTCATATGAAAACTCCAGTTTATATTGAAAATGGTTTCTTTTACATTCTATCCCAATTATCGCAAAAACACAAAGGTTTTTCCGGGGAAAATTGTAAACTAAATGTTAATAATAAGATAACCGCCAGTTCAATCTGGAATGCTATCATCAAAGGGAGCCTGAACCGGCAGAAGGAGGCCTGGCACTCTTCACCGTCAATGGTTCTTGTCAAGTAACATCCCTGAAAATGACGAGTAAAAAGGAAAGTTTTCCGGGAGTCCTTCGTTTTTATGGTGATGTCCCTGACAGAAAAAAGTATAAATGTCCGGAGATGTGGAAACCCTGTAGGTGTTCTGATAGGTGTCCCTGCCTGCGACGGGGCAGGTGGGTATCACCTTCAGGTAATGAGGGGCAACCTCGGAAATGGACCTGGGATAGCGTCCCCGATTGTCGCTGGCCCACATCTCAAGGGCAGTGGCAATATTTTTGATGTTGAACTGACATTGCTCCAGGGGACTCCGGCTGTCATCATAGGTGGACTGGGGGGCTGGGGTTTTGTCGTCGGTGAGAAGGGGAGCCTGGCTGTTATGATCCGCCTCGGGCAGAGAAACCCTTTCAGGGGTCAGGCCTGTCAACCCGGAATAATATGGCTGATTTTTAGGCAAATTTGCATTGCCGTGATGGTGTCCCTGGCAGTAAAAGGTGTAAAGATCCGGGTTTTTTGCGACATTGTAGCTTTGGGAATATGTGTCAATCCTGGCTGATGGGCATGTGGGCATCAACCGCAGGTAATCCGGAGTGAGCCGGGACAGGGATTCAGGATAGTGTCCGTTATGATCTGTTGCCCACATTTCAAGGGCGGTTCCGATATTCATTAAATTTAGCTGACAAAGACGAAGTTCCTCAAGGTGCTTGCGATTTGTTGGTTTGTCCTTGGCATCTGCCATATGAACCGATTCCTTATCCTCGGGTTTTTCCAAGCTGTTACCTGACTGAGGAACTTTATTTTCATCCCCAAAAAGAGCCGAGCTTGTATCATCTTGGTGATTATTTTTTTGCTCTGCTTGAGGCGGAGTCGTTTCTCCGTCAGTTTTGACTTCACTTGCATTCGAAGAGTCGGGGCCTGGGGATCCCGGGGATTGGCATCCCGGCAAAAAACCAAAAACCATGATCACGAGAAAACTTAGCAAGATAAAGAAAAGCTGGAATCTTTTCATAAAAACCTCCACAGTATATTTCCATATATTATATTGTATTTATCAAAAATGAGCAATCAATATTTTAATTCATAGATTAATAATATGCGAAAATCAAAAAATAGAATTACCATGTTATAAATTATATTTCAGCAGGAGTTTAGGATGCAGAATTGAAGTGACACCATATAAAATAAGATTTGTTGGACGTTTTGAAATTATCAGGGTCCGGCTATTTTTTTTTAAGGGTTACAGGTATCAAAGAACCACTGAAGCGAGGTAGTTCAATATGGCAAGACTTTTTGAACATCAGGGTAAGGAGATTCTAAAAAAGTTTGGTATTTCCATCCCCTCGGGCAATGTGGCTTCCTCAAAACAAGAGGCGGGAGAGATCGCAGGGAAACTTGGCGGGCCTGTGGTGATAAAAGCCCAGACATGGACCACCGGCAGAGCCGGTTTCGGAGGAGTGAAGTTTGCCGATACACCAGAGCAGGCAGTTGATGTGGCAGATGAGATTCTGGGGTCCGCCATCAAGGGGTTCAAGGTGGAAAAAGTCCTGGTGGAACAAAAGCTGGACATTGAGCGGGAGTATTTTGCCGGGGTCATAATTGACGATGCCGCAGCATGCCCGGTGCTGGTGTTCTCATCGGCAGGGGGGACCGGTATCGAGGAGATAGCAAAAGAACACCCCCACAGAGTGATTCGTCATATCATCGACATCAAGGACGGCCTGGCATCCCATGTAGCCCGGAATCTGGTGCGGAAAACCGGAATTCATGGAAAAGAACAGATGAAGATAGCTTCTTTTCTGGAGAAGCTTTACCTGGCTGCCCGGGAATATGAATGCCGTTCTGCCGAGGTGAACCCTCTTGTCGTGACAAAATCCGGGGATGTCATTGCTGCGGACTGCCATTTCACCATTGATGACTATGCAGTTTTCCGCCATCCCGATCTTGACATCGAAATAGCCCGGGAGCTGTCGGCTCCGCCGTCGCCCCTGGATCTTGTGGCCTTCAATGTGGAAAAGAACGACTACCGGGGGACTTTCTACTTTATCCAGATGGAACGGGAATTTGAACCGGGCAAGGAATATGTGGGCTTCCACGGTGCCGGCGGTGGCGGATCCATGATGAGCATGGATGCGGTAGGTTCTGCTGGCTTCACCATTGCAAATTTCTGCGACACATCGGGGAATCCCCCGGCATCAAAGGTTTACCGGGCTGCAAAGATTATCATGGCCCAGGGGCCTATTGTGGGTTATTTCGGCTCCGGCTCGGGAGTTGCTTCCCAGGAGCAGTTCCACTCGGCAAGGGGCCTGGTGAAGGCTTTCCGGGAAAACTGGATTGAGTTTCCCGCAGTGCTTCGCCTGGGAGGGAATCAGGAAGAAAAAGCCATCGAAATCCTCGAAGGCTATACAAAGGACCTGCCGGGCAGGGTGGAATGCTACGGCAAGGATACTTCCGCGGTGTTCTGTGCAAAACGTCTGCGGGAATTAGTGGACAAAGGCGAAACAAAAACAACGGCAAAGCCTCCCGGGGAACCTCACAGTGCCGATTATTCCTTCAACACTGTCACCGGCGGAACCATCAGCTTTGATTATTCCCGATGCAGGGAATGTGAATCTAAGATATGCGTCGGTGAATGCCAGAGGAAAATACTTGAGCTTAATGATGAAGGCTGTCCGGTGCTGAATATCACTCCCGATGAGGCCGCTTCGGGTAAATGCTCCGAATGCCTTGTCTGCGAGGTGGAATGCCGATTCCAGGGCAACCGGGGAGGCAGGATAGAACTCCCTGTGCCGGGGCTTGAATCCATTGAGAAATCAAATAAGCTTCAGGAGGTGGTCTGATATGGCTATCCTGATTGACAATACTAAAAGAGTTCTTATCCAGGGGATCACCGGACGGGAAGGAATGGCCCGGGCCAGACTCATGAAAGGCTACGGCACCAAGGTGGTAGCAGGATGCACTCCCGGCAAGGGAGGCCAGGACGTGGAAGGGACTCCCGTCTATGACACCGTGGAGGAAGCCTTTGAGAAGGCGGGGCCCATCGATGTCAGCGTTATCTTTGTTCCTGCGCCCCTGGTGAAGGGAGCAACACTGGAGGCTTTTGATGCAGGGGTCAAGCTGGTGGTGATAATCCCCGACAGGGTCCCTGTATATGACGTGATGGAGATTGCCAAGCGGGCCAGGGAATGCGGAGCCCGGTTTGTAGGGCCCAACACCCTGGGGCTTCTTTCCCCCCAGATGGGAGTTCTGGGAATGATGGGAGGACGTTCGGAGTCAGCCCGGAAATGGTTCCGCCAGGGGCCTGTGGGGATAACATCCCGCTCCGGAGGTATCACCACATCCCTGGCATACTATATGAACAAGGCAGGCATAGGCCAGACTACTATTGTTCATGTGGGAGGGGACTCCATAGTGGGCCTGCCCCATCCTGAAGTGGTGAAGCTCTTTGAGAAGGATCCCCATACCCGCCTTGTGGTGATGTTCGGCGAGATTGGAGGCACCCAGGAAGAACGGGTTGCAGAGCTTATCGAGAAAGGCCAGTTCACCAAGCCTCTGGTAGCATATATCGGAGGAAAAGCTGCCAAGGAGGGAACCCGTTTTTCTCATGCAGGGGCCATCGTGGAAGGGAACCGGGGAACCCATGCGGGAAAGGTGAAACGCCTCCGGGAAGTGGGAGCAACGGTGGTGGATGATTATGATGCCATTCCCGGTGTAGTCCGGGGCAAGCTTGAAGAGATGGGATTAATGTAATATTGAGGTGATACAGTGACAGAAAAGACAAAATCAGCCCAGTGGAAAACCGCCATCACAAAGGTGGAGCCGAATCGGATTCTGGTTCATGGTTATGCCATTGATGAGATGATGGGCAATATCACTTATGCCGGCAGTGTTTATCTGCTTTTGCGGGGGGAGTTGCCCTCGAAAAAGACGGAAAAGATGCTGGATACCATTCTGGTGTCCTCGGTGGATCATGGCGTCACTCCGCCGTCGGTTCTCTCGGCCCTCACCTGCGCATCCACGGGAGGCAACCTGAGCCAGTCCATGGCCTGTGCTATTCTGAGCATCAATCAGTTCCATGGCGGAGCCATTGAAAACTGCCAGAAGATGCTTTATGAAGGGGTTGCCAGGATGAAACGGGAGGGACTGACGGTGCAAGAAGCAGGAGAAAGAACCGTCCGGGATCTCCTGGAGGAGAAGAAAACCCTCTTCGGCCTGGGTCATCGGATTCACACAAAGGACCCCCGCAAGGAAAAACTGTTTGATTCGGCAAGACAGCTGGAGTTTTACAGTGATTACTGCCGGCTGTTGGAAGCCATGGCAGAAGCCTTTGCCAGGATAAAGGGGAAGGATCTGCCCATCAACGTTGATGGAGCCATTGGAGCAATCCTTTGCGAGATGGGTTTTCCTGCTCATCTTGGGAATGCATTTTTTATGATTGCCCGGATGCCCGGCATTCTGGCCCATTTCAACGAGGAAAAAGAACGGCAGAAGCCCATGCGTCGGATTAATCCGGCGGAATATGAATATGACGGCCCCGAATACAGGGAGTATCCCTTTGATTATTAATATGGAGGTGTCCTATGGACCGCAAGACCATGGAGCTGGAAGTCAGCAAATTGAT
>CAYNGH010000068.1:0-16623 GCA_964396845.1 uncultured bacterium | reverse complement strand
TCATCCACGGCACTGCCTTCCAGATGGCGTTCCGCCTGGGTAATCCGGGCCGGGAGATTGGCAACTGATCCTACAGCTATGCGGGCAAGGGAACAGGTATCTTCTTCAAATTCCATGTAACACCCCACAGTTATTATGGCATAATCCCCCTTTGTCTTGGAAAACTTGATATAATGCCCCCCGGATTGATCAAGGGTTCGGGGGAAGATAACCTCCGTCACCAGGGCATCATCGCCGATAACCTTTGAAGGATGGGACTGGAAAAAATCCACTGCGGGGATCATTTTCTCCTGGGATCCTTGAACCTTCACCGTGGCATCCAGGGCAAGGAGAACCGTGGGCATGTCGGACCAGACCCGCAGACCCGAGATGTTGCCCCCAAGGGTGATGGTATTCCTAAGAGGTCTTGAGGCCACATCCAATGCGGCGTTCTGCATCATCCCGTTGGCCAGCTCTTTTACCACCGGCGACTTATAAATATCCTGAATTCTGGTGGCAGCACCGATGGCCACAAAACCTTTTTCGTCCCTGATATAATCAAGCCCGGCACGGGTGATGTCGATGAGGGCTTCAACCCGGTCGTTCTTCATCAAAGAAACGCTGGAGCCTCCGGCCAGAATCATTCGGTTTTCCGACGGATCCCGCAACAGCTCAAGGATTTCTCCCAGGGACTGGGGATAATAAAATTTTTTCAGGTTTCTCACTGTCAGCTCTCCTCTTTATAATTTATTCATTAATTAAATTACTCTGTTCATGAATCCTTCCCAGAGATTGATCAGCCTCCTCCCATCTGCAGAACCGCCTGAACAAGATCCCCCTCGGCAAGCACATCAGCGGGCCTGAGGGCTATGCCCTGCCGGACATAGGTGAAGCGCCGGGCTTCCAGGTCGGTATATCCGAGGCTGATCATCATATCGATAACCTTGCATTCATCGGGAAGATCAAGGGTGGATGGATTCTCCGGGATGTTTCTTTTTGCCGGGCCCATAATTTTCAGGGTGACCTTCATAACACACCTCCTGTTTTATTAAAGGATTTTTCTTTAAAAACAGGGATTTTCCTATAAAAAAACAATTAAATGATTGAAAATTGCATTGGTGTAAAACAGGATACGAATTGCTATGACTGTAAGGATTATTTCTCATTCACCGGAGCGGAGCCGGGATATTGGCGAAATCATCGGAGGAAACCTTGAGCCTGGCCGGGGGGTCCTGCTGACAGGGGAGCTGGGAGCAGGAAAGACGACCCTCATCGGGGGTATCTGCCAGGCCCTGGGAGTCGATTCGCCGGTTAAAAGCCCAACCTTTGTTTTGTGTTGGCAATACCAGGGACGGGATGCCCTGGTTCACCATATTGATCTTTATCGGCTGGGAGATGTGGATGAGCTGGTAAATATCGGCTGGGAGGAGATGAGCGATTCCGCATCGGTTTATCTTGTGGAATGGGCTGACCGGTTTGAAATTCCCGGCACCAATAACGCAGTGGGGGTACATCTCGAATACGGGGAGAATATTCACAGCCGTCATATTGCGGTGATGTTTGAACCGGCGGAATATCCCCGGCTTGAAAGGGAACTGTTGGAATATGAAAATTCTGGGAATTGACACCTGCACCGATACCGTTGATGCAGCCCTGATGGTGGATGGCTTGCCAGCCATCAGCCGTCGGGGAACTGCTCCCCGGCGACAGCTGACGGTTCTTGTGCCCATGATTTCTGAGATGTTAAAAGAAGCCGGCATTGAACCGGAGGAGCTTGATGTGATCGGAGTTACCAGAGGGCCGGGATCCTTCACGGGGATCCGTCTGGGACTTGCCACGGCAAAAACCATCTCCCAGGCAACGGGAATCCCCATAGGCCCGGTGAATACCATCGATGCTTTAACCGCGGGATGTCCCGGTGATGGACTGGTGGCGGCATGCCTTGATGCCCGGAAGGGAGAGGTGTTCTATGGCCTCTACCGCAAGGCCGGCGACAATGTTCAGCTTCAGGGAGGATACCGGCGGGCAGCTTTTGATGACTGCGTAGCTCATCTCAACACCCTGTCCGGGGAGAATCCCATCATTATCGGGACTGTGTGGAAAAACCCCCGGCTGGCCTTCGGGGAGTGCCTTCAAATCGATTACCGCACTTTCGGGGATCCCTATGACAACCCCCGGGGAGAAGTCGTTGCCCGGCTGGCTAAAGAACTCCTTCACAGCGGAAAAACTGTGAACTTTCTCAAGGTGAATGCCTGTTACATGCGTGAATTTGTGGCCACTCCTCCCAGGCCCCTTATAGAGGAAAAACCTTGTGGTTAAGGACTTCACCGAGAAAATTCCCGTTGTCATAGCTCCTGCCCTCAAGGGGGATATTCGTGCCATGGTGGACTTGGAGGAACTCTGTTTCGGGGAATCCTGGACAGAAGAATCATACCTAAATGAGATTGGCAACAGCCGGACTGCGTGTTACCTTGTCTGCCGCAGCCGTGGGAAATTGGCAGGTTTCATCGGAGCCTGGATTATTATGGACGAAGCCCACATCACCACCGTGGCGGTTCATCCAGATATGCGGGGAAAACGACTGGGCAAGTGCCTGATATGGTGCCTCATGGATCAGGCTGTCAACAGGGGATGCCGGTGGGCAACTCTGGAAGTCGCCACAGGGAATGCTCCCGCCCGGAAGCTTTACGAAAGGTTCGGGTTTGTAAAGATCGGTCAGCGGAAAAGATATTATGCCAACGGCGAGGATGCAGTGGTAATGTGGGCTGGGAAGATTCAACAGCCCTCATACCGGGAGATATTAAATAAAATACAAAAAGAATGGGAAGAGAAAATATGCTTATCCTGGGAATCGAAACCTCCTGTGATGAAACTGCAGTAGCTCTGGTCGAGGACGGCCACAGGGAACTGGCAAGCCTGGTATCCTCTCAGGTGGATCTTCATGGAGAATTCGGCGGTGTAGTGCCGGAGCTGGCATGCCGGCGGCACCTGGAAATAATCAACCCCCTTTTGGACGCGGCAATAAAAAAAGCCCGCCGGGACTTATCATCTGTGGACGCGGTAGCAGTCACCTATGGGCCGGGGCTGGTGGGAGCCTTGCTGGTGGGAGTTGCCTCAGCCAAGGCCCTGGCATATTCCCTGAAAATCCCCCTCATCGGGGTGAATCATCTGGAAGGCCATATCTACGCCAACTACCTCGAAGAAGGAAAGATAAATTTCCCGGCACTGGTTCTCCTGGTATCCGGAGGACATACCAGCCTTATCCACGTGAAGGATCACGGCGATTATGACACCATCGGCCAGACCCGGGACGACGCCGCGGGAGAAGCCTTCGACAAGGCCGCCAGAATGCTGGGGCTGGGATACCCCGGCGGGCCGGTGATTGACCGGGTATCAAAACAGGGCAACCCGGAAGCCGTCAGCTTTCCCCGGGCCATGACCGAGCGAAAGGACAGCTTCGATTTTTCCTTCTCGGGACTTAAAACCTCTGCAGTCTATTATCTGCGCTCCCCTGAAGGCAAATCCACTCCAGTGGCCGATGTGGCTGCCAGTTTTCAGGAAGCAGTGGTGGACGTGCTGGTGACCAAGACCCTCAGAGCTGCAAGACGGTTGGGAGTGGATCACGTGATGGTGGCCGGGGGAGTGGGCAGAAACAGCCGCCTGCGGGAAGTTATGGATAAGAAATGCCGGAGAGCACGACTGCAACTGCATCTGCCCCAGCCAAAATACTGCACCGACAACGCCGCCATGATCGCATCGGCAGGTTACTTCCTCTACCAACGGGGAGCATTGTCGGATATGACCCTGGACGCAGTGCCAAACCTGCCCTTGGGATGAAAAGTGAAGACTTGCTTTTAGACTTTCTTGACGGGGATCTCTTGAAAAGGATCTTTTGATAGGGCTTTCTTGGAGAACTTTTTTCTTGGAAGAAAATGGTTGGCTTGGCCTGACGATGCGTAACCCACGGCCCGATGATTTGGCCCACCGATTATGACAATCCCGTGTCATATTGGGCACTTCCAAAGTGCCCAAAAGAACTTTATGAGGGCTTCGCCAACCTAAGAGAGCATCGGAATCCCATAATTCACACCGACACATAACCAACGGCCCAAGAGCTATGTCCTGCCGATCATGACAATCCCGACTTATGTTTTCCCATTTTCCAAAAATGGGGGGCACTTCCAAAGTGCCTTACCTTCGGCCTGTTGACAGGGTTTCTTTTGAGATGGTCGCCAGGAATTGCTCGTTGGTCTTGCTTTTTTTCATCCTGTCGATGAGGAATTCCGTCATTTCCGCAGTATCAAAGAGGTCCAATCCCCGTCGGAGAAGCCATACTTTTTGCAGGGAGTTTTCTTCGAAAAGTAGTTCCTCGTGACGGGTTCCGGATTTTTTGATGTCGATGGCGGGGAATATGCGCCGTTCCGCCAGCTTTCGGTTCAGGTCCAGCTCCATGTTGCCGGTGCCTTTGAATTCTTCGAAGATCACGTCGTCCATTTTGGAGCCGGTTTCGATGAGGGCTGTGGCCAGTATGGTAAGACTTCCGCCGTTTTCGATGTTCCGGGCTGCGCCGAAGAACTTCTTGGGCATCCGCAGGGCGGAAGTGTCAAGACCGCCGGAAAGGGTTCTTCCGCTGGGGGGAGTGCCGATGTTGGCAGCCCGGGCCAGCCGGGTAATGGAATCTAACAGGATGACCACATCCTTGCCAATCTCCACCAGCCGTTTGGCTTTTTCCAGCACCAGTTCAGATACCCGGACGTGCTGTTCCGGTGGTTCATCAAAGGTTGAGGACACCACTTCGCCTACCACGGAGCGTTCCATGTCGGTAACTTCCTCGGGACGTTCATCCACCAGCAGGGCCATCAGAAGGACATCTGGGAAATTAGTGGCGATGCCGTGGGCTATTTTCTTGAGGAGGATTGTTTTTCCCGCCTTGGGAGGAGCTACGATGAGGCCCCGCTGACCCTTGCCTATGGGGGAGATGAGGTCGATTATCCGGGCGGAAATGTCGTGGTTGTCGGTTTCCAACTGCATCTTCTCGTCGGGGAATACGGGGATCAGCTTGTCAAAATGAGGCCGGATCCGGGATGTATCGGGATCGCAACCGTTCACCGCCTGGATTTTGACTACTCCCCAGTATTTCTCTCCGTTTTTGGGAGGACGAATCATCCCGGATATGGTATCCCCCTGGCGCAGGCCGAATCGGCGCACCTGGGACAGGGAAACATATATGTCCCCGTTTCCCGGCAGGTATGTTCTGCCTCGGAGAAAGCCGTATCCATCGGGGTTGATGATTTCCAGGACTCCTGATGAGAACATGTAACCCTTGTTCTGTGCCCGGCCTTCAAGAATACGGTATTTCAACTCCTGTTTCTTCATTCTCTGGTAGCCGGCAATTTTCAGTTCCTTTGCTATCTCCAGAAGGTCGTTTCTATTCAGCTTGTCAAGCTCGGCTATGTTTTCCATTCGTTCACCTCGAATTGTTTTATGATTTATTATCTTTTGCTTTTTCCCAGTCTTTCAGGAATTTTTCGATTCCAATATCTGTCAGGGGATGTTTCGTCAGTTTTATTGCCACATCGTAAGGTATGGTGGCGATATGAGCACCGGCCCGGGCTGCTTCCAAAACATGAAGGGGATGTCGGATCGATGCGGCTATGATCCGGGTTTCAAATTCGTAGTAGTCAAAAATTGGGGCAATCTCACGGACAAGCTCGAAACCGTCCCAGGAAATGTCGTCGATACGGCCTACAAAGGGACTGACATATGTGGCTCCCGCCGATGCCGCAAGAATCGCCTGATTTGCAGAAAAGATCAGAGTGACATTGGTCTTTATCCCGATGTCCCGGCACTGGTTTACTGCTTTCAAACCTTCAGGGGTCATAGGGATCTTCACCACGATATTCCTGTGCCATCCGGAAAGCTCCCTGGCTTCAATCACCATGCCATCGGCATCGGGTGAAACAGTTTCTGCGGATACAGGGCCATCAACTATGTCGGCGATCTCGGTTATCACTTCCCGGAAGTCCCGGCCTGACTTCATGACAAGGGTGGGATTGGTGGTGACCCCCGATAATATCCCCCAGGAGTTTATCTCCCGGATTTGCTCAACCTCTGCCGTGTCAAGAAAAAATTCCATAACTGCCTCCTGTATCTAAATAATTTCTTTTCTGTTTAAATACATCATACTCAATAAAAGCATGATGATGCTGGTAACTCCCAGAATCATCAGATGAATCCAGAGCCTGTCAGGCCCGGCGCCGGTAAACATGGACTGGTTTATCCCGTCGCTGAGATAATAACTGGGCAGAAACCGGGCCACCGTGTTCATGGCTTTGCTGGTGGGCGCCATCACCACAGGCATGAACATCCCCATGAATATAATTGATCCTACTACATTGGCAGTGGTCTGACTGGGAAGGATCAGGCCCATCATAGTCCCGAGAAAGGTAAAAAAAGCCGTGCCGGCAATGATTATCAACAGGGTTGAAAGAATATTTCCTATAAACCCTCCATTAAAACCAAGAATCATAAGAACCCCCGCCACTGATAGAAGAAACCCCAGCAATCCCTTGCCCACAAGCACCTGGGGAAGACCGCAGGGAGTCACCAGAATAGCCTGAAGGGTCTTTTTGTCTTTTTCTTCCATAATTGATGAAACCACCACCATGTATGCTCCCAAGACTGTAAATAATATCCATGTAGGAAGAAGAGCAGTTCCGGGACTGTATTCCTTTCCCAGGACACTTCGAAGAACTACCTCCGCCGGCGGGGACTGGCCCTGGTAATAATATAGAAACCTGTTCACCGCCATTTCCAGAACCGCTGCCCGGCCCATCTGATCCTGATTCACCCAGAAATCCAATCTGGGAGTCCTTCCAGACTTCACTTTATCCTCAAAATCATCAGGGAGAATCAAAGCCCCCTGCACTTGTCCCTCTCGCACCTTTTTTTTTGCTTCTTCCTCGCCGGGTAGCGATTCCACTACTATCCTGCCCAGGCTGTAGAGCCGGAAAAAATTGGCCAGCTGACTCGAAGAATCGTTAACCACCGCCAGGCGCAGGGGAGGAATATTACGGGGTGACAGAACAGCCCGGAATACCAGGGATAGAAGGACAGGAAAAATTATCGCAAAAAAAACAGTCCTGTTCTTGAATGAATCCCAGAAATCCTTCACCAGTATTGCCCTGACCTGGCTCAACCCTTTCAATGGGTCCTCCTGAAAAAATTTTTCTATGATTTGACAAATCCCGGGAAACGGGAATCCCTCAATAGGAAACCAGCTCCACCTCGGATGTGACTTCTTCTGCCAGACTGCGCAGTTCTTCTGCTGTCTGCCGGCTGTCGATCTCATCAAAAATCACTGTAAATGCTCTGTAAGGAGTTTCCTTGAAATATTTTTCCACTTCGAAGGAAACACCGGTATTTTCATAAACCTTTTGTGCCAGGTCTTCCGCCAACTCCTGCCGGGGACAGGCTCCCCCCACCTGAAGAGTCAGGCTGTCCCGATCCCGGTTCACGATGGTGACTTCAAATCCCCTGGAAACAAGGAAATCCCTTATATACCCGCCATGGGGAGAGTCCTCGTCAACCTTGAACTGCTGTATAACCCGGAATCCCATAAACTTTCGTATTGTCCGGTTGGTTTCTGTTGTGTATGACTTAACCTCCCGGGCTTCTCCCAGGGGTACCAGATTTTCGGCATCGGCCCTGGACTGGGTGAAAGCCCGCACCTTGTACAATACCGGGGGTTTTTTCACCTGGACTGTTGCAGGTTGTGAATTATTCCACAACCAAACAAATATTGCAAAGAGGACTATGGATATTATAGCTGCCAGCCGTCTCAATCGGGTGGGGTTCATGAAAAGATACTCTTCCCCTTTTTGTGAAACAACCAGATGAGGACACTATGAAAGGCTTTTGCAGGATGAATAACTCTTATTATATAGCCTCTGTTGTTTTTTTGCAAGATAATTTTAAAAAAATTACAAATCGAATTCATTATTGCCCTTGACTTAATTGCTGTCTTCCCCGGCAGGGCTGTCAACATCGGTGGTATCGGGAGAATCCCCATTCAGCCCAGGTTCTTCGTCCTCCCGGGGTGTAACAGGCTTGCCGTTTTCGTCTTCTTCCAGAATAATCTCCTCAATAACTACATCTTCAGTTACCAGCTCAGTCAGGGCTTCGCTGATCTCGTCGGCCTTTTCCCTGGTTTCAATCATCTTGATGGTGAGTGAGTGGGCGGTGTAAGGGAATTTTTTCATGTTCTCTGTCACCTTGAAGGCTACAGTTCCGTATGTAGCCTCCCTGGCCTTTTCCGCAAACTTTTCCGCCTGTTGCTGATTATTAAAATTTGAGCCAGCCAGCAGGAACATGTCGCCGGTGTCCTCATCAACACGGATCTTGGCAGGGACATTCCTGCTTTTGAGGGTCTTGACCATATCATCCAGGAACTCCTTGTCATTCATCTTGAAAACCACAATGTAGCCGACGCTTTTTGAAACATGACGCTGAACCTGACCCACCTCGGGAGTGTATCCCATCTCCTCAACGATAGCTGTCATCTTGTCGAAGTTATCCTGTTCCTTGGTATAAGCGCTCAGGTTGTATCTTTTTTCCGGCTCTTTGTTGGCCGCTTGGATAGTAGGCCAATACCACAAAGCGGCAGAGGCCAGACATCCCAGAATACAGATGAATATTAAAAAGCGCCTGATGGAATTCATAGAAAACTCCTTTGATGTGAATAGCCAATAAAATAAGAAAACAGTATCAAGTCAGTAACTTTTCAACCTCATAATAAAAAATCCTCTGTAGCGGAAGAAAACCGATTAAAATTCCTGTGGACACATATTGACATCCAGCTAATATGTTGATATAATCTATCTATGTATTTTCATCAAATAATACATAGAAATATGTAAGGAGGCACATTATGGACCAATTCAAAATGGATCACTGCACAGGGCTTTATCACAAGGATTCCATTCTCGACTACCTCAAGGGACTTCTATCGGAGGCGGAATCCCTGGGGGCTGACGATTCAGGAGGCAAAAGAGTATTTACCATCGCCCTTCTGGATTTTGACAACTTCAAGGCTACCAACGAAAAATACGGTCATTTTTTCTGTGACAGAATACTCAAGAAAGCCGGAGAGATAATCCTGGAGGAGATTCCCGACAATGCAAGAGTCGGCAGGTATGGAGGCGATGAGTTTATAATGGTGTTTGCCGATGCCACCTTCGAGAAGACCTTTATAAAACTGGAAAACATTCGACGGCAGATAAAAGAGTATATGCATGAATTTCAAGTTGATAATCGGAAGCTGGAAGAAGGATTGACCTGCAGTATCGGCATGGCATCCTATCCCGGGGATGGCAAGGATGTCCAGGAGGTCCTTCGATTCGCTGACGAGGCCCTTTACCGGTCAAAGAAAGAAGGTCGGGACAGGATATGTGTTGCCATCGAGGAAAAGAAGGTCCCCAAGACCATATACTTCACCCGTCGGCAGGTGGACAGGATCTCCGAGCTGGCAAGCCGGCTGGACAAGATCGAATCGGCCCTTTACCGGGAAGGGGTGGATCACATTATAAAGTATTATGAGAAAATGATGGAAAAACGAGATGTGGAAGGTTTTATTCAGATTCTGGTGGGCGACAAAATCCTCAGCCAGGTGGAACCTTTGAACAAGGATCTGAAACAAGGTCTTCTGTCAGCGGTGGACGAGGCCAGAGGACGGCTTTTCCGGGAAACAGGCCTGGACCTGCCGGGAGTCAACATTTCATCGGGTTCTCACCTGGCCCCCAATGAAATGGCCTTTGTGGTGAAGGGGAAGGAATTTTCCAAGGTTCAGGTTGATTTTGAAAAACCGGAGCTTTATTCGAGGATTGTTCGGCTGGTTCTGGATAATCTGGGCAAAGTGATGCAGGAACTTTGACCTGATCACGATTGTTGATTCAACTAACAGAGCTTTTAAGGTCATGTCATGGATTTTTATTAGAAAATATGGTATAAAAGGATAAGTATTATCCAGAAAGGAGGTGAAGTATGAGAAAAAGTGTCTGTTACATTTTTGTTATCGGGATGCTGGTCTTGACCCTTGCTTTTACCACAGGGTGTTTCGGCGGTAGCGGTTCCGGCGGTTCAAAAGAGATCCGGGAAGGACAGGCTGAGCTTTATGAAAAGAACATTAACGATAAAAAACCCATGATGGTTCTTTACACCTCTCCTGGCTGAGGAGCCTGCGTACGGTTGGCTCCAACCGTCAACGAAGTTGAAAATGAATGGAAAGACAAGGTTTCCTTTGTGATTTTCGACCTGAGGCATAACCCATACCGGACAATTGCCGGAGAAAAGAAGATAAGATCCATCCCGACAATGCACTTCTACAAGGATGGCAAAAAAACCGGAACTCTGGTGGGAGCTTATCCCAAGGACGCCATCGTAAAGGAACTTGAAAAGATAAAATAGACCATAAAAAGAGCAGGCGCTTCGAACACCTGCTCTTTTTTTATACCCTCCGGAATATCCCGTGTCAATTTGGGCATTTCCAAAGTAATCCACGGCTCGAGAGCTGTATCCCACCGATCATGATAATTTTGGTCATGTTTTCCGGTTTAAAACCAGGCTATTCACCCCGGGCATTTTTGATGGTATGTCTGCAGGAGCAGTCATATTGCAGGGGTATTTTTTCTATGAGTTTCATAAGGAGTCCCTTAAGTTTTTCATTGTTTTCGTTGAAGATTTTCAGCACTGATTCGTGGGTGACCGCGTCGATGTCTTCTCCTTCCAGTCCTGCGTCATAATCAGTGATAAGGGAGATATTGACATAGCATATCTCCATTTCCCGGGCCAGATATCCTTCGGGATACCCGGTCATATTGATTACTGACCAGCCCTGGGATGAGAACCACCGGCTTTCTGCCCTGGTTGAGAACCTGGGGCCTTGGATGACAACCATGGTTCCGGTTTTATGGATGGTGATCCCCTGGCTGGTTCCCACTTTGTATGCCAGCTCCCTAAGTGTCGGGCAGTATGGATCCGCTGGGCTGACATGGGTTGTGACAGGCCCGTCATAGAAGGTATCTATCCTTCCCTTGGTGCGATCCACAAACTGGTCGCAGATGACAAAATGTCCCGGGACCACTTCTTTTTTCAGTGAGCCTGCAGCGCAGGGGCCGATGATGGATTTTACCCCCAACTGCTTCATGGCATAAATATTTGCCCGGTATGGGATCATGTGGGGTGGCAGGCTGTGGTCTGCGCCGTGCCTTGGCAGGAAGGCCACCCGTCTTCCGCCGATTTCTGCAAGGGCGATCCTGTCGCTGGGCGCGCCGTAAGGGGTTTCCACCTTGATCATCTCCACATCATCCAGGAAAGTATAAAATCCGGAGCCTCCGAAGACTCCCACATCTGCCTGGTGTTTCATAATTTTTCCTCCTCAGGTGTAATTATTGTTCTGTTTTGAATATAATCAGGCCGCAGGTAAATCCTGCAGCCTGATGCTTGCTGCCGTATTCTGGGTATTTATCTTTCTGTCTGGTGATACATTACCGATCGCAGTTGGATTCCCCGGGGATGTGCCGACAGGGATCCCCAGTTTTCGCTGAAGGTGGCGTATCGGTCTGCGAAGTCTTCAAACTCCGGCAGTACCAGCAGGATAACTCCTCTGGCCAGGTTTGAGAGCCATCGGCTGTCGTGATAGGAGATCATCAAGGGCCGGCCCTTGATGTCCCGGGAGAAGTCCCGGTAGCGGGTTTCTTGGCTCAACCGCTGACGCTGAATCTCAACTTTGTCAATATACTGGCGGAGGGATATGTCACTGGGAAATGTATGAAAGATGAAAAGTCTTTCAGTAAGACAGTAGGCGACCTTGTCGGACTTGTATATGGGGATGCCCTTGTAATATGTCTTCTGGAAATCCCCTTTCTGCTCCAGCATGCCCGTCAGCTTCCCAAAGTCCTCCCGGTTTTCGATCTGGACAAAGAAAGTGACAGGGATTTTGTCAAAGCGGAGCATACTTCTGAACATTCTTCGGGACATATTCATAGGTGAGGCTTTGGTTTCTTCCAGCTTTTCCATGTTCTTGTCAATCAAGCCTGACAGGAAGAGATCCCGAATCAGATAAGTGATGGTCACCTGGCCCGATGTAGCGCCAATGATATTTTTCTCCAAGTCCATTCCCGTCAGAATCTCCACCTGGGTTCGAAGCAGGTTCGTCCCTTCCTTGAGGTTTTCTTCGTGCCGGGCAACAATCTTGATAAGCTCCCAGACATCCCAGATATTATATGTCAGGGCCTGGCTGAGGCCCCCGGGAAGATTCTCGAAGATTTCTCCCTGCTGGGGGGATCGGGTGGAAAAATAATCTTTCACAATGTGGCTTTTTGGATTGGGGTGAAAGATTAGCTCGATGTTATAGTGAAGTCCCTGCCGGTTTGAGATCCCGGTGTAACCGAGAAAATAGAGATCGCCCAGCAAGTCTTTCCATGTGGCGTTGGTAATATTGAACAGCTCCGGTTTCAGGTCAAGAAGCTGGATGTTGACGAAAAGTCTTTCAGCCAGACCGGTTCCCGCTGGCATTGTTTTTGAAAAATCAGTATATACGGGATTCTCAGGAAGCTGTTTGTAGGGTTTTTCCAGTATATCAAAGGCTTCGACCAGAACCCCGGGGTTATCGGATACCATCACCTGGCGGCCTGCGAAGGTGTATGAAAACAGGGAGCTTTCCCATATGAGCCGGGATCCGTGGGGTTTTTTCGTAAAGGTGATGCCTCTGTCGGATTCATCTTCGGCAAAGATGCCCTGTATCTTCTGGAAAAACCCCCGGCATTTGTCAGAATCCGCCACATCCATTACCAGCAGGTAATTTGTAAGCTTGAACTTTTTTTCCTGGGCGGGGACATTCCCGGTGAAGCCATCCAGGCTGTGGTAGCGGGGCTTGTTGCCGGCAAGGCCCAGATCTGTGAACTGATTTGCCGGGACGGTCAGCTCATAGCCGTCTTCAACCGCCCTGTATGACACCTTGCCTCCCCGGGGCAGTTTCTTTTCTTCCACAATGCCTTCAAACTCTCTCTGATTCTGGGGGTTACGGCCGTGTTCCATGCTGAACTGTTCCACTGCGTTTCGATAATACCTCAGGATGGTGACTGTCTGCAACAGTTCGGCTTTTGCCCTGGAATACAAGGCAAGTTTTCGAATCTGCCGGGCCAGGGTAGGTTTGCCTCCCACGGGCACTATTCCGAAGCGGATGTTGGATCCCAGCCATGAAAAGAGGTCTTCCTTCAGGTCGATGCCGGACTTTGAAAAAAACCTCCCCATAACCGGCTCAAAAACCTCAATCCTTGTGAAACGTTCGTATGCTTCTGCCAGGACATTTCGCATGTTCTCATCGGATAGATTTGTTTCATAATAGACCTCGGTATTCACGCCGAAGGGTGTTGCATGAACCCCTCTGGCAGACACTGCAGTCAAAAACAGCAACAGGATAACGAAAATTCCGGTAATTTTTCTGGTCATGAAGTTCTCCTTTTTTACTTTATAATATTAGAAAGGGAGGTTGGCCCTCCCTTGATGTTATCTGTTCAAATTGCTGGTTCAGCCCCGTCTTCGTCATCGTCATCATCTATGTCATCAAAAAGGTCAAAAACCGTGGATTCTTCCCGTTGGAGGTCTTTATCCTCCTCCTGTTCATCCTTTTGGGTGGGGATGGTTCCCTTGAGAAAATCCGATGGTTTGAGATTGTCGATATATTTCTTGAACTTTCTGAGATCTTGTTCTTCTGACTGTTTGTCAACCACGGTTTCTTCGAGGATTATTCTTTCGGATACAAATATGGGGGCATTGGTGCGAAGAGCCAGTGCTATGCTGTCGGATGGTCTGGCATCGATTTCCAGGTTTTTTCCGTTGGATTCTATTACTATCTTGGCATAGAATGTATTATCGTGAATGTCGTGGATCACAACCCGCAGAACCTTTGCATTGAGGGCTTCGATAACGGATTTCATCAGGTCGTGGGAAAGGGGCCGTGGGATATGTGTGCCCTCCAGAGCCAGGGCGATGGCGGTTGCTTCAAAAGGCCCGATAAGAATGGGCAGAAATCTCTTGCCTTCCACATCCTTTAAAATTACAACGGGGTCATGGGAAAGAAGATCTATCCCCAGCTTGTCCACTTTCATCTTTCGCATCAATATTCACTCTTTCTGGAACTTGTTAGAAAATCCGGAATGCCGGAACAGTCAAAAAATCGAACCAGCCTTCTGCAGTGAATCTGTTCTCATCGGTTTTACAAAATCCTCCCTGCCGGCTCAATTAATACTCCAGTTCCGGCCTGGTGCAGGGGAAATGAAAGAATTAAACGAAAAATCAGAACATGGAATATATCTCAGATGCAGTAAGAAATATTTACCGTCGGGGCCTGCGCTCGATCCTGGCAGTTTTCGGGGTTGCCGTGGGCGTATTTGCCTTCCTTATGATGGGGGCCATGGCAGAACATTTCAACCGTATCGCTTTCACTTTTCATCAGTTGTTTGAAAACCGGGTTTTTTTGTCAGAAAGACCCAGCTTCTGGGCCGGCGGGGGGATTTTATCCATGGCCAAGGAGAGTCAGGCCCGGGATGTCCCCGGAGTATCGGCTACAGTTCCCCTGCTCATTTCCCGCCGTCAGTCGGATATGCTTCTGGTGGTGGGGGTTCCCCAGATGGTGATTGGAATCCCCGGGGAAAGTCTTCATTATCTTGTGGGGGATTTTACCCTGCTACAGGGGAAAGCCCGACTGCCAGGCCCCGGCTCTGCGGTACTGGGAGCTGATTCTGCCGACGAGGCGGGGGTTTCCCCTGGGGGGATGCTGGAGTTCGAAGGAGAACGATTCAGGGTGGAGGGTATTCTTGCCCGGACCGGGGGGCTGGTGGACGGCCAGATGTTCATTCCACTGCCCGACGCTCAGAGAATCTTCAACCGGGAAGGGCTGGTCACCAGTATTTTGGTGGTGCCCGATGAAGGAGTTGACCCGGAGGCCCTCTCAGCGAGGCTTCAACAGGATTTAAGCGGAGTCAGGGCCATTTCCCCGGCCCAATTTCGTGAACAGGTGAACAGAACGCTTTCTCTTTATAATGCCATCACCTTTGGAGCATCGGCAGTGGCAGTGCTGGCAGGTGCCCTGTGTGTGATGATTGTCATGTTCACCACTCTTTCCGAGAGGACACCGGAGATCGGCATCAGAAAAGCTGTGGGGGCTGAAGATTCTCAGATTATCCGGGAGTTTCTGGCGGAGTCGGCAATTCTGACCTTGTCCGGTTGGGTTGTGGGTTGTGTTGCTTCGATTTTTTTTGTTAAGATTGCAGAGGCTTGGACTATCAGAATGGGGTCGGTGCTGTTTTACCTGTCCGGGAGGCTTTTTGTGGCTTCTTTAACAGGAGTGCTGATTCTGGGAATCCTGGCGGGGCTTGTGCCGGCGTGGCAGGCATCCAGAGTGGATCCCGTGATTGCCCTGAGAGGAAGGCTGTGAAGTGTCAGAAGCAGGATCCATGATTTTATCAGCAGAGAATCTTTCAAAGACATACCGGCATGGCCCCCACAGGGTTGATGCAGTCCGGGGGCTTTCTCTGGAGGTTGCTCCCGGAGAGATATTATGTCTTTTCGGCAGGTCCGGCAGTGGCAAGACCACTCTGCTGAACCTTCTGGGGGGCCTTGATGGGCCGGATTCCGGAACTGTGACCATCGACGGTGTTGTGATGGACAGGCTGACCTCCAGAGAAAGGGCGATCTTTCGACGGCGGAAAATCGGCTTTGTATTTCAGAATTTCAACCTGATCCCTTACCTGACGGCTCTTGAAAATGTCACCCTTCCCCTTAGATATGAAGGCATCCCCAGAGTTCAACGCCGGGAAAGAGCCATGAAAATTCTCGAGGATCTCGGTCTTGGGGATCGGGCGGACTTTCCCGGCGACCGTCTTTCAGGGGGCCAGGTGCAGAGGGTTGCCTTTGCCCGGGCTTCGGTCATGAAGCCTGCAGTGATTCTGGCGGATGAACCCACCGGTCAGCTGGATTCCGCCACAGGAGAAGAACTGGCGAAAATGATCAGTGAAATGAACCGCCGGGATGGGATTGCCTTCATCATTGCCACCCATGACGAGGCCATAGCCCGGATCAGCCAACGGGTGATCTGGATCCTTGACGGGAGGGTTACCGGAGAGAAAGAGCCGGAATAACCCGCCTGGCGAACATTATGATTCTTTTAACTGGATTTGCTCAGAGTTGATATTAGATAGATGAGTGTTTTTTCAAGCACCCATATCATCGAAAAAATATCTGATCTCAAATAGAGTGGAACATCTTTCTTCTACTATAAAAACCTATCATGCACAAAAGAAGTAATGACAAGTATTGTATATGCTTGTCATTATGTGATTTAAAGCTTTTTGGAGGGGGGGCGGGGAACCTGGACTTGGCAGGTGGCATTGAAGCATGATTTGAATCGGCCCGAGAGCTATGTCCTATCGATACATAACCAACGGCCCGAGGATTTGGCCTGCCGATCATGACCATCCCGACTCATATTGGGCACTTCCAAAGTGCCCTACGGCCCGAGAAGTTTTTTGGCCGGGCTGGTTTGACAGTCTGCATCGGCCTTGATCCTTTCATCTGGCATCGGCT
>CAYNGH010000067.1:12771-16689 GCA_964396845.1 uncultured bacterium | reverse complement strand
CCCAGGAATATTGATGCAGGATGAAAATTGTAATGAAGGAAACCCAGGCATCCCCCCACCAGGGCCATCATCAGCATCGCCACCAGAAGCTGTCCCTTCTGCACAGCCACAATAAAAAATATCAGGCCGGAGATAACCGCCACTCCCGAGAGAAGTCCATCCAGACCGTCAAGAAGGTTCAGGGCATTCATTATGCCCACAATCCAGAAAACCGTTATGAAAAGTGAAATCCAGGAAGCAAAATAATAATATCCTTGGCCGGGAATATTGATGAAGGTAATGGAAATCCCGCTGTAATACATCACCAGGGCTGCTACAATTTGCACCGATAGCTTCTGTTTGGCCCCAATGGTGAACCGGTCATCCAACAGCCCCAGTATGACTATAATAACCCCGGCGACAAGAAGCCCAATAAAACTGCTAATAGCCCTGCGGGTGAGAAGAGGTTCAATATGCCCAAACAAAATCAGGGTCAGGGGTATTGATATAATCATCCCGCCGAAAACCCCAAGACCGCCCCAAAGGGGTGTGGGTCTGCTGTGAACCTTGCGGTGATTGGGCTTATCCACCGCCCCCATGGAAACAGCAAGCCTCCGGATCAGGGGAGTCAGGCCCAGACTTGCCAGCATGGCCACTCCAAAGGTAAATATGAATAAAGTCCTGTTCAAGGGGTTTAACACAGCCTCCTGAATGAATTTTAAAGAAAAGGGCCTTCTGTGACGGCCCCTTCCGGCGATTATGTCACTCTAATCAGAGGTCATCTTTTTCCTGCAAAAATAATCTTCGAATATATGTTTCATACCACTGCCCAGAACTGTTTCTTCAAAAACAAGGTCCTCACTGACGATACAGTCGCTTCCCATAAGGCAGTCCCGCAGAACAACACCATTCTTGAGCTGATTGTAATTCCACATCACAGTTCCTTCCAGGTGGACATTTTCTACCAGTTGATTATATTTGCCCATGGCCACAGGCCCTCTGATGTGAACTCCCGGGCCAATCTGGCAGTGTTTTCCGATAATGACAGGCCCTTCTATAACCGCGTCCTCATGTATTACAACACCCTCATCAACCCAAACTCCAGGTTTGATTTCAATCCCGGAAAACTCCACCTTCACCCTGCCCCGAAGACAGTCAAAATGGGCGTTGTGATATTCCACCAGGTTGCCGATATCTTTCCAGTAGCCCTTGCAACGGTATCCGTAGAAGGGTTTTCCCATTTCCCTGAGCCGGGGAAACAGCTGGGATCCGAAATCATAAAATATACCGTCGGGAATATATTTAAAAATCTCCGGTTCAAATAGATAAATCCCGTTATTGACCCAGTGGCTTTTTGCAATGTCATTGTCGGGTTTTTCCTGAAATTCCAGAATCCGTCCCGTTTCATCGGTGACCACCACCCCGTAGTGGTGCACATCTTCTTCATGAGAAAGGCCGATGGTGGCCAGAGCCTTTCTTTCCCGGTGAAACTGAAGCATCGAAGACAAATCCACGCTGTGCAGGTCATCTCCGCCAATGACCATGAAGGTCTTGTCAAACTGTTCCTCTACATTTTTGACTCCTCCGGCAGTTCCCAGGGGCTGGGCTTCATAGGAATATGTAATACTTATGCCCAACTGCCTCCCATCACTGAAATAACCCTCAATATGCTGAGGCAGATTGTGGAGGTTGACAATAATTTCATTAAACCCGTGAATCTTCAGCTGATTGATGATATGTTCCATCACCGGGCGGTTGCATATGGGAGCCATGGGTTTTGGAAGAGTAAAAGTAAGAGGATACAGGCGGGTTCCCCCCCCCGCGGCCAGAATCATTGCCTTCATAACTTATCTCCTTTTGATGTTAAAACCTTGACGGCAAAGGCGGGAAGCGCCATCATCCGCCCAATGCGACTGGGCTGAGTCAGCAGACGGTAGAGCCACTCGGTGCCGGTTTTCTGAAAGAAGACAGGCGCTCTTCTGACCTGTCCCGACACCACATCCAGACTGCCTCCCACGCCGATGGCCACAATATCCCCCAGGGATTCCCGGTTCTTGTGGAACCATTTTTCCTGGGCCGGGGATCCCAGAGCCACAAACAGCACCTGGGTTTTCGCATCCCTGATGGCTTCAATAACCGGGGCATCGTCGTCAAAATAACCATGGTGATGACCCGCAACCCTGAATTCGGGGTATTCTTCTCTCATCCGCCGGGCTGCTTCTTGAGCGACTCCCGGCTTGCCCCCCAGAAAGAAAACCCGCCAGGGATATTTATCCGCCTGCCTTGCGGTTTCCTGGAGGATGTCAATCCCCGGCACTCTTTCCCTGAGGGGATTGCCGTAATGCCTGCAGGCCCACAATATCCCCGATGAATCCGGGACCACCAGAGAAGCTCCCTGCACCAGGCGGACAAATTCCGGGTCACCCTTTGCCCGCATCACCATTTCCACCCCCAGAGTAACCACCAGATGAGCACCGCCCCCCTGAACCATCCTGTCGATGCATTCAAGGGATTCACCCAGGGTCACATTATGGACGGGCATTGCAAAGAGCTTTACTGTCTGCATAATTTCCCGAAATATCTTCGATGATCCCCGGTTTAATCCTTGTAATCCGTGGAATCTGTCCTTAATCGTCAGGTATTGCATCATCCTGTATTTCTCTTAACACAATGTTAACATGATATGCTTGATCCATTGGACAACAAACCCTTATAATATAGTCACAAGAAAAAATTGGAGGTTTATAAAATGATCAATTCAGTAGGCAACGGCGTAGCTGCCATTAAAAATAACACCACCGGCATAGTCCCCAAAAAGACAGAACAAAAAGATGATTCCCTCAACATCAAAGACACCGTAACAAAAAGCTTCAATTACAGCAGTCGGACAAAACTCCGGTGGAAACTCCGCCAATACAAAACCAAGGCAATGGCTGCCATGGGAGCCGTGGGCGGAGCCGTTGGCGGGGCCATGGCAGGAGCCGCGGGCGGATTTGTCGCTCCTCTGGTTTTGGGAGTCACCGGAGCAGTGACGGGCTTTGCCGTGGGCGGAGCCATCGGTTCACGTGGGGAGTCCGGATTCGGCGGTATGGCAAAGGCTATGGCATATGCTGGCATCGGTGCCATTGTCGGCGGTATCGGCGGCATAGCAACAGGCATCGCCTCGGCAGCAGCAGCCCCCATAGTGGGCGGAGTCACCGGCGCAGTGGCAGGAGCCGCCGCAGGTGGAGTCCTGAGCAAGGCAAAAATATCTTTTTAAGTATAACCAGAAATATCAAAAAAATGGCGTCTTTCAACAAGGCGCTATTTTAATTTAAATGTTTTTGATACTTCAGCAACTATAATAAAAACATCCCGGAGGAATACTTCCTGCCCCGGTTGCCCCGGTTGCCCCGGTTGCCCCGGTTGCTCCGGTTGCCCCGGTTGCCCCGGTTGCTCCGGTTGCCCCGGTTGCAACGAGGGCTTCGCCGATTTAAATCAAACCCACCGGCACAGCCGGATTGTAGCACCTGTTGAATCAGGCATCCATAATATCGTCAACTAATTCCGATATATTGATTTTCCAGGCGTTTCCTTCCCTGACGCATTCAATGTCCCTTTTCTTCAAGCCGTCTTCAGACTCGGGGCAGGGATACTGGATGGTCAACAGTGCCTTGCCGTTTTCAATGGATTCGTTGATTATTTCGATGGCTTCTATTGTGGACTTTACATCGGTAGTGGCCAAGGTGCCCGCCAGAATCGCCGTGAACTGATCTTTTGAATGGAATCTTGCCCTGGATGATGTGGAGATATTTTCCCAGGCATCATTGGCGTTTCCCGTTGCCAGGCTTCTCATGGTGGATTGAAAAACCTCACTGGGAGGCGGTGCCTTTTTTGCGCAGGAACAAAATGCAATTACCACAAGGCAAAGAAGGATAATTAAGACCTTTTGTTTCATGA
>CAYNGH010000067.1:0-12761 GCA_964396845.1 uncultured bacterium | reverse complement strand
ATATTGTTGAATAATTTTGACAACAATAAGTTTGACAAGATCTGGAAACATCCTTTTGATATGGCATATAAGGGGATTATCCCAGGGCATGCTGCAGGTGTTCCGTAAGCTCCGCCATTTCGTGCTGGGCCTGTTTCACCTGGGAAAGACCTTTTCTAAGATGTTCCACATTCCGGAAGATCAAAAACAGAGAAACCTCGTTGGCTGCCTGCCGGAACAACTCCATGGTGGAAACAAAGTTGTCATAATAAACCGCAAGATACTGATCCTCAGGATTGGCCTCCACAATGGGCAGGATCAGAAATTCATTTCGCATGAGGGTTTCATTTATCTTGATGGTAAAAACTTCAATGAAGGCACGGACAGCTTCCCCCACATCTTCACCTTTTTCCAGGGCCCGGATGAGATTTTCCAGTATCTCCACTTCCCTCATCACAAAGGACGCAGACCGAATCATGGTGGCCCCGTGTTCTTCTGCTACCATTTCAAACCGATCCAATCCCGGTGGCGCCGCATCGGGGAGTTTGGCCCCGCATTTCTTGCATCCCGGCGCATCGGGCAGATTGCGGAATCCACAGCTGACGCATTCCTTGGCAGTGCCTATCTGTTCATAATTGGCAATCATTTCTTCTGCTGCAGCAATTTTATCGTAATTACTCTCCAGAATCTCCAGCCCCTTGGACAGTCGGGTCCTGTCGTGGGACAGGAAAAATGAACTGGTAACCGACAGGCCTTCCAGCATTCGGGCCAGAGATTTTTTTAAATCATCTAACTGGTCAACCCCTTCGGGTAGTTTCTTGAGGCGCTGATACAGGGACTGAAACCGTTGCATCGTCAGAATGAGAAGGTTTTCCAGAGTTGTAAAGGTAACAACATCCCGATAGACCCCTACTATGGCCTGCTGAAGCTCCGACATGGAAGGCATGGAGGTCATATCCACCCGTTGAGCTGCTTTTTTTACATATTCCTGCTGATTCTTGAGAAGACTCTGGATACCATCGGCCAGTTGACGGGTATTAGTGGAAAAATCAGGAAAATTGGGATGAATCGCCGATATCTTCTGTATCAGGGCGGAAAGTTCACTTTTCTGCCTGGAAAATATGGCGGTGAACTCCTCATCGGTGGAGATGTTCACCAGATTATCATTTCGAAAATCATCAATGGAAGAAAACAACATCCCCGCATAGTCATCTATCCGGCGAAGCTCCTCCATAAACTGCTCCTGGGTGAAACGTCCCGCAGAATAACCTTCTGCAACATGAAGGAAATCATCCACCACGGAGTTGGAAGATTTTCCCCGGCTTGTGCGAATCTGACTGATCTCCTTCAAATATCCGTCAATGGCGGTGGTTGCCTCGGAAGCCTGTGTCACAGCCTCGGCCAGGGGCGAGATATCCCCGGATTCCCCTGCATCCCTGATGGTTAAAAGAGCCTTCTCCAGTTGTTCCAGGGCAGTCTGAAAATCCCGTCCCAAACGGGTTTCATCAGGATAATAAGTGGTGAATCGGGCGTGATCCACCGCCAGGGACTGAGCGCTGTTTTTGATGAACTCCATCCGCTTTCCTATGTGATATGGCTCCTCGTGGCCGTCGATTATATTCTGGATTAGCTTCAGGAAGTCGTCGAAGACCGGCAGTGGAGAAAGCTGTGGGAACTCTTTGAGCTTTTCCGCAAAAGTTATTCCGATTCCGAATATATCGAAGGATATATCTTCCACCTTTTTAAGCATGGTGATAAAAAGCTCCGTATCCCCCTGGGACAGGATCTCATCCATGGCTTTAATAGTGCTGATGCGCCGTTGAAGATTTTCCAGAAGTATGGCAAATATTTCGTCGGTGACCTGGTCATGTACCCTGGACCGGGTTCGATGGAGAAATCTATCCAGAGCCTTCTGGGAGAAATCCAGGGCCTGATCTCTTATCTGCTGAAGCTCTTCTTGCTCCAGGTTGTCCTGAGAATAGGCAACACCTGCATCAATCAATCGTTTTATTTGAGGGGCATAGACAATAATCATATCCAAGGCTCCTTATTTCTTGACACCAGTTAAAGCCACAGGGGTTTTCTCCGGGAGCACCCCTGTGTATGAGAAAATAAAAAAGGGAAGTTTACTTCCCTTTTCTTTTAAACTATGATTATTTCCTGCAATTACATGGCCATGGCCATACCGAAGTTCATGAAGGCAGGTGCCTGATAGTAGTTGTTCATGCTGGTAAAGGGATTATAACTGGCGGCCACATGATTGTCAAAGGTTGAAGTGGTATAACTGGGAAGCCTCTGGCCGATTCCCAGGGTTGGTGACTGGGCCACTCCAAACTGAGTGGGATAACCCATAAAGTTGTTGGCAACACTGGTAAGGCTGTTGTAGCCCATCTGGGGCGTGGGGTGTGCATAACCGATGTTGGTGCCAAAGGGATGATCCGCCACCATGGGAAGCTGTGTACCCATAAGGTGCGATACTGTGTTCAGGGCGTTGTTGCCCATCTGGCCATAAAGCATTGATGTTTCAGCACCGGTAATATTCATTTTTTCCATTGCCGCAGGGTAAGCAGTGGTAAGGGAGCCAAAGCCGTAGTTGAGGCCTACTGGAAAATCTGCACTGTAGCCGATATTGACCCCGTTCCAGTTGTTGACATTGCTGAATCCCTGGTTGCCCCAGGCACCATATTGAAGATTCTGATGCTGTCCTGTTTCCAGCATTTTCCCCATTGCCACCTGATTGCCTATTCCGATCATACTTTAGCTCCTCCTAAACATTTTGGTTTCAGATCCCTTTTCACGACATATGATACAACTGTCAAGGGCCTGCGCCTCTTACTGTTAAAATAATTATATTCCCAGTAATAATGTTAGTCAAATAATCTTTTAAAAAAATTTTTTATATTTGCGGAAAGTCCGATATCATCGAAAAAATAAAATTAATTATCTTGCCAGATCAAATGTTAATGAAGGGAAACGATTTTAACATTTCGTTAAAATATCGTTAAAAAGATTGACAATTCTGGGTCTGTAGCCACTTCGAGTGCGCGGAGCCACGTTTCCCGACAGTCAATTATCCTGAGTTTCCTGCACAGTTTCGGCACCCATTGTGTTTTTCGTCTGATGTATTTTTTTTCTTCCAGTTCGTTTAGCCATTTGGCTATAGTGCTTTTCCCTGCGCTGAGGTTTTGCGCGAGAACATTAGTGCCGACCCAAGTTAATCCGTCGTGCGAATAAGACATAATAAGTATCAGTAGCATCTTCGGGCCTGCATCCAATCTACCATCCACCATCACACAATACGGAACTTTCGTCCATCCGTAGTCCTCCACCGGGGGAGCCCATCCCCCTTCTCCTTTTACAATTTCTAACACTTTTCCACATCCTTTCAACAGCATCTATATTCTGGACTTAGCACTCTTGTTTATAGACTGCCATCTCCAGATATTGAATATAAAAATACTATAACAGATTAAGAAAGGACTAACAAGAGGGAACATTCGTATCCCCCCCCAAGGTCTTTTTCCCCGGTGTTCGATACCGGGGAAAAAGCGGGGCTTCGCCCCGGGGTTCCTCCGTGTCGGGCTGTTCGGCTGGCCGGGCTTTTTTTTCGGGCTTCGCCCGGTGTTCAGGGGGAAAATATGGGGATGGTGGCATTCGAGTTTCCAGCCCCGTCAGGTCATCGGTGTTCCCCAGTCCGGGAGCCGGGGCGACGGCCCCTCTCCCTACCGTAGGGATACATCAGTATCCTATAATATATAATATAGATAGAACTACGCCGAAAGAACGAAGAGGAAACGACGAATGATATTCAGGCTCTATCAGGATGAAAACACCGTGGAGGTATTCTGCGAGGGGTCAGAGGAATGGGAACTGACTTGGACTCTCTGGATACGACAGCTCCTCTGGGTTCCTCCGGGTCAGGCTGGAACTCCCCCGCCGTGAGGGGACAGGGCCAATGACCACCCCAACCTTGGTTCGCCAAATATGGAGTTTGGCGATTCGGCCATAGCTCATTCTTCGCTGTCTTGGATGCCGAAGCGCCAAACACACATTTGACGATCCAAGGTTGGGGCGGTGGGCCGGGCTCGGTGCTTGGCCGGGCTTGCCTCCGGCCCTTTTTTCGTGTCGTGGCCGTCTGGCCGGGCTGTCCGGTGGGCCGGGCGAAGCCCCGCCGGGCCTATCTCCTCCTCCGGATGAAATCCTTTCGCAGTATCTCCCGACGACGCTCACACTGGGCGGGTGTCCACTCTGGCGGGAAATAGTCCTGCCACGAAATAGGCGCGTCTTCCGGGGCCAGTATGCGGACTCGTTCCTGCTTCAGGAGTGTCCGGGGACTCACAGAGCCTCCCGGAGGACTCACAGGGGCATCTGCGGGACTCACAGGTGGGGTTTCCCCGCGCTGTCTGGCCCTCCATCGCCTCATATAGCTCCTCTGATATTCGGTTTTCTTCCGTGGGTCACGATACGGCATCCTTCCTCCTTCGAATCGAGCCAACGACAGATTCTGTCAGTGACTCTATTTTCTCCATCATTCCAATACATCGCTCACGCTCCACCAGGTGGATGTACCTCTGGGTGGTCTGGTAGCTTCGATGCCGGGCGAACTGCCGGGTCAATTCTATGTCCCGACACATTCGATACATCTCTGTGATTGCCGTATGGCGTAGGCTGTGGAAAGTGTATATTTGACACCTCCAGAGTTCAAGCTGGATTCTTTTCCACGTCTGCCAGACAGCCTGCCGGGATATTCCTCTTCCACCGCCGAAAATACACTTTCCCCGGCGGGGCAGAGCCTCCAGACACCGCATCGCCGAATCAGAGATGAGAGCCGGCATCCGAGAGCCTTTCTTGGCCCGACTGGGTATCACCCAGCGCCGGATGGCCGACCCGACGAGGACATCCCGCCACATCAGGCGGGCTATTTCCGTTTCCCTCAGGCCTGAACGGAGTGCCAGCAGTATGATTCCCTGATGTTCTTCCCGTCTGCCTGCCCGTCTGCCGGCGGGATTGCCCTTCCGGGTTTGGAGCCATCCGACCAGCTGGACAATTTCCTCTGTGGACAAAACTTGTGTTTCTGTGTTATGATATTCTCGCATTGGAAACCCCCCTTTTCGTTGTAAAATTGCCTGAACCACAATTTACCTGTCTGCGGGGGTTTTCTCGTTTTTGTTTCCGCTTCGTTAAAAAGACTGATTTCAAGGGGATTGCCCCTTTGATGGAATTACCGCATGCTCTGATATTTTTGTGCCGGCCAGAAACTTTTTGCTTTTTATTTTCTGTGGGGCTTGACCTGTGGAGGGTTTTCTATTATAATATGCATCGACAAACCTCAAGGGCCCATAGCTCAGCGGTAGAGCAGTCGGCTCATAACCGATCGGTCCCTGGTTCGAATCCGGGTGGGCCCATCCAACCGGAATCAGGAATTGTCTGGCCCCGTCGTCTAGCGGCCTAGGACATCACTCTTTCAAGGTGAAGATCACGGGTTCGAATCCCGTCGGGGTCATTAAATAATATATCAGAGGCCGGTCAATCCGGCCTCTGAAGTAATTCGGAGAATCCATCGGGCGGGTAGCTCAGCTGGCCAGAGCATCTGACTTACATTCAGGAGGTCGGGGGTTCAAGTCCCTCTCCGCCCATTCAAGAAAACCCGCCATTTCAAGAGATCGGCGGGTTTTTTGATTTTCCGGAAATAGGATACATTTGTGCTAATTTACGCTGATTTTTGCCTTTTTTTGCCATTTATTGTGCGATGGTTTCATCTGTCGTGATATTTTTTGGGAAGGGGATGTGGAGATACAATAGAAGGATATATTCTGGCCACATCATTGATCCATGACAGATCCGACACGGAGGTATTATAATGTTCAAATATGCCTGTTCAAAAATCCGAGACAGCATTTATGCTCTGGTGGCAAGTTCTCCCAATGCTCCAGGCAAGTATGACGAAGAAAATCTGATTTCTCTGGGGACTGCCATCATGGTGGCCCCGGGGATTCTTCTCACTGCTTCTCACCTGATTCATATCCAGTCCAGCCGGGCAAATCCCATTCACCAGTCCTTCGAGGTGGTTCGTCCCGATGCAACAAGAAAAGTCGAAAACGCCGTCTTCCTGACAGAAGACAGTGATCGGGACATGGCTCTTCTGAAGATAGAAGAACCCAGCTCAAAGGCATGTGTTTACCTGGAGCCAAACCAGGTCCCCATCGGGGCAAGTTGCGGACTGATGGGGTTCCCCCTACCCACCGAGGATGACGGCAATCTTTATTTTGTCAAACGGTTTCAGTCGGGCCACCTGTCGGCATATACTCCCCTGACTCTTCCATCGGGAGCCCGGCACAAATTCTATGAGCTGGACTTTCTGGCATATATCGGATTCACCGGAAGCCCGGTTTTTCTAACCAACGGCAACGTGCTGGGCATGTATGTCCGTTCAGCCAAAAGCACCGGGATGATCACCAACATAACAAATCCCGTGGAATCAAGACATACAATATCCCTGTGCATTCCATCCATGGAAATCATCAGTTTCCTCCGGGAAAAAGAAATAATCGACTGAATCTCCGGATGCCAGGTTTATCAGGGAAGAAGCAGGGCCAGGGATATGCCGATGGCTCCCAGGGTACCGCTCAGGGCATATATGATTGCCACTGCCTGGGGCACTGACAATCCCCGGGCCAGAAGCTGATGGTGAACATGTTCCCGATCTGGTGAGAATATTGGTCTTCCTGCAAAGGTTCTTCGAAGGATGGCCAGGGATGTATCAAATATGGGAAGCCCCAGAATCAGAACAGGCACAAAAACTGCCGCGGTGGTTGTGACCTTTAGAGCTCCGATAATGGAAAGCCCTGCAAACATCAGCCCCAGGAAAAGGGACCCGGCATCCCCCATAAATATTCGAGCGGGATTAAAATTGTAACGGAGGAACCCCAGGGATGCTCCGGCCAGAGCCATCATAAGCACAGCAACCACCGCCTGTCCCCGGGCCATTGCCACAACATAGAACAATATGGCAAAAATAGTGGAAACCCCCGCCAGAAGCCCGTCAAGCCCATCCAGCAGGTTTATGGCATTGGTGATTCCCACAATCCAGAGCAACGACAATCCCCAGGACATCCACCAAGGCAGATAAACCAGCCCCACAAAAGGTATCGTCAGGAAGGTGATGGCCACTCCCGACTGGATCAGAACTGCCGCAATCACCAGCTGTCCAGCTAATTTCACCTTGGCAGGGATATTAAACCGGTCATCCGCCATGCCCAAAATCAACATCATTACTCCACCAGATGAAAGCCCCAGAAGGTGCCGCCATGTCCGGGGATCCAGCTGAAGCTGGAAGGTTTCAAAGAGCATGAAAGATAACACCGAAGCAGTAAAAAAACCCGTGGCGATGGCAAGGCCTCCCCACTGGGGAGTAGGCTTCCGGTGAACTTTCCTGGGATCAGGCATGGCCAAAGCGCCAAAACGCATAGCCAGCTTCCGGGATACAGGAGTAAGAACCATCCCTGCCACCAGGGCTATAATAAATGTCATGGCATAAGGAAACATTTTTTCCATGTAAAATCAACCTGTCTGGTCAATGGGGGGTGTCGGACCTTTGCCGTTGCCGATTTTTTATAATAATATCCGACAACGTCAAATAAATTAATTTCAATATTTAAAGCATGCATGTTCGCTGATTTTCTGTGTTTTCCTCCATGACAGCAAAAGACACTTTTTCATACTTGCCCGCAATAATATCCCTGGTTCAACCCATGGTGACAAAAGGGACTAATCTGACAATATGAATCTTTTTCATATTATTATTGTTGATTATTGACAATCTTGGTATAATATTGGATATATATGATACAGAATAATCTTATTCCAATTAATCGGGAAACCCCGAAGAGTTCCCGGCAACATCCCTTGGATACCGTTGCTTTGTAACGACACATTAAGACAAGATGTTTTTATGCCGATGATAAATTATCGGCAGACATCGGCAGTGGCTGTTATCAGGTTGATTAGATTATTATGCGAGGTTTGTTATGAAAAGCCCAAAGGTACTGATAGTTGATGATGAACCCCGAAGTCTTGAAATGATAAAAGCGATGCTGGCCCCCATGGGTTTGGCGGTGATGACCGAGTCCCAGAGCATAAGGGTTGTCGATAGAATCCGCCGGGATTTGCCGGATGTTGTGATTCTGGACATATGCATGCCGGGAATTGACGGGGTGGAAATTGGCAAGCTGATGAAGTCGGATAAATCCACAAGAAACATCCCGGTAATTTTTGTCACGGGAATGCAGGATGTTTCCAGCCATGTGCGGGCGGTGGAGGCAGGATGTGTCGGCTATGTGAAAAAACCCCTGAACATGTCCCTGATTCGGGCTTGTGTGAGAAACGCTCTGAACATCAAGAAAAACACCGATGAACTCGAAGCCAGGATAGAAAGAATCCGTGAGCAGTATATGACAACCTTGAAGAATCGGGAAAATGAAGTGACCATTCACCTGGTATCCGGGGACAGCCCGGAATCAAAACCTGCCAGCAGACCGGCTCTTGTGGAGGCAGGCCGGGCAGTTCTGGGGAACCTCCTGGCAGGAAATCAGGAGATATCCAACAACGATGACCAGAGAAGTGCTGATTATCACACTCCCCTGTTCGGAATCAACTCTGTTGCCGGCATGACCGGCATTGAACCCAACTGTATCCGGGCCTATGAACGGCGGGGTCTGATCCGGCCCTACCGCAACCCGGAAAACAATTACCGGGTATTTACCCGCAGTGAAGTGGAATGGCTCCGCACCGTAGATCACCTGATTCACAGAGAAGGCCTGAACATAAGAGGCATCCTGAGAATACTTCAATTCATCCCATGCTGGGAGGTCCTCAAGTGTCCGGAAAAAAGTCGGAATGCTTGTCCCGTGTTTCTTAATCCAGACAACCATCTTCCCTGCTGGGCCAGGAATCCGGGAGATTTCCCCTGTGGCCGGGATCAGTGCTTTGACTGTCCCTATCATTTAAGCGCCCGGGCACGCCTTGAAACAGATGAACCCCCGGCACAGGAAAACCAGTAACCGGGGGTTATGATTAAACCTTTTTACCACTGGGACAGAACCTGGACTCCTCCGGATCCTCCCCCGCCGGTAATGCCTCCCAGGGCCTTGTCGTAATGGATTGCGCTGTTGCCTACAGTAGAAAGGGTATTCCCCACCAGAGCGCCGTAAATATTGGCGTTGCCCACCAGCCGGAAATCCGCCGCGGGGGCATATATGGCCATGGTGGCAGTGCCGATTCCGTTCAAGGTGACACTGGTGGTATTTGGCCCGCCATACACAATAAAGCTGGCGGCATCGCTGTTGCCGTTGACCACGGAGTTTCCGCCCAGGGACACATCCCCCAGCACAAAAAGCTCCACCTTTTCCCCCGGCGGGATGACTATCCTTCCCTGCCCGACGGTGCTCAGGTCGCCAAGAATCACATAAGTGCCGGTGGTCAGGGTAACTGTGGTCTGAGCTCCTGCAGAAAGAAGGTTGTATGTCCCCGGCGGTGGGTTGACACTCTGGTTTCCCCTGGGATCAATGTCCCCCAAAACCGGGGTGAGGGTCGGGGTGTGAAAGGGCAATGGCCGGGGAGGGTCTGCGCTGAAGGACATATATGTGGAATTCCCCGAGGAACTGACGCTGACATTTTCAATGCCGTCAGGGCCGACTCCCACATTTCCATAGACATCCACGTTTCCCACAAGACTCACAGCTCCCTGATGCCAGGCATTGGTGGCGATATGGCCGTCGGAGTTGGTATGGGAAGCATTATAATCACCAATACGGGAGTCAAAGCTGTCAACCATGACATTGCCGTTCATGGTGATCTCACCGTCAACAAATACCGCATAGTCAAAAAGATTCAGCCCGCTGGCAGTAATGAGGGCTTCTTCTGTAACCCTGCTTTCTCCGTATCGTCCGATGCTCACCAGGTGAATCATTCCGGGATAAACTTCCCTGCCGTCGTAACCTGTTATCATTGCAGTGCCGGCGATATTTGAGGTGGAAAAGGGTATATCCGTCTGATCCCGGTCAAAGGTGACGGTATAGGTGGCCCTGGAATTAGGCAGAATCACATTCTCAAACCCCACATCCCAGGAGCTGTCCTGTTTCACTGCCAGCAGGGAATCCTGAATCCCTGCTTCTGCCGCAGCCTGTGCAATCACATCATTCTGAGCCCTCAGGGCCAGCCGGTGTTCTGATCGGAAAAAGCCGATAAACATGGTTGATATGAAAAATACTGCCGACATCACAAGGATGGTAAGAATCAGTATGTAACCTCTTGTTCTTTTCATGTTAGCCTCCTTCAATTAAGCAGGGTGACGGTAAAATCCATGCGCTGGCTGTCGGTTTTTCCGCCGGGAGATTCCCGGTTGCTGGTGATGCTTATGACAACCCGGTTTTCTGGAAGCTCCATTTCCATGGAGATAGAGCTTACCCCCTTGGACACTACCTTTCCCTGGCCGTCGCAGTATTCCGCCAGTTGCTGGGGACTCAGGGCTTCGGTGAAACTGCCGTAAACTTCCCGGCGCATCAGGTTGTCAGTTCCTCTGGGGATATAGTATATGGTATATCTCTGCCACAGGGGCCTTCCATTTATGTCGGTGACAAACCGCTGGTCATGGTTCAAGGCCGACAGAAAGGCAAAGGCCTGGGGCAAAGATTCAGTGTTATCGGTCACATACAGAATATTACTGCTTTTCATTTCCCTTTCAATAATCCGATAAACATGCCTCATGGCCTGGTGGTTCTCAGAACGGGTTATGGCGGAATGCCAGATATCTGAGGAAGCATTGATCATAATCAGAAGATTGGCTCCCAGGAGCAGAACTATGACCATTGTGGAGATCACCTCCACCAGGGTAAATCCTCTTCGGAATCGGGAATGCTGTAATTTATTATTTCTTTTCATTGCCGTCACCTCAATAATCCACCATAAGGGTTTCAACCACCAGTCTGCGGGGCTGTCCCGACTCGCTCCATGTCACATCAACCCACAGACGTTTTTTCTCCGGGTTGATTTCTTCCACATTGAGGTGATACTCATACTGACGGTATGAGGGCCTGTTGCTTTCAGCGCCTGTCACGGTCTGGCTTCCGGTAAGCTCCGAAACATCCGAAAAGCCCACCTGCCGGGCTTCATTTAATACATTTTTTCCCACAATAGCAGCGTTTACGGCATTTTCCGAATGACTCAGTCCCCGCCGGGTATTGGTAAAGTTGCCAAAGACAACAACGGTCAAAACAAGGGCGATAAAAATCGCCACCAGAGATTCAATAATGGTGAAACCCCTCTTATTTCGCATGGCAGTTCACTTCCTGTTTATCTGTTTATATTTATAATTATTAAAACCATTAAAGGCTGATAATAATTCCCAGAAAAACAACACAGAACATTAATTTTTTGTTTTCAGGAGCCCTGAATAATCCTGAATAATATTTATCCGACATTTTATTAATCCTCCCACGGCAAGGGATGAAGGGATGAACTGCCCCTCCATAAAGGATCCCAGGAAATCCTGTCAAAAAAAACCTGATAGTTCATTTTCAGGAGAATCATTGATGCTTTTTCCCGGAGAAATCCTCAGGGGCCAATACGAGATAGATTCCTTCACCGGTCATAGAGCCGGGAAAAAGGTCTATCAGGCCAGAGATCTTCTGGTGGGCAGGGATGTTCTTGTTCTGGAGATTGTCCTCCCCGGCGACGGAGAAAGTCCCGGATCTGGGTTTCAAAAAATCGCCGAAAGGGAAGCCCGACTGATGGGTAGTCTGGAACACAGACATATTCCCCGATTGCTGGATTGTTTTTATCGGGGGGAAACTCTTTATCAGGTGATGGAGCACCTGCCGGGGGTTTCCCTAAATTCCCTGCTGAAACAATCGGGAGCATTACCCATAGAGAGGGCGCTGAATCTGGGCCGGGGGCTTCTGGAGATCATGGCATATCTCCACCGGCAGGAACCCCGGCTAATTCACCGGGATCTCCAGCCGTCCCATATGCTGGTGAACCGCAACAATCTTTATCTGGTGGATTTTTCCACTGCCACGGAAAACCCAAATCATGATCCCGACTGTCACGGCCTGCCGGGCTATGCCCCGCCGGAACAACTTCCCGGGGGAACAGGCGGAAGTACTGCCGGGGATGTATATTCCGGCGCAGTTGTAATCCATCGGATGATTTCCGGTATAAATCCTCTGGAGCTGTCACCGGGAGCAAAAATGCCTTCATTGCTGGATGCGGGTTGTGATGTGCCATGGGAGCTGTCGGAGCTTCTCTCTTTGGCCATGGCGGAGGATCCCCTGAAACGTCCCCGGGACGGGGGAGAATTCCTGATCCGGTTTTCCGAGGTTCGTAGCATTGCCCTGGAAACCCGGCGATGCAAAAGATGCAATGCCCTGGAAGCCACCGGCGCAGTTTTCTGCTCCAACTGCGGTCAGCCCCGGGAAGATTTCCAGAACCCAAAAGTCAGCCACCAGATTCCTCAGCCCAGGTATCTGACCGGAGAATGGAAACCGCCGGGGCTGACTTCTTTGAGGGATCTGTGTATTCTGCCCCATGCTCTGGTCACCTCCCGTTTCCTGGGGTTTGAAAACCTCGTCACCATTGACCACAACAAGATAGATGAATTCCCCCATCAGGTGAAGGCTGTTCACCGGGCATTGCGGGACATGGGAGGACGATGCATTCTGGCCGACGAGGTGGGTCTGGGGAAGACCATCGAGGCAGGAATCATAATGGAGGAGCTCCGGGCCAGA
>CAYNGH010000066.1:0-17097 GCA_964396845.1 uncultured bacterium | reverse complement strand
GTCGCCTGCAAAAGCCTGTCCGGTATAAAATGAAACAAACATATAATTAACTCCACCGGGATCTGGATTTGGAACAAGTCCCTGACCAGAAGTTCCTTCCCTGATGTAGTCCCCACCCTCGGTAATTATAAAATACTCACCGCCGGCACCCATGACATTGGCTCCCTGGTATTCATTCTGAACACTGCGAGTGATTTTTCTGTTCTCACCGGGAACTTCATAAGTATAAGTGTTGGGGGGATTTTCGCTGAATCTTCTTATTTGAAATTCCGAGGTTTCCTCAATATTCATACACAACTGCCGAACCCGGCGGACATCAAACAAAAACTGCATGGCTGCCGAGGCTGCTGCTCTGTTTTGTCGAAAACTATTGTAGCTGGGTATCCCCAGGAAAAATACAATGGCTGCCAGTCCCATTACAAATACCAGCTCAATCAAAGTAAAGGCCCTGGCGTTTCTGGCAGAGTGCATCTTTAACTTATACATAAATCTGCCTCCACATCAAATTTCTATCCTATGATGATATAATTATAGCATAATTGAGAAAAAAAAACAGCTCTGTTTAAAGAGCTTTTTTGTTTTATTTACAGGATGTAGCCGGTTTATGCGAGTGTTAATTAATCTGTCTGATGTCACTTTCTCCATTTACAAACAACCGGACATCATATCTTCTTCCCCCGCCGGAAAAGAATGATACATACATGAAGTTTACACCGCCAGGATCAGGGTTCGGTACGATGGCATCTGCCACCCCTTCCCGGGTGTAGTTTCCCCCCTCGTCAATTCGAAAACGCGAACCTCCTGCACCAGCAATACTGGCTCCCAGATATTCATCCTGGATGTTTCTGGAAATAGTTCTCCCCTCACCGGGGACTTCATAGGAATATGTGTTGGGAGGTGAAGCGCTGGAGTTTCTAATGGTAAAATCCGATGTTTCTTCAATATTCATGCATAACTGACGAACCCGGCGGGCATCAAACAAAAACTGCATGGCTGCTGAGGCTGATGCCCTGTTCTGTCGAAAACTGTTGTAGCTGGGTATCCCCAGGAAAAATACAATGGCTGCCAGTCCCATTACAAATACCAGCTCAATTAATGTAAAAGCTCTGGCATTTCTTGCTGAGTTTCTTATTGCGATATGCCTTCTCATTTTTATCTCCAAAATTATGTCTTGATTTTTACAGCTTATGTGATTATATCATATTTAAAAATTTTTTTTAAGTGTTATTTGAATTAGTGTTTGAATAAATAAGACGATTTTTGACGATGCTTATCCCCCGGTGTATGCATAAGACTGTGATGAATATTATAAGGCTGATTATGACAATGGCCGGCCCTGTGGGAAAATCGTAGATGAAGGATGCAACAACCCCCCCGGCAGATGCTGCAATAGATACGGCAATGGCCACAATAAAGGTCAGCTTCATGTTTTTGCCCAGGGAAAGGGCTGTAGCTGCCGGCAGAAGCAGGAAGGAGAAGGTGAGAAGCACCCCGGCAACCTTCATGGATACTGCCACCGCAAGACCCAGGGTAAGATAGAACACAAAGTTCCATGTTCTGGAGCTTACCTTCAGGGTTGAGGCCATCTCCGGATCAAAAGAAGTAAACAGGAACTGCCGATAAAAGGCCAGATGAACAATTCCAGCCGGTATAAGAACCCACAGCAGGTGATAAAGATCCTGACTGGTAGTCCCCAGGATGTTCCCCTGAACAAGATTAAGCATATTAGCCTCGCCGTGAGATGCCTTTGATAAGATCAGAATCGATGCAGCCCATGCGGAAACAAAGCTGATGCCGATTATCGCTTCTCGGGGCAGAGTCTTTCCGCCGAATTCCGTGGAAAAAAGAAGCACCCCGGCAATAGTAAAAATAAATGCAAACAGGGCAAGATCCTTTTCCAGATATACCGCAGTGGCAACTCCCAGGGCAGATAACTGGGCCAGGGCAATTCCCACAAAAACAATTCTGCGAAGGACGACAAAGACGCCCAGGTATGAACACATTATTCCCGTCAGCAGGCTTCCCGCCAGGGCAGCCTGCATGAAGGGCAACTGAAACATCTCAAGCATGATTTTCTCCCGTCAAGATTTTAAATCTCATCTCAGACCAGAACAACTTGTTTCCCCGATGAATCAGTTCTGACCTGGACATTCATATCATATACACCACTGATGATCTGATCGCTGAAAATTTCCCCCACCTTGCCATAATGCACTCTTTCTTCCAGGATCAGAGTAGTTTTTACATATCTTGCCACCAGGTTCAGAAGATGAGTCACCATTATCACCGTCAGCCCTGAATCATTCAGGCTTCGGATGACCTCCATAATGGCGCATTCGGACTTTAAATCCATGCCGTTGGTGGGTTCATCCAGAATCAGTATGTCTGGCTCCGTGGCGAGGGCTCTGGCAATAAGGGTTCTTTGTTTCTGCCCGCCGGATATGTCCCGGAACTGGACATCCCTCAGATGGGTGATTCCCAGTTTGTGCAAAGCGTTTTCCACTGCTGTCCTGTCTTCAGGGCGGATTCTGCCCAAAAGCCCTGTGAGAGGATATCGGGCCATGCCTACAATGTCCCTGACAGTCAGGGGGAAAAGCTCGTCCAGGGATTCTCTCTGGGGAACATATCCGAATCTGATTTTTTTACTGCAGTTAATTCTCCCCGACAAGGGTTTAATAAGTCCCAACAGGGCCTTCAGCAGGGTTGATTTTCCTGCTCCGTTGGGCCCTACTACTCCTAAAAAATCTCCCTGGTGTATATTCAGATTCAATTCCGGCAGTACCGGCTTACCGTTGTAACCCAATATCAAGTTGGATATTTCTATGAGTCTGTTCATTCATATCACCTCTCATCTTGTTTGCCGGGCTGCCTGAACCAGCCGGTTAATGATCATGTCAAACCACTGAAAATAATCATCGGCCCCATCAACAGCCCCAACGGTATGGGGCAGAGTGATTATTACTGCGCCGGTGTTTTTGGCAATCAGCTCCGGGATGTTCCGGGAAAAATACGGCGCCATTATTATAATCTTCACGTTCTGTGACTTCATGGTCTGAATTACTCTGGCGACATGGGCCGGTGAAGGGGAAATCCCCGGCTTGGGTTCGACAAATTCCACCACATCCAGTCCGAATCTTCTGCTGAAATGTCCCCAGTTGTCATGATATGCTACTACCTTGAGTCCCTTGTATGGCTGCATCTTTCGAAGCCATTCAATCTGGGATTTTCGAACTCGGCTGATGAAGGAATCCCGGTTTTTTTCATAATTGTCCCGGTTGGCAGGATCCTTACGGATAAGAGCATCGGCGATAGTGCCTGCCACGATGATGCTGTTCTGGGGATCCAGCAGGTAATGAGGATTCCCATGGGGATGAACATCCCCCATGGCCCTATCTGCGCCTCCCGGCGGGACATTGACCCTGGGGATACCAACGGAGCAGTCGATGTATCCCCGGCTTCCCCGCATTACATTTGGATTTCTGGCGCCTCTTTCCAATGCCGGGGACCATCCAATCTCCAGATCCATCCCTGCCACAAGATAAAGATCCGCCCTTCGAAGCAACAGCATAAAAGAAGGTTTCGGCTCCACATGGTGGGGATCCTGATTACCCCGGGCAATTGATGTCACCGTTGCCTTATCGCCTCCAACATGTCCGGCAATATCGGCGATATCTGTGGTGGTGGTGACTACTCTGACCTTTGCCCATGCCGGCGAAATTGTTGTCGCCAAGGCAATTAACAGGATCATAAATGTCATTGTAAGGGAATTGTTAAGCTTGATTCTTTTCATGATTTTTGCCTCCAGAATGTCAGTCATTATGAATTTCGATAAAATAGTGCTCCAGTATGTTTGCAAGAACAGTTGCAGTGATGTTGGTGTTATTGTCAAGGTCAATCCTTATGATACCATCGTCTTTGACTGCTGATGAAAAGTCCACATAATCAAACCATTCGTCAGTTTCAAAGAATATGGTGATGCGCCGGTAATGACCCTGATCAAGGTCGATGTCCAGATCATCTGAGATAAAAAGAAGCTCCAGAGGAAGACTCAGGTGAAAGGGGTAATCCTGTTCATCCCGGGATGCTGAACCCGCAACTTCAATGGCAGGTTGCAATGGCAGGGCATCTTCGTCCTCTGGATGAATAATGAAAGAAAAGGTGGTAAATTCTCCGGGATTGGCGGTAAAAAAACCCAGATCATTGTTTTTGCGGGTAATATCAATTACCATGGGGCCTTCAATCTCCAGGGCAGAATCAAACTCGGTTTCTCCTTCGTGATGCCTGTCAGGAAAGCCCGGAGTGACGGGTGAGGCTTCCATCTGGCCCCGGGCCAGGCCAAAGATGGATATGTCATTGAGAACAAGATACCCTTCCTGTATTGTCACAAGGAAATGCCGGTTTGTTTCGTGAGGGCCTTCCCCCTGGCAGGCTACATGGAGATTAACCTGAGATTTTCCCTGGTCAGGGGGAGCTTCATTCTGCCTGTCCAGAGAACAAGCACTGATAAAAAACCCCACCGATATAATCAGGACAATATGCAATATCTGTTTGAGATGTTTCATTATAATAGCCACCCCCTAAAAATTGTGGGCGCCATGAGGGCCCATCATGAAGTTGATCTGGAACATAAGCTGTTTGTAGTCCGGAGCATAGTTTCTGGCGGTGTCCTTGTATTGAAGCCGATAAAAGGCGAATTCCGTGGGAGCATATGTGACAAAAGCACTGTGGGCTTTTTCGTGGGCGTTTATGAGGTTTGGAAACTCCGAGTAATCATAACGGCCACCCACATACCAGTTGCGGTTCAACTGATATTGAGCCAGGCCGTAATAACCGCTGGAATTCACAACCCGGTCGGCGTTGTTCCGCCTGCTCCACAGGTATTCACCCCGCAACAGCATGGAATTGTATTTCTCCCTCAACAGTGGCCTCCAGCGGTAGGTGACATCGATGCCGTTTATTCTGCTCAACCTGCTGGCATCTTCGTTGTTGTATCCCCGCAGGTGAGAATATCCCACCTCCACGTTGGAAGAGTCATTGATGTCAAGGTATGACCGAACCCTGCCAAGGTACAGGGGTTTTCCCGACTTTCCGCCGGTAAAAGACCTGGAGGATTCATCATTGACAACAGCTCCTGTCACCTCGGTAAAAACATTCCCAGTGGGAACAATTGTGCTGACCATAGCCCCGGTGCCAGGGAGATTTCCCGGCTCCAGGAAATTTTCTATCACATTGGGTACATCCACATAGGGCCTGTCATGCTGATGAAGGACATTGTCCTTTCCAAAAGGCACAAAGAACTTCCCTGCCCGGAGGTTTGACCCAAAAGGCATCCGGTGATAGTCGATATATGCCTCCTCGATGTCAAAGTCAAATCCGTCATCGGTCTGATGTGCTCCCAAGGCAATAAAAGCTCTGCTCCAGGGATCGATATTGCTCTGGAATTCCACCCCTATCTCCCGCAGGTTGAAAGGGCTTCCCCCGTCAAGTTTTTTGTCGTGGTTGATGTTCCAGACAAAATCTCCGGTAACAGTTATGTCCGGGTTCATCTTGGTATCGCCAACAGCAGTCGAAGGCTTTGCCTGGTCGGTTTCCGGGGTCATCTCCATTTCTGCCTGCAACTGTCGAAGCAGTTCTGCATCGTCGGGTTCATCAGGCTTTTCCTCAACATCATGATCCGTTGCAGGAGATAAAGTCTTTTCAGCTTTTACAGCTTCCAGCTCCCTGCTGAGATTATTTACCTGACTCTGCAGGGAATCAACCTTCTCTAACAGTTGGCGGAATTGTTCTTCCGAGATAGTCACAGTTTTGCGATCTCCTGAAGAGTCATTGTCCTGCTGGGCAAAAGCACCATTAAAACAGACTGCAATAAGAGCAAATACAAAGAAGATGAATAATATTTTTCTGGACACGTTTCCTCCTGAGATTAATTGAATAATATAGATTACAATTAACTGGCAAGCTCAGGAGTAAGAGGAGGAGCCCGGGAATGGTTATCGATTAATAAAATAAGGCTGAAACTTTGAAGATAATGAAAGATTAAACTGTTTTTTTCGCAGGATGCAAAAAAAGTGAACAGCAGGGGAGTGATGCTCCATCCCAGTAATATGATCAGATGGCATATGGGGCAGTCAGGCTCAATCTGCTCGAGCCATCCGCCGGAACCTTCCCCGGAGCAACAATAGTGGCCATGAGCATCATCAAGATGATTGTGAGTGCTGATGATGACAATACACACCAGAAGCAGGAACACAAGAAGAAAAGTGAGTCTTTTTTTACTGCCTTGGAATTTCTGCTTTAACTTGTTAATCATAGCTTAGGGCCGGCTTTAAATGCCACGCTCTCCTTGAAATAAAGGTTTCTATTAGCTTTTCTTATTGGGAAAGAGTTTGAGCAATCCTTCATCCGGCAAGATTATAGCATAAAACAATAGTGCTGTAAATACCTGACAATGAAATTCAATAAAAATAACTATTTAATTGCTCTTGTCTATTGGCAGAAAGCAAAATACTGTTATTGTCCTTTGTAAATTAACTCTTCTCAAAAGGAGAAACACCCCATTGAAAAAATAATAAAAGGCTGTGGTTTTATTAATCAGTTAAGCGATTTATTATTTTGACAGGATTGATGTTAATGTCCCAGGATAGTTTTGAACCCCTGAAACGCAGGTTTCTCCGGCATATATCCACGGGAGTTTCCCTGGATTCATACAAGCCTTCTGCTTACTGGCAGTTTCGATACGAAAGCCTTAAGGGGCAATACATGGGCACAGGTGACCCCACAAGCCCGGAATACATCCTCAGGAGGGCAGAATATTTTTTTCAGAAGGGGATTGTATCTTTCATGGCGGGGCAGGATCGGGAAGGGACTGACCTGATGTATCTTGTTTCCGATTCTATGATAGCTATGGGATTGAATTATCTCAGCGCATCCAACTGGATTCAATTGTTTTTTGCCCGCTGGCTTTCCGGGGAAGAGGTGGACCCCATGCAAATTCAAAATGCTATGGATGATATTGAAGGAGAGATCAATTGCGTCCTTGATCGTGTCAGGGATCGCTACTGTTATGATGCCATTGTAAGATCAGGCATTACAGTCGAAGAGAGGATAAATCTTCAGAGAAACGATTTTCCCTGGGAACCGGGGGATCACCACACCTATGAATCCATGGGGGATCTTCTGTTATTCATTGCAAGGCTTGAATTGTGTTGTCGTAATTTCAAAAAGGTAGTCAAGATCAGCACTCAGACCCAGAGCCTGTATTCCAAGGCCATCGATGCCGCCCATCGAAGTGTTTCCCTGGAAGATTCCCGCTGGAGCGACACCTACCGCCTCAGCGATGTAGAGATTAATTCATCGGATCGCCCTGACAGGGAAGAGATATTAAAGACCAGGGAGCTTTTCCGGGGCAACATTCCTCTTGGCCGGCGACAGGCAGAGATCTTAAAAGATATGGCGGATTATCTTTACACAAATAATTACGACAAATTAAAAGAGTTGAGAGAAAAGCTGGTGGTTTTTTTCTGCCGGGAAATATCACACTGGGACAGCGCTTCATCAAAAATGAGCATTCTCGACAAGCTCACTTGGATATATATCTGGAAGCTGTATTATTCCAGGATTTTTAATAAAACTGAAAGAGGGTCACCCAGGGATATATTAAGAAAACTTCTGGATATAAGTGATGATTGAAAATTCCATAAATTCTATGATGCAAAGCGGGAAGACACTTTTTGAGTAATCTGGATTACTGGAAGAAATTCGCCGGGCTGGTCCGGTTCCGTCAGGATATGAAAATGCAGGATATACCGGTTGATCTGCTGGGATCCTATGTCAGGGATTATCTTGCTAAGGGACTGGCTTTTTTAATATGCCAGGATCATCGCAAGGCCAGGGCATATCTGGAACAAAGCGAATCTCTCCTGTTGAAGAAATTGGATCTTTATCCCGAGGCTGATGATGATATATACCTGTTTGTCATTGGCTGGATCCGGGAAGGCCGTCTTGACTTGGAACGGGCAAACCGGGGGATTCTTTTTTGCTGTCACCGACTGGGACGCTGGATTATTAAACGGGGACAGCTGGATCTGTTCAGAATGTATCAAAAGATGGATCTGCCTGAAGCCCCCGAGGCCCCTGATGATAAGACCTTGAGGGACAGTTTCATACCTATGACCAACCTGATGTATCCATATATGGAGTGTGCTCTTTTCATTCTGGAAATTTCCCGGCGTTGCCTGATGACGGGAGATTTTCTCCGGGGAGTGACCGGGTCGGGAATTGCAAAGGATCTTTGTCGTATGGCCGTCCAGAAGATTCCCCGGACTATGACCCTAATCGACAGACGCTGGGAGTCGGTGGAGCAGAATATTATCGATTTTTCCAGCTTTACCCCGGAAACCCGCAATGAATACATAAGACTCCGGGAGAAACTCAGCGCGCCCATCCCGCCAATGGTGAGGGAAGCAGACCTGGTGAATCTTATCGGTCAGTCAGCCCAGAGTCAGTTGCAGGGCATCCGGGGAATCGACGAACATTCTTCCTGGCTTTTCAAAAGCCCCGAGGCTTTTTTTCAGGAGATAAAGGGATCCTTTCTTACAAATCCCGGGGGAGGCAGGCTTATAGAAGCAAATTCAGAACTGCCCCTGGGACGGATGGTGTCGGATTTTTTTAACAGAATCCGGGAAACCCTTGCCAGCCATCAGCAAGGCAGGCCCCTGGGGGTTTTGAGGGATTTTTTTGACGATTACATTTCATCTCCGGGGATGATGAAATCTCCCCTGGGGCTTCTGCACTGCCTCGAATGGGTTCTAATCCGCTCCCGACTGGAGATGATAAACAACCTCCGGTTGGAAGTAAAGCCCGAAAGCTTTATCAGGGAATATCTGGGCTGAATCATAAAATTAACAGGTAATTTATCATCGGCAAATGAATAAACACAAAAACGGAGGTTTTATTATTGGACTGGCTGACAAACCTGGTGGGAACTCTGAACGACATCGCCTGGGGGCCTTTGACCATAATTCTGCTTCTTGGCAGTGGTCTTTATTATTCTGTCATATTGAAGGGACTGCAGTTCCGAGGTTTCGGGCATGCCGTGGAACTGGTATCGGGGAAATTTGACAATGTTAACGATACTGGAGAAATCACTCATTTTCAAGCTCTCTCGGCTGCTCTCTCGGCAACCATCGGCACCGGCAACATAGCCGGAGTGGCAACAGCCATCGCCATCGGTGGGCCCGGGGCTGTCTTTTGGATGTGGATGGTGGCCCTGGTAGGCATGCTTTTGAAATATGCCTCTTGTACCCTGGCCCAGAAGTTTCGTCAGGTACATCCTGATGGAACCGTCAGCGGTGGGCCCATGTATTATCTTGAGGAGGGGCTTGGGCTTAAATGGCTGGCGGTGTTTTTTTCCATTTTTACCATAATTGCGTCCTTTGGCATCGGCAACATGGTTCAGGCCAACTCGGTGGCGGATCCCTTGTCCCGGCTCATGACTGCCGGGGGGGGAGATCCCGGGAAAGCCAAGATTATTATCGGCATCATCCTGGCTGTTCTTACTGCCAGCGTCATCATCGGAGGCATCAAACGTATCGGACAGGTAGCATCAGCCATTGTGCCGGTGATGTGTGTCATATATGTGGCAGGGGCACTGGTCATACTGTTTCGCAATTTCCATCAGCTGGACGATGCATTGATGATGATCCTGGGCCAGGCCTTTACTGGCACTGCTGCGGTGGGGGGATTTTCCGGCGCTACGGTGATGGTTGGGATAAAAATGGGGGTCGCCAGGGCCCTGTTTTCCAGCGAGGCGGGATTGGGCAGTGCCCCCATGGCCCACGCCGCGGCCCGAACCAACGAACCGGTGCGGGAAGGTCTTGTAGCAATGCTGGAGCCATTTATCGACACTCTGGTGATATGCACCATGACAGCTCTGGTGATTGTATCCATGGGCACATGGACCCATACTGTGGATGGAAAGCAATTGAACGGGGCATCTCTGACCGCGGCGGCTTTCGGACAGGGACTGCCGGGACTGGGGGAGTATGTGGTGACTGTGGGAATACTGTTTTTTGCCTTTTCAACCCTGATATCCTGGTCATATTATGGCGACCGGTGTGCGGAATACCTGCTGGGGCCAAAGGCGATCCCTGTTTACCGCTGGATCTACGTGGCCCTGATTCCTGTGGGAGCAGTAATTCATCTGAAACTGGTTTGGGATGTTTCCGACATATTCAACGCTTTGATGGCATTTCCCAACATAGTGGGAATACTGTGTCTTTCTGGACTGGTGGTAAAAATGACCGATGAGTACTTTAAATCAGGCCATGACAAACCCCCGGCCAGAACCGAGGAATAATGGAAAACAGGAATTACGCATTTTATTTTCGGGGAAACTTTTTCGTGACTCATTTTTAGAAAATGGGGGCACTTTGGAAGTGCCCAAAATGACACGGGATGGTCATGATTGGTGGGACATGGCCATCGGGCCGTGGGGCACTTTAGAAGTGCCCAAAATGACACGGGACCCATTTTTAGAAAATGGGGAAAACATGGATCGGGATTGTCATGATCGTTGGGACATAGCTCTCGGGCCGTGGGGCACTTTAGAAGTGCCTAAAATGACACGGGATGGTCATGATCGGCAGGATACAGCTCTCGGGCCGATTCAAATCAAGTTTCAATGTCACCTGCCAAGCTCGGGTTCCCCGAACCCCCTCCAAAAAGCTTTATGTTACTTATTATCAAGCAATTTCATTGCTTGGTATTGATTTATCGGTATCAGTTATTTAAATCAGCCTTGTCAGACATCAGCTCTGAAGCATTCTGCAGGGTTTCAATGGCCCCTGCCAGAGAATCTCCCGCCTTGTTGAGGTCTATCTCTGCTCCCCGGATGTATCGTTCTGCACCTCGCAGGCCCCAGCGGGATCTGCCCACAATATTTTCCAGATTGCGACCTGCCACACTCACATCCTTGCCGGGCCTGTCAGACTTGACATCCCATATGAGAGGATCGGAATGATGGATATTGCCAATAACTCTCTGAATTTCCCGGTTTATGCCGTTAATCTCAATTTGTCCCATTGAACATAATTCAAAGGTTGTGCCGATTTTTTTCAGGGATTCAGACAACAGGTTTCTGACGGTCTTCTGGTGAGGTTCCGTCATCTCCGAGGCTACTTTTTTTATCCTGGAATATGAGGATGCCAGCTTGCCCTTGAGATGATCAACATCATGGTATGCTATGTCCGACTTGCCGTATCCCCGGTCAATATCTCTCCGGGCAGAGCCTATCAAGGTGCCGATATGGTAGCCATGGTGGCTTACATCGGTTTCTGTAGTGTCCATAGCTGCCTGGCGGATGGGAAATCCGGCATTGTCGAGATTCCGGGAAGCATCCTGAATGTCGTTGTCGGCCCGATACATGACTTCCTCTGTATTGGTGAGTCTTTGGTGGCAATCTCCTAATTCCTTGATGACTGTTCGGACTTCATTGTAGTTTTTACTGTCGAAATATGTCCGAATTATAACCTTGGGAGAAGGGGATTCAATTTCGCCAATGCTGAGGCTATCTCTGGGAATGATTGGCAATGATTCTTCAGGATTCGAAGATGGTTTTATATGCTCAGTTCTGTGGGGAGTCGAATGGCTCCCTTTGTTTATACCGCCAGTATGCATGATGATTCTCCTTCCCAGAAGAACAGGCAGAGGACACAGTTCAGGCCTGAGTTGTGCTTGAGGGATTTTTGGGATGTTCCCTGGCAATATGCATGGGAACCACTTCCTTCTTTTCAAAGTTATCGATGGAAGTTGGATCCCCTCCTTTTTCCTGGCGCAATCTCAATGCAACCTCCAGGGATTCCATGGGATCCAGCAGGCCTGCGCCCTGGTCATAGGGGTTTACCCTGGGAAGATAGTCCTCGGCGGTGGAAACAAGAATTTCTTTTATTTCATTGTTGGTCAGATCCGGGTTGGCCTGTATAAGCAAGGCTGCAACCCCTGAAACTAGAGGTGTCGCCTGGGATGTACCGGAAATGGCCAGATATTCATTCCCCACCCGGGGCAGGTCTGGATTGTCAAGCTTGGAATTGGGAACAAGAGGCCCGTATATTTCTACTCCCGGTGCCACAAGGTCAGGCTTTCCCAGGCCGTCGGGGGTGGTTGGGCCTCTGGAAGTGAAATCAGCTATCCTGTCATCGTCCCTCTGGGGAGTGTTCTTGTCGTCTATGGCTCCCACGGTTATAACGCTGGGGGCTATGCCGGGAGTGCTGATGGACCCCTTGCTGGGGCCTTCATTGCCTGCAGCCACCACCACGACAATTCCTGCATCCCAGGCTTTTTCCGCTGCCTGAGCCCAGGGATCATCCTTCCATGACCTCATGGGAAAATCTCCCAGGGACATGTTGATTACCTTGATGTCGTATTTGTCTTTGTTTTCGATGGCCCACTGGATCCCCTTGATGGCTTCGGATACTGATGTTATTCTAACTCCCACCAGGTGAGCGTCCGGCGCCACTCCCATGAAGACCCCTTCTGATGCAGCCCCGGTGCCGGCGGCGATGCCGGCAACATGGGTGCCATGGCCATAGGGATCATAAGGCTTCTTACGGCCTTCGTTCATATCGGCAAAGGCTACAATCCTGCCGTCAAGATCCTGATGAGGGTGAAGTCCCGAATCGATGACGCATATCCCCACTCCTTTGCCGGTGAACCCCTGCTCCCACAGGCGGTTGATTCCCAGGGTAGAACGGCTGATGTCCAGAACCGGCCGTCTTTCCTCCTCGGGTTCTGGAATTTTAGGGATGACATTATCCTGTAGCGGGTAACGAATTTTGCTGTCGATCATTACCTGGGAGTCATTGGGCAGGGTTTTGAGGAGTCTTTCCAGGTTGTATGGATCAACTTCCACTTTCAGGCCGTCCACCAGGTCCAGGTTTTCCTTGGCTTCTGCTTGTTCCGGATGAAATTCCTTAGCAATGATTCCCCGGAGTTCCTTTGATTTTTCCTTGCCTTCGCCCTTGATGATCAGGGGGATTTTCCCAAAGGGAGTAAGATCCTCCTGAAGAATCCTGCCCAGCCCGAAATTCTCTTTTGATGACTCTTCATCATTTCTGCGAACTTCTCTTTCATTGGCCGGGGTTACACTTCTGCTGGATCTCATGGATGATCCGAAGGACCCTGGTGTGACTCGGTGAATCATTAAAATGCTCCGTTTCTATTATGTCAGTCCTGGGGACTGAGGTTTCGTAAATTCTTGATCAGTACTTCTATCCAGCCCCGAAAATATTATCTCCATGGAGCTGGTGCCTTGTCTTGTGATTCCTGATGTTTGAGGAGCTAATTACATTTATTCCTGATTAAAGTTTATCATTTCAGACAAAACCAGTCAATAAAATGTCACCGGAGAAATGTTACAAATATGTTAATTTGTCCCGGTTTTACAAGGGCATAAAGATTTAATGCCATGGTCCCAGGGGTAAACAAGCAAATGGAGCCTGTCAGGTTGCCGGATAAATCCGGCATGCAAGGCCTCGCAAGACAAGACAGGCTCCAAAATGGTTCGTATTATTTTATAATTATTAAAACCCATTCCCCCTATTAATTTTACCAGAAAAAAAGATACCGGAGTATCTCCCCCGGTATTACTGGGTGTTGGCCCTTTCAGTTGAAGTTAATTATTCTCTGGTATGATAATATTTCAAACTTTTGTATCATTGATTCAGGGATATTATGGGCCCTGGACCAGGGTATAGGAGATGGTGCCGGTGTAGTTCCCTGTGGGGGCGTTTTCCGGTACAGATATCCTGTATGTGGGATTGATGGTATTATGGCCCAGGCCGTTATTGGGGGTGGCATAGCATATTTTCTGCTCTTCGTTGCTCAGCTGGATCCGCCCGGGATTCTGGAGTTCTCCGCCTCGGGAGCTGTGGGCAGTCAGATTTTCGATGACCAGCTGGTATTCTTCGGGGCTGAGGCGGTGGCCGTTTTCTGATACCAGATCGCTGGCCGAGGCGCTGACATTCCATCCGGCCTTTGTGCCTGTGGGGTCTGTTACGGTAATTTCATTCCGGGCAACTGCCTGGTTGTTTCCCCGGTTCAAGTCGATGGTGCCAAAATCCATATCAGTGGCATCGATGGAAAGGGGGCCTCCCTCGATGCGGAGGCTCATCCGGGCCGTTGCGGTGGCTTCATTCCTCTGGTCTGCGGGGCATACCGCTGTCAATAACAGTACCATTGTCAGAATCATTGCCAGGACAGGGATAGTAAGTCTTTTCTTCATGGCCAACACCTCTTTTTGTTTATTTATATATCTCTCTATTAATATTGTATGGTATCAGCGAGGTTTTTGTTATGGGCGTTGTGACCATTAACCCCTGAACCGGGGTATAGACTTTCATTGGGATATAAGGCGGGGGATATTACACCTAATTGATGACCTTCTGGATAACATGTTATACGATAGTTTATGAATCTGTCATGCTCTCATCGGATGCATCTGTCGAAAAGTATGATATATGCTCCGAAAGTAGCTGTTGTTCAACTCTGAAATCAAAAAACAGGCATCTGTTTAGTTTTCAGAGTGCCTGTTTGATTAATCTGAAGTTATCGGCGGGTTTATGGCTGGGGGTGTTTTGTCACCAGTATCTTGCTGTTTTCATCCACCGACAGGGTGATGTTCTCCTTGGCCAGGTATTCGAAATACCCTTTCACATTGCTTTCGATGGGGCTCATGAAAATTGGGTTTCGTTTCATGTTGGGCATCATGCCGTATTGATCTGCTATTGTGTCGGCGATGAACTCCGAGGCCCGGCCCCGCAGACTGTCTGATTGCTCCGGGGACATGGACCCTACATGTCCTATATTTTCTTTTTGCAGGAATCCTGTCATATCCTTGAGGTGGGAATGAATCTGGTGGGATTTTTTGAACATCCCCGCCTGATGGTTGCCGAAGCCGGGATACTGCTGGATGGTCTTGTCCAGAATGAAATCCACCGCACCCTTGATATGATCCTCAAAGGGGATGTTTTCGCCGGGGCCGGGGGATTTTTGTGGCGTTTCCCTGCTTTCTCCGGTTTCTTTGGGGGATTCCGAGGGCATCATATCCCTGGTTATCAGCTGGGGGTCATTTCCCCCTCCTGACAGGGTCATGGATTCGCCGGGCAGAGTTTCTTCTTTAACTGTGTCGATTTTTACCGGCGATCTCAACTGGGTGTTGGTGTTGATTATGTTATTTGTGCGGATTTCCATCATATGAGCCTCCCAGAAAAGAATCTAATACTTATTGATCTATTATAACGTTTCCCGTCGGGGAATGCAAGAGCCTCCCGATAAATCAAAAACAGCGGAATATTTCCGCTGTGGCTGGATTGGAATGATTTTCCTCGGAATTTTTATTTACGGATCCACCTGCACTGTCATCACCAGATCCCCCTGGTATTCCCCGGCGATGACATCATCGGTGTCATTGACGGTGACCTTTAAATTGTTCTGGTTGTTGGCATAAGTGCTAATGCCCCGGCAGGGGCCGTTGCCCCGGATGAAGGCGACCCCTCCGCTGGTGATGGTTGTGTTGAAACCCACAACTATATTCGAGGTGGAGTCAGGGCCGGTGTAAAATACAAAACCCGTGGGGTCCACGGTTATATCGGTTATTACGTAGTTGGAATCCACCTGGCTTATGAGTCCGTCGGTGCTGAGGCTTGCTGTCCAGCCGTTGGTATGGCCCCATATCCTGATGTTCGCCCAATGAAGTGGCGCTCTGGATTCCGATGTGCCGGAGCCAAGGGTGATTCCGGGAAAGGTGATCTCAGGATCCGGCGAGTCAAACTCCACCGTCACATAGCCTTCGAAGAGAAAGTTCATCTGGGCGGTGGCGGTATCCTCGGCGTTCTGGGCGTGGACCGGAGCGGTGATGAGCAGTCCAATGGCGATAATTAAAAGAACATAAACCCCCCGCTTCATATTCATATAAGCCATCCTTGTAACACATATTACATTATTTCAATGCTTGAATATATCTGTCTGCCATATTGTCTGTCTGTGTATTCTTTTTGAAAACCCTTCATTTCAGCCTGATATTAATATACGGCAGGCGGGGGTTAAACCAGCCTGCCGTATTAATCATAATTTCAGGGTTATATGCCGGACACCAGGTCTGCATAAAGGAAACCGGAGTAATCATCAGCTATCACGTCGTCGGTGGGAGCAATCTGAACTCTCAGGTCCGCAGCTGCAGGTGTGTATTCGTGTACTCCCCGGGAATTGTCTGCTGGAGCGCTGAATACCAGAAGACCATCTTCAGGTGCGCCAGCATCTCTTTCAGGAAGATCTGTATAAGCTGGCACCGAGTTTGGTACAGCTTGGCTGTCTGGACCCGTGTAGGCGGTTATGCTTCCATCCCTGCTCAGCTGAACCTGTATGGTTTTAGTAGCATCACTGTCAGCTTCGAGAAGATCCGCGGAGTAATAAACTCCCCAAGATGCGGTGCTTCCCAAGGCTACAACGGTACATACCGGTGATGTGGCAGTAGCGGTGACAGTGGTGTCAGCAAGCTGAACACTTCCAAAAGGGATTGTGGCCAAACTGAACGTAATGCTGTAAAACCCCGTTACTTCCAGTTGCATCTCTGCACTAGTATCGTCCTGCAGTGTCTGCGCATGTGCCATCCCAAATCCCACAAACAGAAGCAGTGTGACCATAGCCGCGATTGCAATAATCCTTTTCATTCTTTTCCTCCTAAAAATTTTTGTTTCGGGGATATCCCCCTTCATAAGTATAATTGCCTGTCTATGTATTCTAACACTTTCGTATTATGATTTCAAGAGGAAAAATTAAATAAATTAATTTTACAAATCGGGAAGCCCCGGTGGCAGGCCGTAAAGCCCGATACCATAACCCCCGGCAACAGGCTTACGCCATAAGACTAAAGTATAACCCCTTTTAAAAATGGGGCACTTTAGAAGTGCCCAAAATGACACGGGACCCATTTTTAGAAAATGGGGAAAACATGGATCGGGATTGTCATGATCGTTGGGACATAGCTCTCGGGCCGTGGGGCACTTTAGAAGTGCCCAAAATGACACGGGACCCATTTTTAGA
>CAYNGH010000065.1:0-17173 GCA_964396845.1 uncultured bacterium | reverse complement strand
CTGTCAAGCAGATCATCTCCTTCCATATTTATGCTCAGTGTCTTATTATCATCTGAATCAATCAGGGGTTATCCCCTGTAAGACTATTATACAGGAATTTCTCCCTCATGTAACCTTCTTCATGTTAACATTATGTAAACAAATCAAAAAAAATCGATAGTTATCATCTGTGAATTAAATATCCTTCCTGATGTATGGAATGGGAGGAAAAAACAGGGAAAAAATCTAACTTTCAGTTTGAGTATTTATAAAGGCGGTGTTCATATGAAGGAAGATGTTTCCAAGAGTCTTATGGAAAAAGAGATTGTATATGACGGCGAGGATTTTACCAGGGAAAAAGTCCAGGAGATGGTGGATGAGTATCAGGAAAAAAATAAAAAAGAGATCACCGAATTAGAACAGCTCCGCAAGATTCACGATGAGATTGCCAAGGAGATGAACCAGGACCTGGTGGAATCCCGATCCGCCTGGGAATACATGAAAGGGATGCTCACTGTTGACGGCAAGAAGTTTTCATCTAATTTCAAGGGTCTGCTGGAGAAGATTCCTGTAGTCAATAATTATGTATCCGAAAGACCCCTTTCTGAGCTTCTACAGCATAAAATTGCCGTTGCTGAAAGACGCACCAAGGAGATGGCCCAGTTCCTCGACAAGATCGAAAGCGAGATTCAGAGCCTGCGGGAAGATGTGACCCGGCTTAACAAAAAGATGATAGTTGCCGCCCACAATGAAGAAAAGGCAGCCAAATATATTTTGGATCTCAAGGACATGAAAAGCTCCATCGAAGAGGAGATGGAGGCCATCGAAGACAAGAAATCCACAGAATATCGGGAAAAAAGTGCCAAGCTGGACGAAGTGAAGAAAAAGATATGGGAGCATGGCGGACGACTGAGAATTTTTTCCAATGCCGAGGACAGAATATCAAGCATTGTCAAGATGAACAACAATTTCCTGGAAATTCTCACGAATCTGCACACCAATATCACAATTCTTTATGAAGCCGGCAATGAAGTGCTGGACGATTTGCGGGGAAACCTTTCGGGCCTTGCCACGGTTACCGAGGCATCGGACCTGTCCCTGAAGATGCAGGAGTCCATGGCATCCCTCAAGGAGAGCGTCAACAAGGTGGCTTCCCTGGCATCCAAGACTTCCCTGTATCTTACCCAGAATGTTGAGAGGATGACCAACGAGATGAAGGTTTACGACGATGAAACCACCAAGCTCATCGAGGACAACCTGGCAGCGGAAAGAGAGATTCAGGAACAGAGGGTTGACGAAACCATCGAGCTGGCCAAGAAAGAATACGGCCTTTTGGAGGAAGCAAGAAAAAGCGGTTTGAAGAAAGAAGCCTCCTGAGCCTGACGGGCCGGAAGTGTCACAAGACCAGGGCCCCTTTTGCGGGCCCTTTTTAATGAAGGTGCAGAAGTTACTCAAAGTTAATGATAGATGCATGAATCATTTGGGCAAGCCTGAATATCATCGAAAAACATCTATCCACAAATAAAGCACAAGCCCCGAGGGTAATAAAATGAAACAAAAAATTCAAAACCGCATGGATCCTGTTACCACCATCAGCGGGGAAACCCTGGAAAACTATGTGGATATTGTAAAAAAAATGCTGAAAGCCGGGAGAGCCAGCAAGTTTTTCCCCGATGCGGCATCTTTCTGTAATATGCTGGATTTATACCTGCCCAGTGGGAATCATTTCATGTATGACACCCTGGAAATCAACTTGAATACTGGGCTTCCCTCGGAACGGGAGGTAACCCGGCTGGTGACGGATCGACAGATAGCCCCCAAGACCCTCAAGGAGGATCCCGAAGAGAAACTCCGCCAGAGAGTCAGAAATACACCGTCGGAAGTGAACATGCGCCGGCTGAACCGTTATCTTTATCATAAAGCCCTCATCACCACCCGGATTCTTCCCCTGATGGACCTGCAGTTGAAGCTCCGCACTGTGGATACCGATAAGTATATCGCTTTTTTTAATGTGGAAGTAGTTCGCTTTGATGTTGCCGACAGTATATTTGCAAAATATACCCTGGTGGCGGGACAGCACGATACCCGCTGGCGACAGCAGGTTCATCTGTCTGGAGATGACTTAAGATACACGGGAAAATTCCGGAATCTCATCTCCCGTTATTCAGTGGATGAGGCGGAGTTTGCGTTTATTCTGCTCAATGATCTTGAGGATATCACTGTGGAAGAGGTTCAAAGATGCCGTATCGGCCCTCTTTATTTCAAGGGGAGCCGCATACCCCGTGGCCTGGAGGAACTGTTCTTGGATCATCCCGAGGCCTTTATATTGTCACTGCCCACCGACAGGGTGTCCATTAATATCAGTGAAGATGTCAACAACGATCCCCTGACAGGATTTTACCGGGATATTCTGGCTCCTGAAGAACGACTGGCCCTGGAAAAGAAAGCTGAGCAGATGCAGTATCATGTTTACAAGGAAAGAAAATTCGTCTGCACCCGGTCTGTGTTGAAGGATTTTCGTCAGTTCCTCCGGGATCGGGGAGCCCGTTGCGTGGTTTACGGAGTGTGACGATAGAGAGTCCTCAGCCGGCCCCCCAGATGGATCCTCCTCCCAGGAGCATCTCCACATCATCCTTTATGGAATCCAGATTACTGACACAGTGGCGACTGTCAGCCTTCAGCACTGTTGTTTTGGATCCGCTTCGCACATGAAGATAAAGATTCTCTTCGCCGGGTGAGTTGGATATGATCTGATGCAGTTTGTTCAGGCTGGCACCGTTGTTCTCAATAAGAATGTGGATTCCCCGGTATCGGCGAAAATCAGGAGTTTCCGGTTTTTTTTCTTTATAGTCGCCATAGCTCTTGCCCCGGGTGATGGATTTCTTTTCCAGGGGCTTGATGGTGTCTGCGGTGACCTTGGGGACAAGCTCCACCTGGGAATCTTCATCCTCGTCCTTGATAAAGGGTTCCTCCAGTTCCAGTTTGCCGGTGATGACAACCATATTGTCAGGGGTGACCAGATCCGTGTATTCGCTGTATGTCTTGGGAAATACATTAACCTGAACGGAACCGGTGAGGTCTTCCAGAGTCAGGAAGGCCATCATCTGGTTTTTCCGGGTAATCTTCTTCTCCAGGGATTCAATTATCCCGCCGATGGCAACTCGTCGTCCCTTTTCCAGGGAGGCCAGCTTGCCCACGGGACACAGGGCTTCGCTGTCCAGGAGTTCTACTTGACGATTCAGGGGATGATCTGATACATATAGGCCCATCAGTTCTTTTTCTTTCTTGAGGAGATTCTTTTTCTCCATTTCCGGGGCTTTTACCAGGGGAGGTGCCTTGCATGCCTCATCCTGAACATTGCCGAATAAATCCAGCTGGCCGGAGCTTTTGTTTCTCCGCTGGCACTGGCCAAATTCCAGGCACAGGTTCAGGTTCTGAAGAAGCGTGGCCCGGTTCTCGCCAAAGCAGTCCATGGCCCCTGACAGGATGAGGCTTTCGATGACTTTGCGGTTGATCCCCTCAACCCGGCCGCAGAAATCATGCAGGTAGGCAAAGGGGCCGTCCCTGCGGGCCTTCAGGATAGATGCTATGGGGCCTGCTCCCACGTTTTTGATGGCGGCAAGACCAAAGCGGATCCCTTCTTCGGTGACGGTGAAAGAGGAATCGGATTCGTTGATGCCCGGCGGTAGCACCGGGATTTCCATGGCCTTGCATTCCTTGATAAAAAAGCTCACCTTGTCGGTGTTTCCCATCACCGATGAAAGCAGGGCTGCCATGAACTCCCCGGGATAGTTGGCTTTGAGATATGCGGTCTGATAAGAGATCAGGGCATAGCATGCAGTGTGGGACTTGTTGAAGCCATATGCGGCAAAGGCTTCCATGAAGTCGAATATCCTGCTGGCAACATCTTTTTCGAATCCTCGTTCCACTGCCCTTTCAGTGAAAACCAACCGTTCTTTTGCCATCAGTTCGGCTTTTTTCTTGCCCATGGCCCGGCGGAGTTTGTCCGCTTCGCCCATGGAATAGCCCGCCACCACGTTAGCAATCTTCATAACCTGTTCCTGATATATGATGACGCCATAAGTATCCTTGAGGATCTCCTCCAGAACGGGATGTTCATATTTGACTTCTGCCTGACCATGCTTGCGCTTGATGAACTCCTCCACCATTCCGCCTTTTAAAGGGCCGGGCCGGTAAAGGGTGACCATCTCGATGATGTCTTCAAAATGATCCGGCTTTAGCTGAACCAGGTAGCGGGTCATCCCCGGTGACTCCAGCTGGAATATTCCCGTGGTTCTTCCCTGGCGGAGCATTTCAAAGGTCCTGGCGTCCTCCAGGGGAAACTTTAACGGATCCAGTTCGATGCCGTGCTGTTTTTTTATGATCTTCACCGCATCATCCAGAATTGTCAGGTTTCGAAGGCCCAGGAAGTCCATCTTGAGAAGACCCACCTCCGCGGAAGTGTTCATATCATACTGAACCACCACTTCATCGCCTTTCATTTTTAGAAGAGGCGCCACCTGGGTTATGGGTTCCCGGGATATGACCACTCCCGCTGCGTGGATTGAAGCATTGCGACATAGGCCCTCCACCTGCAGGGCCATTTCAAGGATTTTTCTGGCCTCGGGTTCATTCTCTATGGATTCCTTCATCTCCGGGGTTTCCATGGCTTCTTTCAGATCCGAGCCCAGAGGCACCATCTTGGCCAGCTTGTCCACAAAACCCAGGGGAGTGCCATAGACCCGCCCCACATCCCGGATGGCAGCCCTGGCCTTCATCCGGCCAAAGGTGACAATCTGGGAAACCTTGTCCTGACCGTATTTTTCTGTTACATAGCGGATCACTTCCTCCCGGCGCACCTGGCAGAAGTCAGTGTCGATATCAGGCAGGGAGGTTCGCTCGGGGTTGAGGAACCTTTCAAATATCAGGCCGTATGAAAGGGGGTCCAGGTCAGTTATTCCCGTAAGATACGCTATGATGGATCCGGCACCGGAGCCTCTTCCCGGGCCGACGGGGATTCCTTGATTTTTCGCATAGTTGATGAAATCCCATACAATCAGGAAATATGCTGCCAGACCTTTTCCCCGGATTACCTCCATCTCCATGGCGAGGCGTTCTTCGATTTCCGGCGTGGTCTTGCCGTAACGTTTTTCAATTCCCTCCCGGCAAATATGCTCCAGATATGATTCTCCGGTGAAGCCGTCGGGGACGGCAAAATCCGGCAGAATGTTGCATCCCAGGTCAAGACTCAGATTGCATTTGTCGGCAACTTCCCCGGTGTTACTCACTGCTTCAGGAATCCAGGAAAATTTTTCCTTCATCTGGGCGGGACTTGGCAGGCAGAACTGGCCCTGAGGATAGCGCATCCTGTCGGGATCATCCAGGGTCTTCCCTGTCTGGATGCACAAAAGCACATCATGGGCCATGTAATCTTCCTCCCGCAGGTAATGGGCATTGCTGGTGGCAACTAACTTGATGCCTGTTTCCCGGGATAACTGCTCCTGAAGAGGATGAATCCTAAGTTCATCAGGTATTCCGTGATCCATAACCTCTAAGTAAAAATCACCCGGAGCGAAGATGTCCCGGTATTCCAGGGCCACATCCCTGGCTGCGGGGTATTTATCGTTCATGAGGTATTGCTGGACTTCACCCTTGAGGCATGCGGAAAGGCCGATGAGTCCTTCGCTGTGTTGTTTCAGGATTTCCTTGTCTAACCGGGGTTTGTAATAGAAGCCTTCCAAAGATGCACTGGTCACCAGCCGGCATAAGTTCTGATAACCGGTGTGATTCTTGCACAGAAGGACCAGATGGTAATTGGCGTCGTCGATGCCCGATTGTTTGTCGTGACGGGTTCTGGGAGCCACATAAACTTCACAGCCGATGATGGGCTTGATTCCTGCATCCCGGGCAGTCTTGTAAAACTCGATAGCGCCGAACATCACTCCGTGATCTGTCAGGGCAACGCTGTCCATGCCTAACTCTGCCACCCGGCTGACCAGGTCCTTGATCCTGATGTGGCCGTCCAGCAGGCTGTATTCGCTGTGAACATGCAGATGGGTAAAAGTGCCCATGGTATATCCTCCCTGACCGGTAGCCCCGGCGCATGATTATGAGGTAATTTTCTCTGCATCAGCCGGGGATCCTTTGATTGGATTTCGATTCAATTCAACGGGTGATCATATCGGGAATATCCGGGTCTTTATCATCGGGGGATCTTGCCTCGATGGTCACCAGGATTTTTGAAGGAAGGCAGACCATGGATTCCCCAGGCCGGGAGATGGGGCCCATCCTGATGCACCACCTGTCATGACACGTGGATTCCACCAGCCGGACTTTACCATCGGAAACCTTGACGGTCACTGAACCTGATTTGCTCTTTACCTCGAATGTGCTGTCATGAAGGGACCTGACAGTCCGTTCTCCGTCGGCCCATATGACAAGGTGCTTCTGTTGTGAGGGCTGATAAAAAAAAATCAGGGATAATATAATCCCCGCAAGGGAAAACAATATCAACAACCAGTCCAGCTTCCTCAATCCAAGCATCTGTATATATTCCCGGTTATTCTTCCACTCCTGCAAAAACCCCCAGAGGTACTTCCACATCGGGAGAACGGTATGTGAGGGGAGTCACCTCGTTGTCGGGTATTCCTTCCTCCCGGAAAATCTTGGCTGTGAGCTGACGGCAGGTTCGCCCGCCACATGCACCCATCCCCAGGTTCAGCTGGGCCTTGAGCTGGTTCATATCCCGGACTCCCTGACGGATCAGAGTGCGGATCTCACCATCTGTTACCCGCATGCATCGGCATACCGTCACCAGCTCATCTTTTTCATCCTGCCCTGGTGATTCTTCGTCTGTGACTGGCCCCACCTGGTGAGAAGATAAAAGAGCAACCCCGGCGACGCTCCGGGCAATTTCCCGGGGAACTTCCAACTGAAGATGAAGGGTTCTGCGGGCAAATTTAGGCGCGGTCAACTTGTGGATTTTCACATCCCCCAGGTGATTTCCGTCCCGATCCAGCGCCGGTATCATGCTTGCCGGGCTGAACCTGTCGGGAAGAAGCTCCAGAGGAACAGTTACAATGGCATATCCCGGCGGTGCCTTGCGGTAATCCACCAGGGTGACTGCCAGCCCCGGGCATATGGCCACGCATCTGTTGCAACCGGTGCAGACACCTTCAAACTGGGGAAGCCCCATAAGGGAATCCCCCGGTATGGTTATACCGTTCTGGGGGCATACATCGGTGCATGGATTGCAGGGGATCTCCTGGGCGCAGTGAAAAACCGGAAAAACTCCTTCATCTGGGTGGATATTTTTTGCTTCAATTAATTTTCCGGGGCGGCTTTTTAGGATTTCCATCTTGTGAGTCCACTCCCCGGGGATTTTAACATCATCCCCAAGTGCCCGGGCAATTTCAAGGCCGGTAATCCTGCCGCTGAAAAGGGCCGCGCTGGCCTCGGCAATTTCTTTTGCATCGCCGGCGGCAAATGCATCCATCCCCACTTCCAATGCCCGGTTGAACATCTCGTCCACCGGGGTCAGCCCCACGGCAATTAAAACCGTGTCCACTAAGAATCTCTTGTGAGTTCCGGGAATGTGCCGGAAATTTTCATCCACCTGGGCAATGGTGACCGACGTGACCCCTTCTTCATCACCATCAGCCCGAACCACCGAATGGGAAGTATATATGGGAGTGCCAAGACGAACCAGTTTGTCGCCGTGAACCTTGTAACCGCTGATGGAGGGCAGGGCTTCCGCCAGTCCTGTGACGGTTATTCCCGCTTGAAGGGCATGATATGCGGCAATGACTCCCACATTGCCACCGCCAATTACAAACAGCCTGTGGGATGGACGCACCAGATCCCGGTTCAGCAGGGTCTGGAATGCACCGGCTCCATAGACTCCCGGCAGATCACATCCGGGAAATGTCAGGGCTTTTTCCCGAGCGCCGGCAGCCACCAGGAGCTTTTTCGGCTCAACGAGAAAATACCGCCCCTTCTGGAGTATCCCGACTTTTTTGTCAACAAACACTCCCACTGCCGAGGCTTCCAGCATCACCCGGATGTTTTTTTCGTTCACAACCTGTTGTGTGAGTATCTTTGCAATCTCAACTCCCCGGGTTCCTGCATAGCAATCTTCGATGGAACCGAAAAACTTGTGGGTCTGGAGGATTAATTTCCCTCCCAGGCGATCCTTGTCGTCCACCAAAATTACCGAATGCCCCCGCTGTCCCAGCTCAACGGCACCGGCAATTCCTGCAGGCCCTCCGCCAATTACCAGTACATCGCATTTCAATACTTCCGTGGGGGAATAATCAGTAACAACTTCATCACAGGAGGCAAGCTCCGGCAGTCCTTCCAGGGGAAAAACTGCCATCCCTTCTGTTACCGGCTCCATGCAGGCTTTCACTGCCCGGCCGTCGGCAATAACCATGCATTGAGAACACTGGCCATTGGCGCAGAAGATCCCCTGGGGACTGTCATCAAGATAATGATGGCCGAATATTTTGACGCCTCCGGCAAAGAGTGCCGAGGATATCATCTCGCCACGGCGGGCTTGGAAGGGCTGGTTGTCATATGTAAATGAAATAAAATCTTCCGGTGGCATATCCAGGACCGGGTGTCGGTCAATTCTCCGGTTTGCGGGCATCTGATGGTTCTCCATTATAATTGTTGAACCCCGGCAGGGGCTGATAATTTCTTCACAACCCTGCTGGTTCATTCCTGCCTTTAGGGTTAATTTACACAAAAAAAAAGGGCCATAAGGCCCTGATTGAAGTTGTAAAACATGATTGTCAATAGTAACAGCCAAGACCCATGAGCAGGCTGGAGCTTGCAAGGCCCAGGCCCATACCAAGCATTCCCATTCCCATCCCCATTCCCGGCATATAGCCCATCCCCATGAAGGGAGAGGCATACATCCCCATGGGCCACATCATGGATGAGAGGGCCATGGTCCCCAGCCCGATTCCCGCTCCGATCATGGCCGCCTTGCCAAGGCCTGAGCCGGCGCCGGGGGAATAATATCCGCCGGGGTAGGGGTTGCAGTATCCTGAGTTGTTGCAGTTATTATAATAATCATTGTACTGGGATGAAGGAGTGGAGTTGGTGTCGTCGCCGTTGAAGAAGTTCTTCACCCTCTGCCAGATGCCCGGTTTGACAGGTTCCTGGGGTGGTGTCTGTCCAGGATTTGCCTCGGGGCCTCCGGGGACTCCCTGGCCTGGAGCAGGCTGATCAATGGGAGTGTTGGGATCCGGCACCGGGATATTCCCGGCAGGAACAAACCCCATGGGAGGAGTGTAGGGCATCCAGTTCTGATCTGATGGAATCTCATAGGGGAGGGGATAGTTGGTAAATCCCCCATTTTCAGCAAAGACCACATTCTTCTGACCCAGTTGAACTCCCTTCTGGCCGAAGGTGTTCAGCTGACCGCCGGCAGTCAGCAGGAGATGATGGCTTTTTGGCTGGGGTTTTCCCGATGAATCCGGCGGGTATGTCCGGGCATTGATGACCATGTTGCCGTTGTAATCGACAGTCTGCATCACGTTGCCATCGGGGGATGTGACGGCAAAATCAGGGCTTTTGGAATAAACAGTCCAGCTGTTGCCCACGGAGTCGTTAAACTCAAACCGGGTTTCAGGGCCCTGGTGAGGATTATGGACCATCTTTGATGTCACCGGCAGAGGGCCTGCCTCGGGATTGCGGGAGTCAAAAGCCTCGCATCGGCCATCGGAGAATTGGCTCATCACAATGCCATTGGGCAGGGATATGAACATGGAACCGTCGGGTTCTGCTTTTCTCATAAGACCGCTGGGGGTCATCCGGGATGCATAGGGATCTCCCGAGGGGACCATAACCGGAGCGCCTGGTATGTTGGGCTGGTTTGTCCAGGGATCCTGCCCGATGACTCCCGGTACATAGCTGTCCTTTGGAGGTGCCGGAGGCTGGGCAGGCATACAGCTTGCCGGGGGTAAATCTTTTTTCACACAGTCGCCGGTCATCTGCTGGGGGATGCCATAGGGGAATTTCAGGTGGATGGTGAGATCGTCCCGGGCGTTGAAAGTCATGGCGCAGTTGTTTACCGCTACATTTGACACTCCGTCACCGCTGGCAGTGGTTTTTCCCTTGCTGTCGATGTCAACTTGAACCTTGTCCTGGCTGAATCGTCCGCTGACGGGATCCCTGGAAAGGGTCTTGGTGTTCACCTTGATACTGCCGTCGGTTTCAACCTGCTGAGTCAGGGTTTCCGACTTGTTCTGCACCGAGAAACTCAGATCGTTATAGTTAACCGACCACTTGTTTCCCTCGTTGTCCTGAAACTTATAATCCAGCCGGCCTTCCTTTTCCCGCATTTCTGTGGGAGAATATTGCCCCGATACAGGATCATAAGTCTTGGCCCCGTCTTCTCCATGTTCAATCATCATCCCGTTGGGCAGGGTGACGGAAACCTCGCCATCGGCACCAACATCCCGGGTAGTCCCGTTGGGGGCTGCCAGCTGATATGATCCGTCTTCCATCTCAGTTCTGGTGATGCCGTTGGGGTAACGTTCAAAGCTTTTAACCCCTTCCAGAGCATCTCCCGGGGTCTTGATCCGGGTTTCTTTTTTGCCGGTTCTTCCCACGGCACCGGTATGAAGGGCATTTTTTACCGCGGATTTCTGATGAAAACCCACAGTGTTTATTCCCATATTTGCTGGATTAATCGTATTTCCCATAACACACCCCTTTTAACCTGATAGTTAAATACAAAACGGCATTAATTTCCGCAAGATCAGTATATCAGTTATTCACTCATGCATCAACAGGAAAGGGCTGTGGAACATGTTAAAAAAATGTTAACTTATAATTAGATACAATTATCACAGATTTTTTTATTTACACAGATCCTGAAATGATATGGAAAACTGGCAGTGGTTTCGATTTTACGGAAAAAATTAGGAACCCAGGTCAGTTTTTTTTGTGGAAGGAACAGGAATATGGAAATTGAAAAATAAAACTGTGGATTTTTGGCTTATTTCTCTGATAAACTTATCTCAGGGATGACAATTGCCGATAATCATAAACAGGCAGGAAAGAATATATACTGCCGGACCGTGCGGGAGATTCTATATGAACAGTGATGATCTGCTCAGGGAAAAAAGCCATGTCAATATTGCCCCTGACCTTGCCTTCTGGTTCCCATTCCAGTTCTGCATCCATGTCCGCAATGGCCGTTATCTGATTATTGCTCCCGATAAGCCCGGCTGGATGACCCTCAGCAAAACCGAATATGCTTTTTTTCAGAATCTCCTGGCAGGGCGGACAATACGCCAGTCTATCCGGCTGGTCATGGCGGATTTGAATATCAGCCTCATAGAAACAGTAGAAGCGGCTTACGGGGTGCTGAACAAGATAGATTCCAACGGCTTTCTGGAAGTAACGGAAAAGACCTCGGTCATTTCCCGGCAAATTCTTCTGCGATTGTCCCAAGCGAAAATACCTTTTCCATATCCCCGGCTGGAATCATCTTCCGATAATCCCCCCCAGGCTGAAGCCATCAGAGAGCTGTTCTCCGCCATGCGGGCTTTGTGTCCCCCTGGGGCAGTTTATCGGATTCGATATGTCGGCTGGGAGAAATACAGGGATAATCTCCTTCCCGAACTCCTGGGACAAGCCAGGGATGTGGGACTCAAGAATATCCTGGTGTGCGGGGCGGTTCCTCCCCTGAGGGATGAGATATTTCAGCTGACGGATCAGCTGGATATTCACCTGAACTACAGGAACCGGATTCGACGAAGGGCCGGGAGTATCGGGCCGGTCATCCGCAACGCTGGAAAGGCGGTAATAAGGGTTTTTCTCACCTCGAAAAATGCCGCCACAGTCAGGGACGAAATTTTCAACTGCCTCGATGCAATAGACCCGGAAAAGAAACTGCCGGTGCGGGTCAGTGTTTATCCGCCATCGGGGACCAACCTGATACTTCAGGATCAGAATACTGACCGCCAGCTTTACCAGGTAGCCAGGGAGATCCGCAACAGGCTCTTTGATCAGGGCAGAATGCTTTTCCGATCTGATCCCCGGTTTTTCACCGGCCAGTGCTGTGATTTCGGGCGGGATCTGGCTGTGGGGCCCGATGGCAAAGTTTATCCCTGTCCTTACTCAAAAACTCCCATCGCCGATCTTTCCACGGATTCTCACAACGATGTCTTGAAATGGACCCTGGATCTCCACCGGGATGCTTCAGTCCAGAACCTGTCGGAGTGCGGAACCTGTGATTTGCGTAATATCTGTCAGGGCAGATGCAGGTTGGATTATTTCCGGGATGGACATATTGACCGCAACAAGATTCACTGTTCCCACCAGTTCCGGGAACAGGTTTATGACAGGCTTATGGATGACGAACTTGGTTCCTGATTTAAAGAAGCCTCAGTCAGAGGCTTCTTGTTTGGAGGTTATGTTATCTTTGAGAGCAGGTGCCGTTGCATATACTGACGGCACTGGTGAACAAAGGCCTCCAGACGCAGGAGATTGTTGGTCATATCCAGCCCGTCGTAAGCCACATTAAGAACAGGCATGTCGTTGCAGTTCTGTTTTAGCCGTTTCAACAGGGAATTTACTACAGTGCCGGGCATGCATGTAAAGGGCATCAGATTGATGACTCCTGAAAGACCGCTTTTGTAAAAATCCACCGCCTTGCCGAAGGAGAGTATGGTTTCTCCCCGGAAGGCAGGATCCACATAATCAGACCCCATGCGGACAGTATCCTCCACCGGCGGTTCATGACCTGAGCGCAGGAATCCATCCCAGGCCTTGGTCAGGCGGTGTTCATCAGCCCGAATTACCTTGTCTTCAAGGTACAGCTTGGCGTAGTTGATGAGGTCCTTCTCCCGGGTATAGTCTTCCTTGCGGGTATGGTTCAGGTAAAGGATCCACTCTGAGAAGGGGGAAACCCATACCTCCGCTCCAAGGTCTTCCAGGGATTCCACGATGTAATTGTTGGAGAAGTGATGGGATCGGACAAATATTTCACCCACCAGACCGATGACGGGACGAACCTGCTCCCGATCCACCGGGATATCCTCAAAGGCTGTTCTGGCTTCGTGCATTGCCGGCAGTATGTCCTTCCCCTTGATTATGGCGTTGCACAGGCGCTGGAGGTGTTCCCAGTAAACCTTGTGGGTCTGGCCCTTTTCCAGCTCATATGGCCGGGTTTCCCGCAGGGCTTTATCCAGAAGATCCACCGCTACGACACCCCCAAAAGCCTGACGGAAGAAATGGTTGCCGATTAATCCCAGATCCTCAATGAAGGATTCGGTCTGATGAGGGGAATATATGGGCACGTCGCCATGTCCCAGCTCGTCCAGGATAATACGCTGAAGGATGTTGTAGTATCCGAACCGGCATCCCCCTCCTGCTGTGGGTATGAAGAAGGCTGACCTCTCGGGGTCGAAATCCTCGGTGTGGATAAACCGGATTATGTCGCCGGTGGTTATTATGCAGGGGAAGCATTCCTTGCCGGTGGTATATTTCCGGCCCCAGTAGAGAGCCTCCATATCCGAGGGAGGAAGCACCGCGGCATTTACTCCGCTGGCCATGAATGCAGCTTTGAGAACATGGGCATGATCGCACATGTAAGGCATGTAAAGAGTGCGTTGATTCTTGTTTTCGATGGATTTTATGCTGAAAACATATTTCTGGGTTTTTTTCTTCCGGGTATTTTCTATGCTGTCCAGAAATGCCTCGCATCGGGTTATGGCACCTACATCCGCTGAATGCTCGTCAATTTCAATCTGCAGATAAACTTTTCCACCCATCCGTTTGCGGAAAAACTTCATGATGAAGGAATCAGGGCCACAGCCGAAATTGGTGATAAACAGGGCATTGAGCCGGGGATCTTCCCGGATGATGTCTGCTGAAGCCAGAAAACGCTGACCATAACGCCAGGTCATAAAAGGCCAGTCTTCATCGATGGGGACTGAATCCAGGGGAAGAAAATCCATGGGGATGGGCAGGGACTTGAGATCCCGCAGTTTCCGGGGAAGATCCAGATTGACCCCGGGGTCACAGCCATTGTAAGGCCGGCTGACGATAACCACGGCGTTGTCTTCTTCAGTTAGATTGTCGAGGATCTCCTGTCCCCGGCGGGCGCAGGCCTGATAAAATTCGTCCTGGGCCTGCTCTGCGGATTCGATGGCCCGACGTATCTCCTTGAATTTTATCCCCATGGTGTCGGCGTATTCTCGGAATGCATTGGCTACTTCACGGGTTCCCCATGAGAAGGGGATTGCCGGGTTTATGATTTTAATCTCATCCTGGCGGTCCAGGTCAAAGGCCCCGTTGAGAATGTATGGTATAGCCTGACCATAGGGGCAGGGAGCAGCTTCCTTAAACTTTTTGTAAACCAGTTTCATGTTGATTATACTGGGAAGAAAAATAAAATCCGGCTTTTTTTCCATAAGGTTGTGAAGATGACCATGGGCCACCTTCACCGGAAAGCAGGCATCCGCCAGGACCTTTTCCAGACCCTGGTTAATGATCTCTTTGTTGGTGGGATCCGATAATATAACCCGGTATCCCAGCTGGTTGAAGAAACGGGTCCAGTAGGGGAGGAGTTCAAAATTATATAGAAGCCGGGGAATCCCCACAGTCCCCCGGGGAAGGGCTTTTTCATCCTGCCGGTTTATCTCCCGATGCAGGAATTCATCCCTCTCTTCGAAGAGATCCGGTATCTCCCGGTTTTCTTTTACCCGGCGGATCTCATATTTTTCACAGCGTCCGCCATAATAGAGGGGAGATTCTCCCGGAACCCGGACCCGGTTGATCTCGCAGTGGTTGGAACAGGCCTTGCATTCGAAGGAATCCTGTTCATATGTGGTGTTGCCCCGATCGAATCCCTTGAAGCGGGTCTTTTCGCCGGTTTCATTAAACCACCGTCGGGCAATATGGGCGCATCCCAGGGCCCCGGTGACTTCGTGGTGCTCCGGGACGGTTATTTTCTTCCCTAGTATCGCTTCGAAGGCTGCTACAACTCCGTCGTTGTATGCAGTGCCTCCCTGGAAGAATATGTGATTTCCTATACGGCGATCTCCCACCACCTTGTTGAGATAGTTATATGCAATAGAATAACAAAGCCCCGCTACCAGGTCTTCAGTAACAGCACCCTTCTGCTGGTTGGAAACCAGATCCGACTCGATGAACACTGTGCATCGTTCCCCCATGGCGCAGGGAGCCTTGGCCCGCAGGGACATTCTGCCGAACTCTCTTTTTATGTTCACTCCCAGGTTTTCTGCCTGCTCCTCCAGGAAGGAGCCAGTGCCCGCGGCGCAGACCTTGTTCATCTCAAAGTCAACGATGGCCTTGTTGTCGATGCTGATGTACTTTGAGTCCTGACCTCCGATTTCAAATATGGTGTCAACCCGGGGATCAATAATGAATGCCCCTGTCGCCTGAGCTGTGATCTCATTTTTTACCACATCTGCACCAAAAAAGTCCCCGGTGAGGTATCGCCCTGACCCGGTGGTGCAGACTCCCTTTATTTCAACCCGGTTCTTCAGCTCTTCTCCCACCTGGTTCAGGCCCTGTCGAACTGCCTCGATGGGACGGCCTGCGGTCATCAGGTATCGTTTTGAAAGAACCCGTCCATGGGTGTCGATGACCACAAGGTTGGTGGAGATGGAACCCACGTCGATTCCCAGAAAACCGTCAATGGACTCGTCAGAAGGGGGAAGGTAGCCCCCCCCGGGGCTGTTGGATGTTTTTGACTGGCGGATGCAAAGAGGAGCCAGGGTCTTGATTCCGCCCCTGCTCCGGCGGAAGAACTTTCTGACCTCTTCAAGGTTGAAAGCTGGCTCCCTGCCCAGGATTTTTTCCCTGGCAATTACGGCAGCCCCGATGGCTCCCATGACCTGATGGTGTTCATGAATCCGCAACAGTTCATCATCTATTCCCAGTACTTCCCGGAAAGCTCTGACCATCCCCAGGTTGGAAGCCACTCCTCCGTGGAAGGCTACCGGGGTTTCAATTTTTTTTCCCCTGGCAATGGAAGATACAAAATTACGGGCCACTGCAAAACAAAGCCCTGCAACAATGTCATGAACCGGCGTCGCTTCCTGCTGGAGGTGAATCATGTCGGTTTTGGCAAATACAGAACATCTGCCGGCAATCCGGGGAGGCTTTTCCGAGAGCAGGGCCAGCTGACCCAGCTCACCGTCGATGTCCACACCGAGGCGGTTGGCCTGTTGATCCAGAAAGGAGCCGGTACCTGCGGCGCAGATGGTATTCATGGCGAAATCCCGGATAATTAGTTGATCTATTTCCCTGTCGTGGGACAGGTTGATGAGCTTCGAATCCTGCCCTCCCATCTCGATGATGGATCGGGTGTCGGGATATATCAGGGAGGCCGCCTTGAGGTGGCTGATGACTTCGTTTTCCAGGTTTATTCGGCTGTTTTTTCCTGAAAGGCTTGAATTAATCCCGGTGATGGCGCAGTTGGCCAGTTGCAGGCCTTCCATCTCTTTTGTCATATGGTCTATGGCTTCAAGGGCTACTCTGGCGGGCTGGCCAAGATGCCTCCTGTAATCTGTGTAAAGCACTTCGTTGTTTTTGTCAATTACCGCCACTTTGACGCTGACGGAACCCACGTCTATTCCAAGATAGGACTTCATAATCCCGTTAATCTCCTTTATTCAGCTTGCGAATCTTTTGGGAACCATTTGATGGTGTCTATTGGACACGGGCCTTGTTATTCCTTCGTGATGCCCTGCCGGCCACTATATGTGGTATGGCCGACAAATACAGTCAGTAAGATTAACAGGAATGACTATATCTGTCTGTGATTTTTATTGATTTTATTTGTATAGGCGGGGTTTGAAAGGGGAGAACCTGTCGGGGTTAGAATATTAGGTTATTATTTTATGGATGGTGACAACATGAAACTTGGCATAAACACCATGTGTCTTTATGAGGCAGACCTGGAACAAGTTGCTTCCTTTGCGGAGAAGAATAATTTTTCGGCTCTGGAGATTCCCTGCAATCCCATGGAGGAGTCGGGCATCAGGCACCTTGTGGTGGAGGAGATCCCCGACAAGGCTGAAGGCATTAAAAAAATGCTGGAAAAATATAATATGGAGATTTCCTGTCTTTCTTATTATGCCAATCCCCTGGCAGGGGAAGAGCACCGGGAGAGATTTACCGGATATTTTGAAAAGGTTATTGATGC
>CAYNGH010000064.1:0-17258 GCA_964396845.1 uncultured bacterium | reverse complement strand
CCTTTGCCGCGATGACATGCATCAGAGGGCCTCCCTGGACACCGGGGAAAACCACTTTGTTGAGAAGTTTGCGATGTTTCTTCTTGCACAGGATCAGTCCACCCCGGGGACCCCGGAGGGTCTTGTGGGTGGTGGTGGTTACAAAGTCCGCGTAAGGCACCGGGCTGGGATGGAGTCCCGCCGCCACAAGCCCTGCAATGTGGGCCATATCCACCACGAAATATGCTTCAATTTCCCGGCAGATTTTATCAATCCGTTCAAAGTCAATGATACGGGGATATGCGCTGGCTCCTGCCATTATCATCTTTGGCCGGTGTTCCCGGGCCAGTTTTTCTATCTGTTCATAGTCGATGGTTTCCGTGTCCTTATGCAGGGTATATGGGATGACCCTGTAAAACTTCCCGGAGAAGTTGATGGGATGACCATGGGACAGGTGGCCTCCCTGGTCCAGGCTCATCCCCATGAATGTATCTCCCACCTCCAGGATGGAGAAGTAAACTGCCATGTTTGCCTGGGTGCCTGAATGGGGCTGAACATTGGCATACTCGGCGTTAAACAGTTCTTTTGCTCTGTTCCGGGCCAGTTTTTCCGCCACATCCACATATTCGCATCCGCCGTAGTAACGTTTCTTCGGGTAGCCTTCGGCATACTTGTTGGTCAGAACGCTTCCCTGGGCTTCCAGAACCGCTTCGGACACAAAATTCTCCGATGCTATAAGTTCAAGGTTGTGTTCCTGACGGCTGGTTTCATGAAAAATCGCCTGATAAATTTCCGGGTCAACTTTGTGTAAATTCTTCATCCTGCAAATCCCCTTTGCTCAATTTCCCGGCATGCCCCGCCGGTTTTATTTTATTGAACCTTCTTGTTTTTCCCGGAGATCCCTTTTGGCCGGGATGAATCAAAAGCCCGGAAAAATTATCTCATCCCGGAAATACTGGTAAAAGGGAAAAATATGCCGGGGAAAAAATAGTAAGGTAATGTTAATTTTGATGGAAGGTATTGATATGATGGGAATTGATGGAAAAGTTGCCGTGGTCACCGGTGGAGATTCAGACCTGGGGATCGCCTGCGGAGTGGCTCTTGCCCGGCAAGGGGCATCGGTTGTTCTTTCCGGTTCTGACGGGGCCGGGTTGAAGCAGGGAGAAAAAATCATTAAAGAAGCCGGCGAAAGAGTTGCGGTGTTTGAGGGCAGGCTTTCGGATCCGGGAATAGCCGGCAGGCTCATGGAGTTTGCTTCTTCTGCTTTCGGCACACCGGGTATTCTTGTCAACGTGCCGGGGCCTGTGGGAGAATCCTCCATCGGTGATGTGGATGATGAGGGCCTCAGTGCCGGATTTGCCGGGGATCTCCGGCGTTATTTCCTGTGCTGTCGGGAAGCAGTCAGAGCCATGATTCCATCCGGCGGGGGATCCATTGTCAATGTGGTATCCATCGGAGGATTGAGGGGTTGTCCCGGCTCTCCAGTTCACAGCACCGCCATGGGAGGAATCGAAGCCCTTTCCCGACAGCTGTCGGTGGAATACGCCGGTGGCGGTATCCGGGTAAACTGCGTGGTGCCGGGGATTATCAAGACTTCTTTTTACCGGGAACTCCGAGCCAGGAGCGAACCGGAATTTGAGAAGAAGCTCCTGCGGCACATTCCCCAGGGACGAATCGGATCTCCCGGCGAGGTTGCCTCGGCGGTGCTGTTTCTTTCTGGAGATGAGGCATCTTATATCACCGGGGTCACAATCCCTGTGGACGGAGGATATACCGCAGTTTGAACTTCCCGCCGGTTGAGGCGGTTATCTTAAAGCCCGTCCACCACCTGTGCCAGACGGCGGCATATCCGATAAGTCTTTGCCAGGGATTCTTCGTTGATATTGTCCACCTGGTCCCCTTTGGTGTGGGTGGCCCACAGTTTTTTATCAAAGCCGGTATGGGATATATTAACCGCCTGGTATCCCCGATAATGAGGCACCACCGAATCAAACCCCACAGCGGGGGGTGCCCATCGGAATGAGTATGGGACTTCCTCCCGATCCCCGGCATCCCGGAGCCAGTCGCTGAGGGCTGATGCGGTCTGGGCCGGGGGTATGCCGTATTCGTCCACAATTTCGAGGATCCCATCCCCCCCCACACCGTCGAGATTCACAAAGAAGCTTTTTTTATGAGGCAGGGCTTCCCGGTTGTGATCCATGAAGTTGACCATCCCCACCATACCGTCTTCCTCTGCTGCAGTGGCCACGAACCACAGGTTGACTCTCTGGAGGGGATCCTTTGCAAAGTGCTGTGCCAGCTCCATCAGAACTGCCACTCCCGATGCGTTATCCAGCGCGCCGGGGGATTCGTTGCGGTTTTTCAGGAAGAACATGAGGGCCAGTATCAGCATGACCCAGAAGGCGACCAGCTGGACAATAAAATTGAGCCTGGTGACCAGGAGTTCGCTCTGGGAGGACATTTGGGGAGCAAAGGTGACATACAGGGATATGAAAAGGGAATATACCGCCACCAGCCAGCTGGCGCCATAAGCCATGGATCCCAGAATTGTCCTCTCCAGGAGTCCCATGGGGCCGGATTTGGAATCGTAGTGGGCGGTAAAAATCAGGTTCCGCCGGGCTCCGGGGTCTGTTCTGAGCAGAAGATTTGCGGTGGAGTGCATTTTGTCGGTTTTCCGGCGGATGATTCTCTCCACATATTTATTCCAGCCGATTCCCCATGTGAGAAAGACCATTATGGCCATGGCCGTGAAAGGCAGACCCCAGCGAACCTGGGGCGAGTCGAAATAAATTATCAGCAGGAAATTTGTAAACAACAGGGCCATCAGCACGAGAATAAATGAACCAAAGACAACCCGGTCAGTATCAACGGAATAATCAAAGTCCTGTCGCTCCCAGAAGAGTTCTTTTTTTTCTTTTTTGCCGGGCTTCGTTTTACTGGGGGGGTCATTCTCCTGCCGGTTTTCTGCTTCTGGGGGTATATCCGGGGAATCAACAGAAGCACCACGGTTTTCCCGGACTATCCTTTCAAAATGCCCGGAAATTATGTCCTGAACCTGTTTTTCACCCTGGGACCCTACCTTCCGGGGGACTGCAATCTCCCGGAGGAATTCCATCATGCTCTCTTTACAATCCATCTTCATCCGCCCCACATCAAAATATTTTATTATGTAAGAATCATTTGTAATGAACTGGAAAATTTCCTTCAATGCTGGAAACTGGCGTTTTTTAATAGGATAATTCCCAGACCTGTTTAATTAATATGCAATCGGGTCAGCCGGAATCAATTAATTTTTACGGGGGATTTATGCTCCTGGATGTTCATACCCACATAGGATCATACCGGGGGGCTTATCTGAAAACTGCTCTGGAGGAGATTCGTCTTGAACGGATTGTTTCGGTGAGCAACTGCATCGATCTGCCCTGCCACCGCAGGACCGTGGATATCGCTTCCCGCTGTCCCTATGTTATACCCGCCTTCGGCATTCATCCCCGTTTTGCCCCGGACTATTTCAACAAGCTGGACTTGATTGATCAGAAGATCCAGGAAGCCCTGATTGTCGGCGAGGTGGGACTGGACGGGAATGTATCCCAGAACCGGAAGGAATTCAACCAGCAAGAAGATTTGTTCCGGTTTATTCTGGACCGGGCCGTAAAATATCAGAAACTCATAATACTCCATACCCATGGTGCCGAGGACAGGGTATGGGAATTGCTGGAGGAATATAACATCCCCAGAGCCATTATCCACTGGTACACCGGGCCTATCGGGGCATACCGCAAGATGACGGAACGGGGATACGGTTTTTCCATCGGGTATATGGTCATGTTTTCTGATTTTATCAGGGTTATTGCCCGGCGCGTCCCCAGGGAACAACTGTTTCTGGAAACCAACAACCCGGGAACCTTCGAAGAACGCCAGGGCCGGCCTGGAATGCCTCACCTCATCGATGATGTCCGCCGGGAAGTGGCCCGGCTCCGCAACCAGAGTCATGGCGAGATAACCCAGATAAACTGGGAAAACTTCATGAATATCCTGACATCCCAGGAACGGCGGGAAATTCTCTCCCGGGTTCGTCAGATAAACTGAATTTGATGATTATCTGCAGTTGAGCCGGTGGAGAATCCTGATTCCATCCAGCACCAGACAGGGATCCAGAGCATCCAAAAGATCTGGTTCTTCCCGGAATATCTCCGCCAGGCCTCCAGTGGCCACAACCTTGGCAGGACTGTCCAGAAGGGTTTTCATATCCCTCACAAGACCCCGCACAAGATGACCGTAGCCGGTGAACATCCCCGCCTGCATGGCATGAACCGTGTTTGCACCGATAACCGAGGGCGGAGGTTTCAGGCGGATCCGGGGCAGATGGGGCGCTCTGGAATACAGTGCTTCAGAGGAAACGGCAAGCCCCGGCGCAATGGCTCCCCCGAGGAACTGCCCCTGACCGTTAATCGCGGTGATGGTGGTGGCAGTGCCAAAATCGATGATGATGCAGGGAGTTTTGTATTTTTCCACCGCAGAGGCTGCCGCGGCAATCAGGTCTGCTCCAAGCTCCCGGGGATTGTCTATGCTGACCTGGAAATTCAGTTGATTGCTGATATTCACAAAAAACGGCTCTATTTTGAAATGCTCCCGGGATAGATTTTCGAAAACCTGCCCCAGGGAGGGGACCACATTGGAAATGCCTATGATGTCAATATCTTCAGGCTTGATGTCAATTTTCTGCAACAGTGAATCCACCATATCCGAATACTCATCGGTGAGTTTTTTTCTGTCGGTGTGGATTCGCCACTGGTGACAGAGTTCATCTCCTAAAAAAAGACCCATCACAATATTAGAATTCCCTGCATCCAACGCCAGGAATTTTTCTTTTGACATAATTTCTAAATCTCCATAATAAATATATCAGCAAATACTGATGTAGCTGGCAACAAGGCCCTCTGCTCTCTGGGGAACAGGTCAGTCCGACAGGAATCGAAGGGTGTCGGCCATGGTATCCATGTGTTTTTCGTGGATTCCCTTTTTGTCGTAGGGACATCCCGACTGGAAAAGATAAACCTGGCTTCCCCGGTCCCAGAGGTGATGTTTCAGGAAATAGCGGCTTTTGTCACCCCGGGTAAAATCATATGTCACAACAAAGCCGTCATAGGGGCCGATTTTTTTGTAATCCTGGGAAACAACCTTCATATCTCCCTTCCAGCGGTTTGTGAGATCCTTTTGAAATTTTGCCACGTACTGAGTGCAGAAGGTCTTAAAGTCCTTTGATGGATTGGGGTAAATTCTCACCTGAACCCCGGCGCTTCTGTCCCGGCTGGTGAAATCCCCTTTGACAAGATCCTTCGAGTGAGGGATGCTCCTGGCATTGTAAGTGGCAGGGTAATCCAATTTGTATCCCCATTTCCTGTCCACAAACTCACGATATTCCGCCCCCTGCACAGTGGCGCACAGCAGGATGAAAAAGACCAGTACATGCAATATCAGGTTTCTCTTATGCATAATAACCTCCATTATTCAAGTTATATATGGGATGGTCGGGATCAATCAGGATTGATTCCCGGCAATCTTTTAAAATAATCTCCCGATCCATTCCCCGGCGGAGGCTGTCCCGCAGGGCCGGGGCAGGACAAAGAAGAGTGAAACGGCAGCAGGTGTCGGCAACCCCCGTATGAAGGCATTCTTCACACCCGCCGGGCAGATGGCAATGGCAGGGGACCTTTGTCCTCTCCTGGTGAATTATCCCCTCCAGGAGGTTCCCCAGCTCCAGCCGGGTGGATTTATCTGTGGAAAAAGCTTCCACTATTTCAGGCGCACTTCTGCCCCAGGCAGTTACCGCCACTGACAGCCCCGCTGACGCAGTCCGGAGAAGCAGGGGCAGATCCCCCGGCATCGCATTTTCCACTGCAAGGCCTTCATATCCCTGGGCCAGGATATGAGGAATCAATGTTTCCAGATTTTGGTTATCGGCACTGATGCGATCCACTCCCTTCAGGGCAGGGCCGGGGCGATCCTCAATCATCAGTACCGGCTTTGCCGACATATGACCTGCCAGGGCCTCCAGAGTGGCAGATCGTCCCGAGCCACGAATACCGCCGATTATCACCAGTCCACCTCCCCGGCTCATCACCTGCTGGAGGAATTCCATCCCCCGGGGAGGCATGCCGGGGATATCTCCGTTAAAACCTCGATGAATTCTGATGTTTAACCGCTGGGAATCTCCCACAGGCAGTATGGAAACATGAAAAACCTGCTCATTTTCTTTTTCAGACATTCTCAAACGACCCATTGCCGGGGCCTGGGCATCGGAGGATATGCCTGATGAGAGCCTGAGGCGTATCAGTATTTCATCATAAAGATATGAAGGTATTTCCCGGATGAAGCAGGGAGTTTGATGGATGATAAAATTCAGGGTGTGTCCTTCGGGGGATGGTATCAGGATTATCTGTTCTGCTTTCATTTGCAGGGCTTCAGTGAGAAGATCCCTCAGGGGGCCAGCGATATCAGGCAGGTGCGGAAGATCGGGAGATGGATTCGAATCCTGAGCCTGGTCTGACGGGGCTGTTTTTTTTAATGTGATTCTTTGCCTGTTCAAGGTGCATCACCGGTAAAAATTTGAAAGCCCGGAGATTTCCGGGCCTGGTGGGTGGGTTGTCAGCTGAACAGTTTTAGATTCAGGGCCAGGATGACCGCCTGCACCCGGTCGGTTACATTCAGCTTTCGCAGTATTGAGGAGATGTGGGCCTTGACAGTGGCCTCGGATATGTAAAGTGCTCCGGCAATGTCTTTGTTGCTCATTCCCTGGGTCAGCAGTTCGAATACTTCCATCTCTCGGGAGGACAAATTGTATTGTATGTCTTTTTTCTTCCGGCTGGTTTCGCCTTTTTCTGCCATCTTGTGCATCATCTTGGATGCAATGGCAGGATGAATAGCTGCCTTTCCCTGATGAATAGTGCGGATGGCCTTGACCAGCTCCCGCTTATCCACATCTTTGAGCATATATCCGTCAACCCGCGCTTCAATGGCCTGGGCGATATGTTCTTCATCGTCATAAAAGGTGAGAATCAGGATTTTTATTTCTTCGTGTTCTTCTTTTATTGCCCTGGTTGCTTTGATTCCGGCGTTTTCATCTTCACCCAGCTTCAAATCCATCAATATTATATCCGGCTTGAGTTTTTTTGCCTGTTCCACAGCATCTGCAGCAGTTTCAACCTCGGCAACAATTTCCAGGTCTTCTTCCTTTTCCAGATTGGATTTGATGCCCCTTCGAATCAGCTGAAAATCCTCGACAATTAATATTCTTATCATTGACCGGTGCACCTTCTGTTTTAATATGTGCTGGCACGGGATTCCATGTGAGGGCCGATAATTCCCGGGCCATATGGATTTATTTACTTTCTTACCGGCCTTTGTGTGTCATTATTTCAATTTCGTTTAAAAATGATTATATCCTTCCGGGTATGATCCCATGGTTTTAAGGTGAGGACGGAGGCAGTCCGTCGGGGCCAGATCCGGTCATTTCCCCCTGGTATTTTTTTCTCCATTTTTCCACAGCAGATACTATCCCCGCAAAGGAGCCTTTTAACACGGTGCATGGGGGCAGGGACCTGATGAATGTCCTGCCGTAATTGCGGGTTATTATACGATTGTCCATCACCACGATGACTCCCCGGTCAGCCCGGTTGCGAATCAGCCTGCCGAAACCCTGCTTGAACTGAATCACTGCCTGGGGAACCTGGTAGCTGAGGAAGGGGTTCTGACCTTGTTTTTCCATTAATTCCACCCTGGCCCGAATGACAGGATCGCTGGGAACCTTGAAGGGGAGTTTCATCAACACCACGCATTCCAGGTTTCTGCCGGGCACGTCAACTCCCTCCCAGAAGGAGTCAGTTCCCAACAGGACGGACTTTTCTCTCTCTTTAAACTGTTCCAGGAGAACATGCCGGGGATATTCTCCCTGAATCATCAGGTTGAATCCTTCTTCTTCCAGTCTTTCCCGGAGCATCCCGGCGCATTGGTCCAGCATCCGGTAAGATGTGAAAAGCAGGAATGTCCGCCCTTCCATTTCCCGGATCAGCCGGCACAGGTGGGGAACACCCATGGGGAGAAAGCTGTCACTGTTGATTTCCGGCATATCCCCGGGCACTGCCAGCAGGGCTTGACGGCGGAAATCGAAGGGAGAATCGATAACCCCCGAGATGATTACATCCCTGTCCATGGATTTGAGTCCTAACCGTCCCTTGAGATATGAGAAGCTCCGGTTGACGGCAAGGGTTGCCGAGGTGAAAGTGACGGATTTTATCCGGGAGAACAGTTCTTCATACAAAATTTCTCCCACTGACAGGGGATATGATCGGAATCGAGCTGAAACAGGGGGTTTTGTGCGGTTGTATTCCAGGGAGTATATCATCTTTTCATCATCCCCATGAATCACCCGCAAAAGGGAATCCCGGAAGGCTTCAATCCGCCCCGCAGTGCTGGATATTTCCACCCCCAGGTCCGGGTCTTCCCGGACTCCTTCTGAGTGGAGGTGCTCCAGCTGGGCCTTGAAACTGTTGAGCTTTCCGGTGAAGTTTTCCATCTCCTCTCTGGCAGTGTCCATAAACTCCCGGCGCAGGGAAGGGGTAAAAAGGACCCGATCCCGATCCTCCACCAGGGATGGAAGCTGGGCAACTCCGTAAAGAAAACTGTTGAAACTCTCCTGCAGGGGCCGGATGGCAGGAATCAGCCCTCCATCAAGAAGGGTCCTGATGCGGGATTCGATTCCCGGAGAGAAAGGAGCATTACGAACTCTGGGCAGAAGTCCCGCCTCCTGACCCGGTGCCGGGTGCCTCATCAGGGACTGGAGGATCCGGTGAAACTCTCCCGAGGAGGCATCATCCCCCAGAAAACTTGTAGCCACATCCTCCACATGATGAGCTTCGTCCAGGACCAGCCGGGAGAAGCGAGGCAGTACCGACCATCCTTCAGCTCCGGGGTTGTTCCGGCGCTGTGCTACCTGGGCAAATAAAAATGCGTGGTTTGTGATGAGAAGATTGGCTTTCTGGATTTTTCTGCGCTGAATGAAAAAGTAACAGTCGTCATAATGGGGACAACGGTTATAGTTGCAGGCGGTGGGTTCGGCCCGTATTTTGTCCCAGACTGATTCGTCTATGAAAAAATCTGCATCGGATCGATCCCCGGTGATGGTGGTGCGGTTCCAGTCGGCAAGGTTCTGGATGGACTTCAACTGCCGGGAATCAAAAAGTTCCTGGGACAGCTCCAGCTTTTTGAAACGGCGAAGGCACAGGTAATTACTCCAGCCTTTCACCAGTACTGCGCTGAAATTCTCGCCGGTGGCTTTCTTCAGAAGGGGCAGATCGCTTTTGAGGATTTGTTCCTGCAGGTTTATGGTCTTGGTGGCAATCACCACTGGTTCATCCAGAGCCATTGAAATGAACACCCCGGGGATGAGGTACGCCAGGGTCTTGCCGGTGCCGGTGCCTGCCTCCACCATGCAGAAGCACTCCTGCATCATGGCCTGAAAAACCATGTGGGACATCTCCTTCTGGCCGGGCCGGGATTCAAAGGTGGAAAGAGCCTGGGAAAGGCTTCCTCCCGGCTCGAAGATGGTGGAGATTCTCCCCCACAGCTCACGTATGTTGGATGGCAAATCGTTTACCTGTCATTTCTTGAGATTGACTGTAACGGGTTCCAGGTTTGAAACCTGCACCGTCACCACTGCGCTGTCCGATGTGAGGCTTGCGGTGGTATCTGCCTCGCCATTGGGTCTGGTAAAGGTGTTCGGCGAGGTAATGTTTCCCTTCCCGCTGGTTATTTCAAATTTAACGGGTATTCTGGGCAGGCCGTTTTCGTAATTGTCACACACAAGCACCTTGACAATGAACTTGCCGTCTTTCTTGCCGGCAGTTGCCGGACTGGAATGAGTGTAAATCTTTGCCGGCGGGCCTGCCTCGATTTTTACCGGCAAAAATTTCCGCACCGGCCCGCAGTCGATTTTCAGGGAGTAATTCCCCGGCACCCGGATGGATTTCATCTCAAGGCTCACCAGCCCGTTGCCGGTGTAGTGGTATTTTTTGTTGATAAGCCCCAGCCCCGATGCTATGGAAAGGGGAGTCTTGTCCGGGACCGGGTTTTCTTTCTGATCCGTCACCAGGATTTGAATCGGCATATTTGATTTGCCGTCGGCAGGCAAAACAACCTGTTCCGGGGCAATCCCCATATATCTTGGGGATATGATGGGGTTCTTGTCAAAAAACAGGATCCCATTGGCAACGGGACGCTGCCAGTTTCCCTGCAGGGGGGGGCGGCTGACCAGGGTCCCCAGAACCGACATTGCCGTGGAGCCTCCTCCGTCAAGGTTCATGGCATCTACCACTTCCCGGCTTTTCATATATTCCGCCAGGTCCGGCAGTTTCATCCCGTCTTTCTGGTTGTCCCTGTATCCCGAGGCGGTCATGAATACCAGCGCTCCCTTGTTGTTGACCCCCACTGCGGATCGTCCTGTACGCCGGGTGATGTCGTTGCCCCCGGTGCCCAGTCCTTCGGCGTTGGCGGTGATGTTCACCATTCCGTTCTTGATAAGCCGGGGGCCTGCTCCCAGAGCCACAACCACATTCAGCCATGTTCTGCCCGCGATGGTTATGATTTTATCTCCCCGATCCAAAACCCGATCCATGAGAATATTTCGATCAAAATCGATGGCAAAGGCGGTGCGGGGAGGACGGGTTGTGACGCATCTTGATACTATTTTGCCTTCATTCACCAGCAGTCCAAGGCTTTGGCCCCCGCCGAAGTACCCGCCGTTTATCCCTGCAATAGCGCCGGTGCGCTCCACCATGGAGCTTATGGTTTCCCGGTTGTCCTTTCCCTGGGCCAGAACGATTTCCACTGAAACATCTGGGGATTTGTGATTGACATACAGTTCGTTTATGAGAGTAAAAAGACCGTTGGCTGCCCGTTCTGTCTGGAGCCATATGATATTGTCGGTGACATGAAACTGGATGAAGCTGTGATAGTCCCGGTATAGATCCACCGCCACCCGGTGGGGATTTTCCAGGGCAAAGTCATTGATGTTGTCCATGGGAATGCCGTATTTCAGCTGGATTTCCGCCTGAACCTGCCTCATGTTATGCTGGCGCAGGGTTATGCTCTGCAGAAGGGGATCGTTTTTTATGATGGGAGCCTTGTATTCACTTGCTATGCGGGCGTTGAATATATCAATGTAAACCCGGGATGAATTGTCGATGGAATATACCTGGTATTCTGCCCCGCCGGACATGTCCAGCACAACCCGGACTCCTTCTTTGTTATATCCCACCCGCAGGTTGTTGATTACCGCGGAGCCTGGCGATGCCCACGCCGGCAATGCCATAAGAAGGATCATGACCGGCAGGAGAAGTGCCCGATGAATAATTCCGGTGAATAATGTTCTGGGAATCGATGCCGTTTTGTTCATTGCTTATCTGTTTTCCTGAAAAAAATATTGGGGCTTAGCCCATATTTTAGCCCCGGGGTATATTTCCTCCGGGGAAGTGCTGAAGAAATCCATAATAACCCTCTATATTCTCAGGGAATTTTTTCACTGAAGAAAAACCCCGGGATGTTATACGAAGGTATTAGTTAGAATTATTCATGAAATTATTTTTATTTCGGGAATAAAATGTATAATAAAATTATTAGTATAAGTAGAGGTTACTGTAAATCATGTGACTGCCGGGGAAAATGATGCCTGTGCCTCCCTCTCTGGTTAACCAGGCCCGGGGAGGGAAATGACTCTCTTTTGTCCAAACTGAATACCTGCCAACAAAGAAGGGAACCTTGATGAAAAGGTGTTTTGAAAAATATCCTTGTACATCGCAAGAGTATTTATCCTGCTCTGCCAAGATGTCAATGCGCAACTGCTGGCTGATTAAAAACGGCTGTCAGTGTCGCAGGGATCCTGATCTTACCTGCGACAAGTGCTTTATTTACCAGTCCCACATGCAGGAGATTATCGATCTTGTTGACCAGGCGCAGTCTTCTGATGCCGATGCCATTGATCAACTGGTCAATGAATATTCCCGCTTTGTTTATCAGATCGGCAAGAAATTTTTCCTGCCGGGGGCTACCCGGGAAGACCTGATTCAGGAAGGAATGATCGGGCTTTTCAATGCCATCGTCAACTATGATCCCAAATATAAAACATCCTTCGAGGATTACGCCAGCCTTTCCATCAGGAACCGGATTCTCCGGGCGGTAAGAATGGCCACCCAGCTGAAGCAGAGAGTGCTGTCCGACGCTTATTCCATCGATGAAGACCCCTTTTACTTTTCTTCCATGTTGTCGGAAATGGATGTGGAAGAACAGGTGCTGGGTAAAATGTCGGTGCGGGAGCTTTCCGACAGCTTCAGAGAGATACTCAGCCCCATGGAATACGAGATAATCTCTCTTAAGATATTTGATGCTTCCGTTGATGAGATGGCCCAGTACTGCGATCTTTCCAAGAAGCAGGTGGAAAACGCTCTTTTCCGGGCCAGGCGTAAGATTTCAACTTATCTTCAAAGGGAGATGGACAACAGAAAAGAACCTGCACAAAAACAAAAGGCCAACTCCGGTGCTTGAGTTTTTTTGACTGGGGATGCAGTAATGGAGAATAATATGAACCAGATTAGCTTGAAAGACATTTTTTCCGCCGATGTGACTCCTCCGGCGATAATTCTGGTGGAGGGAGAAGCCGGGACCCTGAAATCCACCCTCTGTTTTGGCATGATGCTGAATTTGCTGGCACATTGCCCCGATAGCCACGGCCTGTATATGACCTTCGAGCAGACCTGGCAAAGCCACGTATCCAACATGATTTCCATGGGATACCAGCCGCCGGGGTCACTGCACTCGGTGGATTATAACATCATGCGCAAAGAGGCAGCCCTCCAGCAGGATGCGGTAAATGTGTTCACATCCATAACCGGGATGATTGACGCCCTGTATAACGAAAAGAAAGGGAATCTTTCCATATTTGCCCTGGATTCCCTCAATGCAGTCTATTCCATTGCCGAGCCTCAGCTCCTGGAATCATCCCTTATTCCCTTTTTTCGAAAACTGCGGGAATACAACATGATCTCCCTGATTATAAACGAATGCCAAATGGATGAGAACAATTCCCATATGAGAGAACGTTTCCTGGCGGATGGAATTGTTTCTCTGGGGATTCTGCGACGGCAGGGAGAAGTCAGCCGGTATCTTCAGGCGTTGAAATTTTCTCAGGGAGAACACAGCCTGCGTCGCAGGCAGGTGGTGCTGGGCCGTGACGGGATAAAAATTCAGGGTGAGGTTTATCGATAAATTAGTTGTGAGTTGAGTGTTATGCTTGGAATAAAAGGAATTGACAAGATTATATTCTCCCCGGTTCCTCACAGTTCGTCGGTGATTATCGCCGGTGATGCCGGGGTTTTGAAGACCACTTTTTCCATGGAAGCGGTAAAGGGAGAACTGGACAAAGACCCCCGGGGCAGATGTGTTTATTTTTCCTTCAAGGACCCGGTGGAATTCCTCCGGCGGAGGTTTGACATTGCCCCTTACGAGGAAAAAGGCCAGCTCAGAGTTTATGATTACGATGACTTTCTGGAATATTCCGCCAATGGCGGAGGAGCATCCCGGGCCTTGGGAGGACTGCTGAAGGTGGCCCGGAAGGCAGATGACCAGGGGGATACATCCCTTTCTATGGTGGTGCTGGACCCCATAAACACCATGCTCCATCATGTGGCATCGGGGAATATCCGCAATTATGTATATCATCTTTTCAGTCAGCTGGAAGAGCTGAAAACCCGCAATATGGTCATCTGTGAATCAGAATGTCCTCGGGGTGACAGTTTCATCAGGCCCTGCCGTTTTCTGGCCGATGGAATAATCCAGCTGGGAATGCAGGAAACCCAGGATGATGTAATCCGGTATATGGAGGTCCTTAAAATGCGGGGCGTCCACCACAGCCTGAAACGTTTCCAGCTGTCATACCGTCAGAAGGAGTTGAAAGTCCTGGGCCCCACATATATAAGTGCTGTGTGATGTTGAAAAGCTTCAGTTAATATTAATTAGTTCCGGGTTGTTCCTTGCTTTACATTTTTTTGCAAGGTTCTCTAAATCCAAGTAAGTATATCTTGGTTGTGTGGCGATTGGATATGTTGAATAAACCAGATCGATAAAATTGTTCCAGTTTAGTCCAGCTGTTTTTCCAATTACAAAATCAATAATTCTTTTATCTGCTGTGTTTAATGCATCGGTATTTAGTGCTTCTCTTGCTTTAATAACTTCTTTAGTAGAGCCAAAACAATTTGATTCAATTAAAATTTCGAATTCCGGGTTGTTTCTGGCACAATTAACCACATCATCAACATAAGGCCCATAGTGATTGAAAAACCATTTTATATCGGTTATCTGTTTATCGCAGTGGTAAGCAGAAAGCCAGTCACAAAGATAAACCATTTTGGTCAACCTTGCTTTTGAAAGTTCAAATTTATAAGGGTAATTATCTATTAGATGAGCAATTAATGCCTTCAATTTCTCCATCGATAATATCACCTTCCTTTGTATAATCCTCTTTGGGTTTTTTAAGTTCTTTTAAAATAAGAGTGATAATTCCAATTAATTGTTTTGATACCTTTTTTTCTATTTCTTCTTTATTTATCTTTTTGGGATTTGTACTCTCAAAAATTATGATAGCAATATTTTCTGTTTCACTTTCATTGTCTAATCTTTGTCCGAAATATGACCTACTTTTCATTGTTAGTTTTTCGGCAACTTGCCTTTCAATGAAACCCTTCTCTTTTTGTTGTGTATAGTAATTGTCGGTGTTTGTTGTTGAATGTTCCGGAATGTCACTAATAAAATAATCACCTTCCTCCCAGGCTTTGCCGATGACACCTTCGTTTGGATATGAAGGTCGCCCTCCTTCGTTATATTTGGCATTCTTAGAATAACGCTGAACTTTATTAAATTGATTGTCTTTGTAATGGTAAACGGTAATTCTTTCCTCGTGGCAATAATCTAACTCTTTTGATAATGCAATTAATTGCCTTTCAAGTATTTCATTTAACAAATTGTATTTGTTTTTATCTGCCTCAAGAATATCTTCTTGTTGACGTTTAACTTCATCTCCAGCTTTTTTTAATTCAATTCGGGTTTTTTCCAGTTCTGATTCAATGTTGGGTTTATGTTTTTCTTTATCATATATGGCAATAAATGTTAGAATAAATAATATTATTGCAGAGATTATAAGAATCCATTGCCAGATATTCAGTTTTTCCTCTGATAATAACAAAGCAAGAATAGAAAGAATTATTGCTGCTGTTTCCATCCCAGTTGCCGGCAAGTATTCTTGTAGCCAATGGGCTACATTAACTAAACATAGATTTTTATTCTTTTCGCTATAATTCATCTCGTTCAAGTTTTTCAAAAAGAGCAGTAAAATTCCTGCAAAAAGTATATATATTAATTTTTATAACTATACAGGCAATTTCTCATAATTGCTGGCCTTGGGACTCGGCGATGATCAGCTCCGGGTTCCATTCCAACTGGATTATCATTCTGCAGGCGACAGAATCCCGGTTTTTCATCATTGCCATGAGCAGGTGATGCTCCCCGGTCAAGTCTTCGCCTCGATCCTGTGTCAGGCGCAATGCCTCATCCAGGATTTTTTCCATCTCCTTGTCCGGCGCAGGTTCCAGCACTCTCTGGCCGATGGGGGGAGAGATTTTTTGCAGGAGTTTCTTTATTTCATATCCGGAAATCCCGATGCTGTCCAGGACAATAAAAGCCCGGGATGTGCCCCCCTCAAAGAATGACAGGAGGAGATGCCCGGAATGATAATGGGAGTGTCCCATCTGCCGGGCTATTCTTTTTGCGGTTTCTATGCAGGCTGATCCTTCCAGGGACAGCTTCTGACGGGGCATCAGAGCTTCTCCTTCTCATCTGTGGCCGGGGTCTTTGTTTCAACGGCTCCTGTCCGGGTGCGGTTGTCGATGACTTTGCGGATCTTTCCCGTGCGGGAATTTCTCGGCAGTTTTCCCTGGTCCAGAACTTCCACCTTCAGGGATCCCAGCCATTTTTCCCGAACCACCAGCAAAAGTTCCGGGTCATGATCCAGAAGGGCTTTGTGGATTCTGCGGGACAGCCCGGCATAATCATCTCCCGGCCGTGTTGCCTCGACCCGGAGGACAAGCTCTTCGCTTCTGCCGGCATACCGGGCCTCCAGCTGGAAAAGATGGGATACTCCCGGCACTTTCCCCAGGGCTTCTGCTATCTTGTCGGGATATATGGACATGGCCCCGATTCGCAGGACATCATCCCGGCGGCCCAGCAGTTCAAAAAGCGGTGTCTGATGGAGGGTTTCAGTGCTTCTGGGGAGCATCCGTCCCAAATCCCCGGTGCGATAGCGGATCACCGGCATCAGCCGTCGATGGAAATTGGTCACCACAATCTCCCCCGGCTGGCCATGATCTACCGGGTCAAGGGTTTCCGGGTTCAGGATTTCAAGAAACATATATTCATAAAGCAACCGATGGACTCCGCCCCGGTCGTTTATAGTCTGGTAGCCGATAGGCCCTCCTTCCACCGATGCATAGCCTGCTGACTGAATCAGCCGGGCACCCACTGCCTGCCGGAGGAATTTAGTGGCCTCGTCGCTGAAATGTTCACCGCCATAGAGGATCTTTTCCATTGTGAGATTCAGGGATCGTTTTTCAATCTCTTCTGCCAGGCGGATTATCATGGATGGAAGTCCCACCACTGCAGTGGGGCGGAAAAGCTCCATGTAGCGCAGGATAAGTTCCAAGTCAGAATTGCCGGCAATAGGCAGGCTGACACATCCAATCTTTTCGATGGCGTGGTTGACCACAATGAACGAAGTCCACATGGATCCCGCCATGAACAGGTTCGCCACCACATCATCCCGGGTTATTCCTGCAGTCTGGTATATATCCGCCAGGATCGAGGCCACTTCGTCAATCTCCCGGTAACTGTAGAAGGTGAACTTGGGTTCTCCGGTACTGCCTCCGCTGGCAAAGACATAGGCGTTCTTCAGGGGGCCTGTCAGCATTCCCTCCCCTGCCGGGGGAGTGTGATGGTATATGTGATTCTTGTCCAGCAGGGGAACCTGCTGGAAATCCTCGTAACTTTTAATCGATGCCGGGTTCACATCTGCCAGATGAGTGCGGTAGAATTCAGAATTGTTCCGGGCATATCGAAGAAGATTATTAAGGCGATCCCACCGGGACAGGGCAGGCTTTGCCGGGGCAATCCGGTCCCCCAGG
>CAYNGH010000063.1:0-17360 GCA_964396845.1 uncultured bacterium | reverse complement strand
GAAAAGGTGCTCCGGGTCAATCTGCTGGTGATTATACTGTGATGCTATGTCATTGGCCTCATGGATTGCCTCCTGGGCCTTTACAGTTAAACGATCCATCCTCATAAAAGTTGATCCTCCAGTTATAAATAATTCTTAGTCTGATTATTAGATGCCCACAATTCCAAAAAGATTCAGGCAGTATCCATATTGTTGTTTATTCAATATCTGGCTTCAATGGAGGAAAGTAAAAATCATCGCAGAAAACTAATGCAATAATGGAACTTGTCTTCATTTCCTTTTGTTGACATTAATATGCCGGGTTTATCCCACGAGAGGTTGTAATTTTGGAAACCGGGGAATTTGAAATATTTTGCTTGAGAACTTATAATGATCTTTTCAAGAGGGCCAGAACCAAGTCGCCGGAGGCTTTTCTCACCAGTCTTCTGACCCTGGAGGAAGATTCTTGTACCACATCCATTTCCTGCACCCAGGAGGCGGAACTCTTCGAACTGTCAACCCTGATCAACGATGTTATTCGGATAATCAGCAGTCCCAAGGTGAGCAAGACCATCAAGGCCCGGATGAGGCTCTTTGCATACAGCCATATTATTCAGGTGGATGCCATCTATCAGATCCTGAGCAACCTTGCCAATATCATCCTGAACCTGGAATATGACCCCCGGGTTTATTATATCGACTCTGATGGAAAGAAACGGATTTGTCGTTCCGTGGACAAAAAAATCGAAGCCATCAGCAAGAAAGTTGCTTCTCTGGATATTCCCGTGGACACAATCTTTGAGTATGTTTATTATCCCAAGATTCACGATTCTTTTACCCATTCCCAGTATATGCTCAGTGAAGGGGCAAACCTGGTGCTGACTAAAAAGATTCTGGCCAGCACCAGCTCAACGGTGAAACGTTATTTCCGATACTCGGAGCTCCAGAGTATTTTCGACAAGTGCCTTGTTTTTCTTCAGACATTTCTGGAAATATACGGATCCACCATCAACAGCTTCCGGGATGGAAAACCTCACAAGACCCTTTATGGAGAAGTTCATTTCAGCAGGACCCGGGGCTGGACCCTGATGGGGTGTTAGTTTTTTTTGGGCATGTCAGTCCCGGCGTATTTCTGTGAGCATCCAGCATATTGCCGGCGGTGGCGGGGATGTCCAGTTGTTGCCGGCAATTTCATTCTCATCCAGAGATTCAATGTTATCGGTGAGGGCTTCAATTATTCTTATGAGTTTTTCTTTCTGGTCTGTTATCATGTCAAGACCTTTTCTGAACAGGGCTTCAATACGTTGATTATCCGGAAACTCCCGGCGCATCAGATATGTCCGCCACAGAATAAAATATGACTGAAGGCTCATGATGATTGTCCCGTAATAACGATAGAAAAGCTCCCTGGAAAACAGAAGCAGATAATAGGTTGCAGAGCTTGTATCCAGCTCCATCATCCGGCGGTAATACTTGAAAACCCGGTTTATCCGGGAAGTCTTGCCCTGCTCCGACAGGATCTGAAGGGTGTTGAAGGACAGGTTCAGCTTGTGCCTCAGGGTCCCCAGCTGGAATACAAGGTCTGCCTTCTGCTGAAGGGTAGGTTTCTGGATGAATTTCATATAATCTCCCAGGGGATTGATCCCCAGATCCTGCCCGCAGTGACGGCAGACCATAATCCTCTGGGAATTGAATCCCTCGCAGATGGGGCATATGCTGCTTCTGTTTTCCATATGACCATTATACACCATGAGCAGGCAGAATGTAATACCAGCTCTCCGCCGGATTGAAATTCCCGGAGGTTGTCCCGGCGGATCCTTTGCAGGATCAGGGCTTCCGGGATAGAAACTGGATTATACAGTAAATGGAAAGGTAATTCCTGTATTGAAAGCAGAAAAGCAATCCCGGATTCTTATTCTGGGAGGAGGCCCCGCCGGAATATCCGCAGGCTATGAACTCTCCCGCAACGGCTATCCATGCACGGTTCTGGAACGTTACCCTCAGACCGGGGGCCTGGCCCGGACTCTCCGGATAGGAGATTTCCTTACAGATATCGGCCCTCACCGGTTTTTTTCCAAGAATCAGTATCTTTACGACATGATTGAAGAAGTTTTGGGAGATGACTGGATACTGGTGAACCGTTTCACCCGTTTTTATATTCAGGGCAAGTTTTATCTTTACCCGGTGGATTTAAAAGATGCCCTCTCCAATATGGGGCCTATGGGAGCCATGAGGGCTTTTCTGGATTATCTCTGGTCCCGGTTCAATAAAATGGTGTTCAACCCCAGAGTGGAAAGCTTTGAAGATTTCGTGGTTCAGGAATTCGGCCGTACTCTGGCGGAATTGAACATGATAAATTATACTGAGAAAATCTGGGGTATTCCCTGCAGGAAGATTTCTCCCGACTGGGCCCGTCAGCGGATCAAGGGGCTTTCCATCATGTCGGTGATAAAAAAGGCTCTCTTCAAAAATCAAAAAGGCCCCAAGACCCTGGTGGATCAGTTTTACTATCCCCGTTACGGCGCAGGCCAGACATATGAGAAGATGGCAGAGAAAATCGCCCGGGACGGGGGAAAGATTCACCTGTCTTCACCGGTGGCGGAGGTTTTTTGCGAAGGTGACAGGATAACATCCGTGGGGACTGCAGGGGGAGAAAAGACGGTGAAACATCCCGGCGACTTCTTCATATCCTCCATCCCCATCACATCCCTGATCAGTATGATGAACCCGCCCCCCCCCGACGAGGTTCTGGAAGCCTCGTCAAAGCTCCGCTGGCGAAGCCAGGTATATCTCTATCTTCAGCTGAAGAAGGAACGGGTCAGCCGGGACAACTGGGTTTACTTTCCGGACCGGGAGATCCCCTTTGGCAGGATTCATGAGGCAAAGAATTTTTCTGTCCACATGTCCCCCCAGGATCGCACCACCTTGTGGGTAGAGCATTTTGTTTTTGAGGATGATCCCCGCTGGGAGGCGGAAGCCGATTATATCAAGGAAATCACCATGAAGGATCTGGATCGCCTGGGTTTTGTGAAGGAAGAAGATGTGGAGGATTTTCGCAAATTCCGGGAGGATTTTGTGTATCCCGTTTATGAGCTGGGATATGAGGAACATCTGAGGATTGTAAAGGATTATCTGGGGAAATTCATTAACTTACAGTTGGTGGGAAGGCCCGGCAGATTCCGTTATAACAATCAGGATCATTCTATGGAAACCGGAATCCTGGCAGCCCGCAACCTGGTTCAGGGAGCAGGTTATGATCTGGAAGAAGTGGGGGCCGAGGAAGAGTATTTTGAAAAGTACCAGTTAAGCACAAAAGAAAAAGGCAACGGAGAAGAGAAGCCCCAGGAATGAATTTATCTCCGTCCCAGGCGGGATGCCTTTGGGGAGGTTTGTAAAATGGACATACGCCCGAGTATCATAGGCCCGGATCTATCTATAAACCCGGACCTGGTCATGATCCCCTTTGAGAGGGTGGAGTTTCCCATGCCCGGTCTTATGGTTTCCACCAGGGATCTTGTATTGCTTATGGGGGATAATCAGGAGGTGGGCCTGTCTTTGGACCTGTGCCGGAATCTCCAGATGCAGGGGAGCACGGGAAAAGGCGAAACAGACTTGTTCTGCCGTTTCGAGGACGGCCAGTACCGGGTCAAGGGATTGTTCGGCCAGAATTATTGCGAATACTCCATCATCCCCCTCCAGGACGGCAGTTATCGGATGACTGGGGATGTGGCCGGCGGGACTTTTAACCTCCGGGTGTTCTCGTCCCCGTCCCTTTGCACCATGAACGGCACCATCCGGGGAGTTCCTGTGGAATACAAGCTGGATACCCTTTCTCAAGACAGTTATGCAGTGAAGGGAAAAGAAGGGGACAAGGAACTGGATGTGCGGATTTTCTACAAGGAAGAAGGGATCAGGATTCAGGGAAACCACGGGGGCATATTTGTGGAATACACCGTGGCCAGCACCGGCGAACAGATTGAAATGAAGGGAATAACCAAGAACAAGTTCAGCAGTATGAACTTTGTCCTGGAGGATGAAACCCAGCTTCACATCACCGGAAAGCCTTTTCATCTGCCGGTGGATTATAGAATCAACCTGTATGACAACGGCGTGGCATTCTCCGGGAATACCGGGGTCACCAACATCGAGTATGGTTTTGTCATCGACACCGGCGAAGAAGGGGATCAGTAAACCGGCATGGTCAGCAGGCTGAGGCTTTTAACTGACGATGCCAGCCCCGGTGCATGGAACATGGCTTATGACCGGGCATTGCTTCTTGGAGTTCAAAGGGGTCATTCTCCGGCAACCCTGCGGTTTTACCGTTGGTCGAATCCCACTGTCAGTGTGGGTTACTTCCAGAAAGTTCACCGGGATTTTAATGTTCCCCTGATTCGTGAAAGGGGCTGGGGCCTGGTGCGGAGGCCATCGGGGGGCAGGGGAGTGCTTCACTGGAAGGAAGTCACCTTCAGCCTTGTCCTGAAGACCGGTGGCCGTGGCCTGTGGGAGATATTCCGCCTTGTCCATGAAGCCATAGGCCGGGGACTTGAAGAAGGTGGAATCCCCGCCCGGCTGTTGCCTGCGGATCGGGACAGCCTCTTTTCCCGGGAGAACCAAAAGAAACATCACAATGCCTCCTGTTTTGCATCTCCCTCCCGGTATGAGCTGACCCTGGGGGGAAAGAAACTCTGCGGGACTGCCCAGTGGCAGGTGGGGGATTCCATACTGGTTCATGGCTCCCTTCCCATGGAATCAACCTGCCGGGAGCTTTTCGAAGTGATGTCCTTTGAGGATCCTGATGCCAGAGAAGATGCATTCCGCAGGGCCTCAGGCAGGATGACCTCAATTTATGAGGGAACCCGCCGTCATTTTGCCTTTGAGGATTTGTGCCGGTTTATGACCTGCGGTTTTTTTAGGGAATGGAATGCGGTGATTGAGCCGGGAGAATATAATGATTTTGAAAAGACCATTGCCCGGGAATATGCAGGTAAGGCAGATGAATCTCTGGAAATATAGTATCCTGTTGTTTTCTTGTGTGTGTGGCTTAAAACGGTTGTAATTTTTAAATGGGAAGGGAATAGCCAGCGCAAGGGCAAATATATTTAACTGATTTGATTTGAAATGGCACTGGGAAGGAGCTGAACAAATGAGTCTTCGGGTTCCAAAAGAACGGCGTGAAGTGGTGATATTTACCCGGAACCACAAGATAGAAGGCGAGATGTATCTTCTGATGGACTCCAGAATGTCCGATGAACTCAACGTCAGGGTCAGGGAGTTTCTTCCGGTTACCAACGCCAAGGTTTTTACCCTCAGCGGTGACAGCCTGCTTTATACCACAGATTTTATCACAATTAACAAGCACTCCATCGACCTGGTTTTAACCAAGCCTTCCCAGGAGCTGATAAGCCAGGCCTGATTTCCAAGGAGGAAAACTCAGATGCCCATCTACTGTTACAAGTGTTTTGAATGTGGACATTATCAGGAGATTAAACAAAAATTTGAAGATCCCGAGCTGAACATATGCCCCGAATGTGGAGTTGACCAGTTCAAAAGAGTCATCCGCAGTGTGGGAATAGTCTTCAAGGGGAAGGGGTTTCATGTGACCGATTACAGCGGGCAGAAAGCTCAGCCCCCAGCACCGGAGTCTTCCCCAGGGCCTGCCCCGGACACAAAAAAAGAAACATCCTCCTCTTCCGGAGATAAGACTCCCTCGGGGCCGTCATCTTCTGACGGGGCCAAGTCTCACTGACAAGGACAGCGCCTGATGCTTGACGCCATCATCTGCAAACTGAACCAGCTCTTTTTGTATGGGCTTTCAATCAATATCCACAAGGATGATGCCGGGGAGAAATCCATCCGCCTGAAAATCAAAGACCTGCTTATAAAGGACGAACAGACCAGCGGGGTCATGATGGAAAGCCTGATCCTCTCGGTGGTGGCCCTTGAATCACCGGGCCAGGAGTGTGGAATTGATTTTCAGAATGCTTCTTATGTGGTGGAGAAGCTGACCCTTCTTTTTTCCCAGGACTGGGTTAACCATATTCTGAGAAATGACGATACCCTGGAAAAACATGGCATCAGGAATGTGGAGGTGGACTTTACCCCTGATGTAGTGCGGATTAAAGGTGAGTTCAAGGCCGGGATAAATGTAAAGGCTTCAGTGTATCTGAAACTTGAGGCTGAAGACGGGAAACTTCGGATTGAGCTGGACAAGGTAACAGCCCTGAACAAAATATCTCTGCCCAGGTTCATCCAGAGAGCTGTTATCGGCATTCTGGAGAAATACGCCCAGGAAAAACTTCCCGATGGAGTTTCTCTCATTGAGGGGGGATTCCTCATCGATTTTCTCAGCATGGTCCCGGTGGATCTCCATCTGAAACTGTTGAAGGTATATATGGACGATGAGAATCTGGCCCTTCAGGGAGGGGCAAATCTTCAGAAGGCTCTGGAAAAAATCCGCCTGAGAAAACAGATGGAGAAAGACAGGGAAAGCCTTGACAGGACAGCACAGGCAGAGCCGGGCAACCGGCACCATGTCAACAGCTCCGGCAATGGCATTGCTGTTGTGAATCAAGAGGATGATCAGGATGATCAGGATGAACCGGATGAAAACAATGAGCCCTCCCGGCAGGAATAAAGACCGTTGTTGTCATTGCGGTCATTATTCTTCACTTCACCGCTCCTTTGCCTTGCTTTTGTTATCCGTCCTGATTATTGCTGTTCCGGGATGCAGTCCAAAAGATTCACCGCCCTTCTTTTCTCCAACTCCGGTAGCTCCCGCCCCTCAAAAGACCCTCCAGTCGGCAGATGTCAGGAAGGGTCTGGAAGAGGCAGAAAAGCTGAAGATGATGGGCAACCTCCCCGGTGCCCGCAGGTTGCTGGAGGAGATCATCGACAGGGGTTCACCGACAGATCCCCTTTTGATGGAAGCCCGGCGTCAGGTGGCTCCCATCTATCACCAGATGGGTGAATATGAACCGGCCATCCGGGAATATCGGATTATTCTTGACTCGAACCCGGCAAATCCCCTGCCTTTGAAGGCGGAGCTGGCCCGGGCATATATGGCGGGGGATCGCCCCCGGGAAGTCCCTCCATTGATAGAGCCGGGGATGGATCCTTACTGCCGTTGGGGGACATGTTTTTCTCTGCTGGCCCGTTCCCGTTATGCCACATACTTAGTGACCGGTGATGAGGAGTATCTCCAGGAGATGAAATCGGATCTGGAAGAGGGGCTGAAATCTTCCTCCAGCCCCGTGGCAAAGCATATGCTTTCCGCCAGTCTTTCCCTGATGCAGTCGGATTTTAGCTCCACGGCATCTCACTTGAAGAAGTGCCTTGAGGCGGATCCCTCCCTCCGGGATCAGGTGTCGAATTTGTTTCTTGCGGGCGCAATAAGTGTGGCTTTGGGACGGCGGGATGAAGGTGCCGGCAGTTTTGAGGAAGTATTAACGAGGCTGAAGGAGTCCGATAAGATCGACCCGAAAAATTTGATGGACGGTTTTTTTGCCATGCTGGCTCTGAAGGTTCTCTCGGGCAGGCCCCTTGAGATTCGAGATGTCCGGGAATTGCAGGGCCGGGTTTTCCCGCCGTTAAAGGACCCGGAGATGCTGAGTTTTGTCGAAACCTTCCAGGATTATGCCACCGCCGGAGATACAGCCGGAGATGATGATGCCCTGGACTGCCTGATGGAAATGTCCCGGATCATTGAGGATGAATCCATCGAGGGGGATTATTTTTTTGATGTGATATACCGGCCCTTCAATCAGGCCATGATATTCACCCTGGCCGGGGAGATTCTGGATCGAAAGCAGAAAACAGACTCTGGTGAAGAATACCGGCAGAAGGCAGGCAGACTGTTGCAGTTGAGATTTCCCCCGGAAAGCCGGAGGTGATTTTTATGGACGAAGGCCGAGGTTTCCGGCTGGCCATATCTCTTTTTATCGGGATAATGATAGGAATTTTTATCTTTCTTGTGTTTATATTTCCCCGGGGAGCCTTTCACCGGAGAAGGATTTCCCCGGCCCAGAAGACTTTATCCGGGAGCAGGCCCGGCACAGGTGTTTCCCGGCAGTTTCTTTCAGGGCCTCAACGGGGAGGATACTGGGGAGGAGAACCGATATCAGCCCCTGTTGTTAAAACCTTGGCTACAGAGCATGATGTTTTCTCCTCGCCTTTAGTTTGGGGGGATCGGGTTTATGCCGGTTCCCTGGACTGCCATCTCTATGCCATCGCTCCAGGGCCTCCGTTGGAAATCATCTGGAAATACCGGGCCGGCCACAAGATATTTTCCTCTCCCGGTGCTGATGGTGATGGGAATGTTTATTTCGGGGCCGTTGACGGGCGGATCATATCCCTTGATCGGGATGGACAGGAACGATGGGATTTTCTGACCCGGGGGCCGGTAACCTCCTCGCCGGCTATCCACGGGGATCACCTGTATGTCAACAGCAGTGACGGCAGTCTTTATGCCCTGAATCTCAGGGGAAGCCTCCGGTGGAAGGCGGATATCGGCAATTCCCTGGGGGAGGTAAGCCCGTCGCCGGCAGTTGATACCTTTGACAGAGTGGTTACCGGGTCCACCGACGGGAAGGTTTATTGCTTTTCTCAATGGGGGAATCCTGAATGGACGCTGGATCTGGAAAGCCCCGTATATTCAACTCCGGCCATACTTGCCGACGGGGGGATTGTCACTGCCTCGGGAGATGGAAAGCTGGTTCTCATCTCTCCCGGCGGGAGCCTGATCTGGAGTGTCCTGCTGGGCAGTCCCGTGGAGTCCAGCCCCGTCGTTGATCCCAACCGGGGAATATATCTGGGTCTGTCCCGGGGAGGACTGGTGGCGCTGGATTTCTCCGGGCGTCAGCGCTGGGAGTATTCCGGGGCCGGGCCGGTGAACAGCTCCCCTGCCATTGACCATGAGGGAAATATTTATCTTGGTGATGAGTCGGGAACCATCCACAGCCTGAATCCCCTGGGACAGCTTCGATGGACATACCCGACAGAGGGAGCGATCTTCTCGTCGCCTGCTCTGGGCCCAAATTTTATGGTGGTGGGAAGTGAAGATAACCACATTTATTTCTTATTCAACAATAAATAAATATATTTGATTACTGCTTATGATCCAGGGCATGGTATAGACACAGATGGCCGACCTTCACCCCGAGATTATCTGCCACGGCAGGGCATTTGGCTTTCAGCAGAAGGAACAGCCGGGGATCCTCAAGGTGTCCCAGGGTTTCATAGTTGCCCATTCCCTTGGCGATTATCATATCCGCCTTTTCGAATGCCCTGTGGAATTCCTTTCCCACCCGGTTCTGGGGACATCCCAGGGCGGTACTCCCCGTGGTGACAAGGCTGGTAAATTCGCTGAGTCCTGCCGTCCGCCAGTCTTCCTCCAGGGCATCATCCACCGCAGGCCCTCCCCGGACACAGAAGGTAATATTCTTCCCCTGCCGATGAATCTGCTCTGCCAGAATCCTGTCAAATACAATTTCCCCGGAGTTATCGCCGATATAAAGCACCGACTGGGCCTTGGAAAGGCACTGGCGGAATTCATTGCAGGAATCGACGGCAAAACCTGTGTTGAAGGCATCCTCCAGGGCTTCTTCTGCCTTGAGGGGATCTCCCGCCACCTGATCCATTATGTTTCCTGCTGCTGCCGCCAGCAAGGCTCCCAGAAGAACATCAGGGCAGTCTTCCACTCGTTTTCTTACTGCAGGGAGCATTCTTAAGGCCCGTTGGTTTCTTTCCCGTTTTACCTCCAGATAAGGATCAAAAACCCCTGATTCTCTGCGGATCATCCTGTTGAAGTCATCAGAAATTTCCACAGGGGTCAAATCAAAGTCTGACTGGGATATCAACTGCAATAATCTGCGGATGGCTTTCTGGGAGTCTTGAGGGCAGTCAAGGCATCGGCAGATCATCTCCACTCCGGCCCGAACAAGACATGGAATGCACTGAGGGCCAGTGGCAATGGGTTTTCGACAGTTATTCTCTTTCATCGTTCCTCCCGGTGGTTACTTGTCCGGGAGAGATATGTTATCCTGCCCCAAACAGGTTTTTTATCGGTGTCAGGGAGTTTATGCTTCTTTGCAGTGGGGATGATTCTCCCCGGAATCATAGCGTTGCCGGGCAGTTTATTTCATATAGTTTTGCATTTTTTTTATATCCCGGTTGCGGGGATAAAGACGGGAATAATCATCCAAGAGATTCAGAGCTTCCTGTTTTTTTCCAGTACCCCACAGGTATTGAATCAGGACTGTGGCTGCTTCAATACTTCCGGGGAGTTTTTTGATGCATTTCCTCAATATGGCCTCGGCCTTTTCTTTTTCTCCAGCAGACCGGTAATAATAAAACATCCCTATGTATGGGTCAGGATCTCCAGGATCGATTCTGTGGGCCGTCTTGAAGTAATGGTATGATTTATTCATGTCCCCCAGAGATGAGTAATATTCCCCGAGGCCGATATAGGTATCGGGGTATGGCTGGTTTGGAAGAAGCTCCAGGGATTTGTTGAAGGCTTTCAGGGCTTGAGAATGCCGGCCTTGATCCAGGTATATGTCCCCTATGGTGGTGTATGCCACCGCCAGGCCCGGATCAATCTTCAGGGCTTGTTCAAGAAGCTTCATAGCTTCAGTCCTTAGGTCATCCTCGTTGAGGACATCTGCCAGTCCCACCAGGGCAAATTTGTTTTCTGGGTTGATGGACAGGGCTTCCTGGAAGGATTCTCCGGCTTTTCTGAAGTTGCCCCGGCGGATGTATATATCCCCCAGCCTTACCAGGATGAGATCCTGGTGTCGGCCTGCTTTCAGGGCTTGTTGGTAAAGTTTCTGGGCTTCGTCAAATCTCATGTTTTCAAAATGCCGATCCCCTTTTTCCAGCAGGGCCATTGTGGAATCTTCAGTTTCTGTTGCGTCGGGAATCTTCTCGAAGAGAGAAGATGTGACCAGGCCGGGTTTATGGGATGTCGGCACTTGACAGACTCCTGATGATGGAATGACAAAAAAGACAAGGATTCCAAGGATCAGCTGAATTATCGGTTTCGGTGTCAAGATTGCAACCTCCCTGATAGATTGATTATAAGTATAGCAGAAAAAATTCAAATTTTCCGGAACCTGCCGGTTGGAATAATGGTTGTATATTTCGGTGGGACATGGAGATTCTGCTTTGTCCCGCCTGTATGCAATGAAGGGAAGGATGCCACCCCCCAGGCGTCCTTCCTGTTTTTCATTGATTATTGCTACATCTCCGGAATGGTAAGAGGAAAAAAAAACCGGATAAAGAATTAATTAAGCTGTCAAGATAAAATAATAAGTCAAGTGGTGTTAGTTATGCCCCCAAAATATGATTATTACAAGGAGTTGGGAGTCAAACCAACTACAAAATCAGATCAGATCAAGGCGGTTTACAAGGAGCTGGTCAAGAAATGGCATCCGGATCTTAATCCGGATAATCGTGACTATGCCGAAGAAAAAATGCGCCGTTTAACTCAGGCTTTCAATACCCTTTCAAACCGGGAAAAACGGAAGGAATATGACGAAGGTCCGCCTTTTGTTTATAAATTGCCCAAGTTTATGAAGCCGGGGAAGCCGGGAGTCAACCCCAAGTATCTGCGGGAGCCGGGTGAACCAAAGAAAACCTTCTGGGACAAGATGAAAGATATGATGTTCGTAAAGGACCCCAAGGAGGAAGAACAAAAACGAATCGCTCATCAGAAGATGATGACCCAGCAGGGAGTTAATTCTTTTATTATGGGAATCTCATGTTTGGAAAAGAAACAGGAGAACATGCTGGAGCTGGCCCGAGCCGAGTTCAAGTCGGTTCTTCGGGAATCATCGGAACAGCCCGAGGCCCTGTTCAACCTGGCCCTCGTTGAATACAAGCTGGGAGAATATGAAGAAGCCAGAAAACTTCTGGAAAAAGCCCGGTTTCATCTTCCCAATGACCGGGATGTGGGAGTATTTCTGGGAATGATACAGGATGAAGAATAATTGCAAGAGAGGAATTCCAGATGGATAATTTTAACGACGAAAGTAACAAACCTGCCTCCCCGGTGAATAACGAACCTTCATCACCCTCGCCCAGAGCGCAGGATATGGAGAACAGCAAGGGCAAACAAGGCAAGAAGGGCTGGATGTTCGGTCTGGGCTGTGCCGGCTGTGGACTGGTGGGTTGCCTCGGGTCGGTGGTTTTGCTGGTGGTCATCATATTCGGGGGAATATTCTGGCTTTCCAACAACCTGCTTTCCAGTACTCCTCTGGATATGCCCCCGGCCTATCTTTCCGAAGATCAGGCAGAAAAACTGGAAGAGAAGATGAACCGGTTTGACAGCAAGCTGAAGGAAAGTGACGGCGAGAAGGTAGAGCTGACCCTCACCGCTGAAGAATTTAATTATATTTTTCAGAAGGGGAGTGAAGAGAGTGATACCCGGATGCATGTGGACTTCAGGGAAGACGGCTCTGTTAAGTTTATGATGTCGGTTCCCAGCGAAGGGGCGAAACAGGCTTCTGAAGCCGGCAGGATGTACCTCAACATTGTGGGTGAGGGCAAGATCAGCGCAAAACAGGGAGAGTTCCAGACAGACTTTACCCAGCTTAGCATCGGCAAGCTGAATGTCCCCGGCGGTGAGTTTCTTACCGGGTTTTCCCAGGGACTTGCCAAGGAGATTGACACCAATGAAGTTTATCAGAAGCTGGACTTCCGGGTCATCGATCTGGAAATTGATCAGGAACAAATTTACCTGTCTGTGGAGAAACGAAAAGGAACTGCCACCGTTGACACCCATGATGAGCCAGATTTTGACGACGACGACGATGACAGTTCGGGACATGTGGATCTGAACTGACGGCTGTGGTGATTATTTCTGTGTTGCCTGACGTTTTCAGGTAAGCGAGGTTGATTTTTTGGCAGAAAACAAGAAGAAAATTCTGCTTGTAGATGACGAGGAACTTATACTGAAGCTCACCAGAACCACCCTTGCCGGTGAAGGTCTGGAGATAATCGAGGCCGATTGTGGTGAGAAAGCCCTTGAAATGACCAGGAAACTGAAACCAGACCTGGTCATTTTGGACGTTAATCTTCCCGATATCGACGGGTTTGAGGTTTGCCGACAAATAAAATCCGACCCTGGGACTGCCGGGGTCAAGGTTATTATCCTGACAGGCCTCATTAACGGCAATCTCGAGGAATCGGGCATAGAGGCTGGGGCTGACAGCCTTTTTACCAAGCCTTTCAGTCCTATTGATCTTTTGGCCAGGCTCAGGAGCCTCATCCTTGATGCCGGGGAAGAATCAGAAGCCGGAAGCCCTCATGAACCAAAAGAAGAAGTGCACAGAGCTAAAGCCCCCATCCCCAAGGCCGGGGGAGTTTTTCCCACATCCCGGCAGTTGGAGGAAATGAAAGCGGATCAGTTACTCATATATGCCACGGACCTGTCCCGGCTTCACCAGCAGGAGCTGGAAAGATCCAGAGAACTGAAGGGAGCATACGCCAAGCTCAAGGAAATGGAAAAAATGAAGGATATCTTCATTGCTCTGGTTTCCCATGAGCTTCGAACTCCCCTTTCCATTATCAAGGGTTATCTCTACCTGCTTCAGGAGGTGCTGAACAAGGCCGCCATTGAGCAGGATGTTTCCGGGTTCATGAACCCCATTACCAGAGCTACAGACCGGCTGGAGAACCTCATCGGAGAACTGCTGGATTTTTCCCGGATGAAATCCGGGCTGATGACCTTTGAAAAGAAGGAAATAAATATCCCGGACTTCCTGAAGCTGTGCCTTAACGATTTCAAGTCTGCCTTTGACGAGAAGAATATTCATATTGATCTGGATGTGGAAAATGCTTTCCGTCCAATCAAGGCAGATCACGAAAGGCTCCGGGAGGCTTTTTCCCATTTTATTAAAAATGCTCTTAATTTTACTCCGCCGGGAGGTTCCTTCAGGGTTCAGCACAGGGATGAAGGGATCTGGGTGGAGCTGAGGTTTATCGATAACGGTGAAGGGATCCCCGATGACAAGATTGACAAGGTATTCAATCCCTTCTACCAGAGTGCTGATTTCATGACCCGATCCGTGGGAGGAATGGGGCTGGGCCTGCCCATAGCAAAGCATATCATCGAGGATCATGGAGGGAATATACGAATAGAAACCAGTCCCGGCCAAGGTACTACCTTCATTATCCGGTTGCCCCGATCCTATCAGGATGCCCGGGAGATTGTCGCTGAACTCAAACAGTCTTATCCCAAGCAGATTGAAGAGCTTTCCAAGAACCTGAAGGCTACTCAGCAACAGTTGCTGTCTTATTCTCAGCAGTTGTCCAGCATGTATGCCCGGGAGAAACAACGGACAGAACAGCTGGAGGAAACTCTCAACGAGCTGGAGCGAACCTTCATAAAGACCCTGGCAGCCCTTTCCCGGATGGTGGACATAAAAGACGCATATACCAGCAATCATACTGACCGGGTATCTTTCTACGCCATGGAGATTGCCAAGGTCCTCAACCCGGAGCTCCTCAACGACAGAAACTTCAAGTACAGCCTGCTTCTTCATGATATCGGCAAGATTGGTATAACCGAAGAGATCCTGGGAAAGGTGGGCAAGCTGACCGACGAGGAACTGCATATTTTGCGTGCTCATTCGGAAAAGTCGGTGGAGATTCTCAAGGATGTAGAATACCTGGCCCCGGCATTGAATGCAATCCGTTCCCATCACGAACGTTGGGACGGCAAGGGTTACCCCGACGGCCTCAGGGGAGAAGAGATTCCCCTCAGTGCCAGGATTATTGCCGTTGCTGATTCCTTCGATGCCATGACCACTGATCGGCCCTATCGCAAAGGGCTTTCTCTATCTGATGCCCGCAGTGAAATCGAAAGCCATGCCGGGGATCAATATGATCCGGAGGTTGTGCGGTGTTTTCTGGAGGCCTGGGACAGTATCGAGAACTATGCTCGCCGGGCAAAGAAGATCAAGAAACTTGAAAAGGACATACTGAACAACTGAACTGTTTTTTTGCCCCCGATATTGCTCTTTCTGGAGAAAATGTCGGGGCTTGGCATTTAACCCCTTTGATACTCCCTTTCAGGAGAGATTGATGGAATATAAATACAACCCTCCCCCCGAGGAAAAAAAACGACAAGTGGATCGGCGTTTTCTGCCCTCCATGGCTTTTACGGTTCTTCACAACCTTGATGAGGAAGAACTGCCCCACAGCCTGTCAGCCATTGCCTGCCGACGGTTTCCCCAGGTCGTCAGAATGATGATTGACCGTGGAAACTGCTTTAATACCCATCTTGTGATTCCAGTGGAAAAGTCCCCGGAGAAGATGGAATTTCTGGATATGGATGATGGCCCTTTCTGGGAAAAGCAGATGTTCCTTCCGCCGGTTCACGGTCTGGATTATATCATTGGCGGAGGGTTTTCCTTCAGGGACAGGGTTTTTCAAGCCAGAATCTATTCGGTTATTGACAGAGAGATCATATACAGCCAGGATTATGCATCGGACACAGGATGCCTTGAGCTGGCAGGCAGTTTTGCTGAGGATCTGATGCTGATAATGGATCGGGGGAAGACGCCCCGGGCCTGTCCCCGGGATCTTCCTGTCAGTCACGAAGAAGCCCTGGCGGAGCTTCTCCAGGCGCTGGATTACGATCCTGCCAACAGGGTTTATCCTGAAGGTCACCAGCTTTTTCTTGAAAGCCTGAAAAAGTGTCTGGCCCTTGACCCAGAAAGTGATCTGGTGTCAGAGATCCTCTCGGATGTGGCCGGGAATATTTTTCTTACCCGGGAGATGGACAAATCCATGGAGATTGTGGATTATGTCCTGTCCCTGAGGCCGGGAGATTTTGATGCCAACAGGCTCAAGACCAGGATTCTCGTTAAAAAGGACAGAACTGCTGAAGCCTTGACCCGACTGATCCGGCTCCAGGGCCAGGGCATGGAAATGGGAGATGTGGCCTTTGACCTGGGACGGGAGCTGATGGAAACCTCGCTGGTGGAGCCTGCACAGCAACTGCTGGAAACCGCCGTTGCTCTGGAATGCCGGGAGCCGGCCCTTTATGACTGTCTGGGGTTTCTTTTTGTGAGCATGAAACAGCAGGAGAAGGCTCTGGAAATTATGATGGAGGGACTGGATCTTTTCCCCGGCAGGGAATATGCTCTTGTGACCACTGCCCAGCTTCTGGCGGATCTGGGCCGGGCCAGGGAAGCCAAGATTGCCTATGACACGGCACTGAACTTGTTTCCTGATTCCGCCATGCTTCATGTTTCCTGCGGGATACATCTTTTTCGAGCCGGCCAGGGGGACGCCGCCATCAGAATGGTGAATCAGGCCCTGGAGCTGGCACCGGAAGATCCCCTGGTGAATATGGAGGCTTCCCGTTTCTTCAACCGGATGGATCGGAAAGATGTCGCTGTCCGCTATGCCCGGACAGCCATGGAATTGACAACAAACCCATATCTCACATCAGAAGCCCAGGAACTTCTCTCCCGGATTCAGGGAGGCATTCTGCCTCAACAGCAGGCCTCCAACAGGAACCTTTTCATTCAGGCCCGCCAGCTTCTGGATGATGACAATGAGGACAAAGCCTTGGAGATACTGGAAAAGGTTACTGAAGTTGAACCGGCATTCTGGAAGGCCCAGTTTCTCAAGGGGGTCATATATCGGAAGAAAAACCGCCTGTCCGAGGCATTGGAAACCTTCACAGGGATTGACGAGCTTTTTTCCGACCAGGTATCCTTGCATCATGAGATTGGACGGTGCCTGATGGGGCAGGAGAAATTTGCCGATGCCTTTCCTCATCTTTTTTATGCTTTTCGAAAAAAACCTCAGGACCCGGTGATTATGGCCAACATGGGGCTTGTCTATCTTTTTACCGGCAAGGTAAACGAGGCAGAAGTCCTTCTTCTTCAGGCGAAACGGATGAGCCGGGATATATCCCTGAATCTTGATCCCTATATCCGGGAGGTTCAGAGGATTAAAAAAAGAAAAGAATCAGGACGGGGAAACGGTGGCGTGACTAAAAGGTCTGACACCTTTGACGGCAACACCTCCGGCACCAGTCAGGGTGATTCCGATCCTGATAATGAACCGGGGGATCCCGCCGGGGAAGAGAACTGGGATGAGCCTGATGAACTCGGGGATTCAGAAGATTCTGGAGATTCTGGAGATGATATGCCCCGTTTTCCCGGCCTGAATTAAACAAAATGAGGAGCCAGTATGACTGTATCGATAAGCAAAACAACAGAGGCCAGGGATCTTCCCGGAATTATCCGGCAGGTGGCTTCAATTAGGGCCATCAGGGATTTCTGTTTTTCCAGGGATGATAAACAGCTGTTTTTTTCTTCCAATATCGGGGAGTATTTCAGAATATGGTCAGTTCCCTCAGGGGGAGG
>CAYNGH010000062.1:0-17523 GCA_964396845.1 uncultured bacterium | reverse complement strand
ACAAGGTTCACCAGGTGATGAATATAACCGACGTGGACGACAAGATCATCCGGCAGGTGGGGGCCACGGGCATATCCTTGCAGGACTACACAAAGAAATTCACCGATGCCTTTTTTCAGGATTTAGATCGCCTCAATATCGAGAGAGCTGAAGTATATCCCAAGGCCACCGATTATATTGATGAGATGGTTCGCATTGTCAAGATTCTTCTGGCCAAGGGGATCGGTTATCGGGGTGATGACGGATCTGTTTATTATTCCATTGCAAAATTTCCCGGTTACGGCAAGCTGGCTCACATCAATGTGGAAGAACTGAAAACCGGCGCCCGGGTCAGCCATGACGAATATGAAAAGGATAACCTGTCGGACTTTGCCCTGTGGAAGGCATGGACTCCTGATGATGGCGAGGTGTTCTGGGAAACAGAGCTGGGAAAGGGTCGTCCCGGCTGGCATATTGAATGTTCCGCCATGAGTTCCAAAAACCTGGGAAAACACTTCGACATCCACACCGGGGGCATCGACAACATGTTTCCCCACCACGAGAACGAAATCGCCCAGTCAGAAGGGGCCTTCGGCGGAAAGTTCGTCAACTACTGGCTTCACTGCGATCACCTTCTGGTGGATGGCGGAAAAATGTCCAAGTCCAAGGGGAATTTCTTCACTCTACGGGACATAATCCACCGGGGATATGATCCTATAGCCCTTCGTTATATGTATGTCACCAGCGATTACCGGAAAAAGCTGGATTTCACCTTTGCCGGGCTGGATGCCGGGGTGAAGGCGTTAAACCGGATATACGATTTCCTCCGGCGGGTGCGGAAACACCGTGGCAACGGGCCTTCCGGGGTGGCAGAGCTGACAGATGAAGCCCGCAGGGGATTCGGCGAAGCCCTGGATGACGATCTCAATGCATCAGGGGCAATCGCCGCGGTATTCACATTCATCTCCGGTGTCAACCGGCTTATGGATCAGGGGATGGTTGACGGGGAAGAAGCCGCCGGGGTTATCGACTTCATGATGGAGGTTGACACTGTTCTGGGGCTGAAGATGAAAGAATCCATGGTTGAAAAAGGTCTTGCCCAAGAGATTGTGGAGCTGATCCGGGAACGGGAAGAAGCCCGCAGAAACAGGGACTTTGCCCGGGCCGACCAGATTCGGGATCATCTCAGAGAAAATGGAATCGAGCTGATGGACACCCACCGGGGCACCCAGTGGAAGGTTCTGGCAGGTTCAGTTCAGTAAAAATAATACAATGGGGGAATGTAAATGAAAGCGTCACAGTCACTCAATATTTTAAACACATTGCGGGTCACTCCCAGTGAGATTTCCCGGGAAACCCGGAAAAAATTCAAACTGGCAGTTGTGGGTTCTGCCGACATGGTATCGCCTTTTTACGAAGCTCTGACCCAGTCGGTGAATCTTGACGGAGGCACCGGGGATCGCCTCAGCCTCGATGATCTGCTGGAGGTCTGCCCCCTGCCCATGGATGAAACCCGTCGGCGGGACCTGAAGGCAGATGCCATAATATTTCTTCTGTCCCATAAGGACGCCGACCGGGACAACCTTCTGATATACAGGGATCTGTTCAAGCTGAAGCCTCCCGCTCATCTGTTCATCGAGGACCCCTCAGATATGACGGAACAGGAGCGTCTTTATCAGCTTATGGACGAATTAAACCTGTCGGGCCGGGAGTGGATTGAACCCCCGTCGGTGGACGCCATCCGGGACAAGGCTGAAGTCCTCCTCTCCATCAATCCTCTGATTGATGCAGCTATGGCTTACCGTTTTCCCATCCTGCGGGATGCAATGGCCCGGATGCTGATTCACAAGACCGGCATTCAGAATATGATCATAGCCCTGGCCTCATCACTGCCATCCAATATCCCCATCATAGGGATAATCATCGGGCTTTTGGGCGCTGCCGGGGAAACCACGGTCCTGACCATGAACCAGCTGAAACTGTGTCTGCAATTGGCAGGGATATACGGTCTGAAGCTGAACCTGGCGGACCGGGTCAGGGAGCTGTGGCCCCTGGTAGGGACTGCCTTCGGCTTTCGAACCATTGCCAGAACCCTGGTTGGGTTCATCCCCATTGCCGGGCCCTCCATCAAAGGAGCCATCGCCTATGCCGGGACTCACCTGGTGGGGGAAACTTCCCGCTGGTATTATGAAGAGGGCCGTCGTCTAACCCCGGGAGAGAAAAAACGCATATACAAAAAAGCCCTGGAAGAAGCAAAAAAGACCGCCATCGAATACTTTGAACAGCTTACCGCAACGGTCAGCGACAGAACGGGACAGGACAGGCAGGAGATCGCCCCGGAGCTGGACAGCCTCAGCAAGGATCTTCACCTGCTGGACTCGGAAATTTCCGGCCTGAAGACCATGCAGAAGGAAACCCGGGAAGCCCTTACCCCTGAACCAGAAACTCCAGAAGAAACTGAGCAGGAGAAATCTTCCAAGGATAAAGATTCCACTGCAGAGAAACCCCCCCTCACACCGGCCCCTGCCGATGATATGAAAAAGAATTCCGCAGATACCAACAGCAAGGATGAGGTTCTCGGGAGTAACGGGAAGGAAAACAAACAGGAAAAGAATGCTTAGGTTCCGTATCCCCTGGATTATTCTGGGGGTGTTTGCCATACTGCTTGCCGGGGTTGTCACCGCAGACACCGGCGATATAACCCCCCTGGATCGGGCCCGCACCTATATTGTCCGGGGCGAATTTGATTCTGCCCGGGAAATTCTGGAAAAACAGGAAAGGGAAAACCCGGAGGATCCCCGGGTATATGCCATGCTGGCCTGGCTGGAGGAAAAAAATGGAAACCTTTCCAGAGCCGCGGAAAGTATGGAAAAAGCTCACCAACTGGCCCCCATGAACCAGGAATATACCCGGAGCCTGGCAGACCTGTTATTTCAGATCAACGACAATGAAAAAGCTCTGACTTTATATCGGGAGCTTTCATCCCGAGATCCCAGGGACGTGGATATCCTTCTGGGAATTGCCCGGATTCACTGGAGATTGAAGGAATACAGCCAGGGACTTTCTGCAACGGAGGCGGCTGAGGCGGTGGCCCCTGACAATCCCGATGTTTATATCTTGAAGGGGGAGCTTTATTATTTTCTCAACCGGCCTGAAGATACCGCGGAAAATTATCGAAAAGCCCTGAATCTTGGAGGTGGCGACAGAAATCTGTATTACCGACTCGGAAACTTATACGAAGATACCGATCAGCTGGATTCAGCCATTGCCATCAACCATGAGATACTGGACAAATACCCGGATCAGTTAGAGCCGTATCGGAATCTATCCCGGCTGTATCGTATGAAGGGGGAGAATTATCAGTCCTTCAGGGCCTGGGTTTCATATACCCTGGGAGGTACTGCCGGTTCATTCATGGCTGGAGCTATGCTGGGCTTTGCCATGTTCTTCCTGATGTTTTTCAAGGCTTTCCGTTTTATCAACTCCCTTTTGCTTCTGCCGGTGGTTCTGCTGGCGGGAGGATTAGGGCAGGTGAAACTGCTGTCATTTCTGTCCCATATTTCCCGGGTATATGCCTTGGATCACCTGAACTTCCTGTGTAACTTTGAAATATCCCTCATCGACCCGGAAAACGCCATGGCCCGCCGGAATCTGGGGAGTTTTTACGAAAAAAGGGGAAATATGGCCCTGGCCCAGAGAAATTTTGAAGCTGCGGTGGAGATTGACCCCGGCATGGGTCAGGTGTGGTTTTCTCTGGGGTCCATATACTTGAAACAGAAGGAATACAAGAAGGCAGAAGTATCTCTTCGAAAGGCTCTCTCTGCGGGAGATGACAGTTTTCTCACATGGTATCATCTTTCTCTGGCTTTCTATAACCAGGAATCATACCAGGAAGCCATGGAAGCGTCCCGGGAAGCCTTGGAGCAGTCAGCTCAGTTCACTCCGCCCCTGGACATATATGTAGAATCTTGTGAATCTCTGGGGCTGATTGACCAGTGCCGTGATTTTCTCTTGAATCTGAAAAGAGAAAACCCCCAGAGCAACAAGATCACCCTGGACCTGGGGAATCTTTATCTGTCCACGGGAAAGGCCAGGGAATCCCTGCGGTTTTTCGAAGAATCCATCGAACTTTCTCCCGACTCCCACGAAACATGGTATAACTTCGGGGTAGCCCAGCGGGAGGCGGGTCTTCTGGAAAACGCCACCAACTCCCTGCGGAGGGCACTGGAGTTATCTCCCGATGCCGGCTGGATTCATACATCCCTGGGGCTTACCAGTTTAATGCGGGGCAAGACACAGCAGGCGGAAGAAAACCTGAAAAAAGCCCTGAAGCTTTCCCCCGGCTCTGCTTATACACATTTTCTGATGGGAATCCTGACCCTGAAAAAAGACCCTTCAAGATCAGAAATTCACATAAAACAGGCTCTTGAGGGCTTCAGGGCAGAACTGGCCAAACTAACCAAACCTTGGCAGAAGGCCAATGAATATCAGTGCATCGGCATCGCCCACCAGTTGCAGGGAGAAACAACCTCCGCCAGGGAAGCTTTTTTGCAGGCCATTAAATACGCTGGAATAACCCCGGAACCAGTGTGGATCTTCTCGGAAGAACAGATGAAACTGACTCCCTCGGAACAGTTCATCAAGGAATGCCGGGGCAAACTTCACTCCATGGAACCGGAGGCACCCATTGAGCTTTCAGCTGACAAGCAAATATCGTAAGGCATTATATGCACTGCTGGTGGTTGTTGCCTTCATCAGTGCTCTTTTCATTCTTCGGGACAGAATCATCATGGAAAAACTTAGCCGGCAGGTGGAAGTCGTGATGGATTACTCCGACATTGAACAGCTTTGCCGTCGGGAGGGAATCTCTGTTGAAGATGCCTTTGTCAGATTCCGCCAAGCGGGAGTAACATCCATGGCCTTTACCGAAACCAGTCTTGATGAGCTTCGCAACCGGGGAAAGCTCACATATGTCCGGGGAGCGGACATAATAAACACCCTTTCCATTGCAGGAGTGCAAAAATCAGACCTTGCCCCGGTCATTCCCGGAAGCTTTTGTATTACCGGCACTACCGGTGATACAGGCAAAATTCTCATGGAAAACATCCAAATGCTGTGGGGGGCTGATTTTGCTCACAGGATCAGGATTCCCGACGGCAGGGGAAATCATCTGGATATAATTCAGATAAACGCTCCCGGCAGGGATACAGAATATCTTGGCATCGGTTTTGACCGGCGGTTAATCGGGGAGATTCGAAACATGGGCTTCAACATTATACTGCGCCCGGAAAACCGGAGTCATCTCAACTCTGAAGGAGTAGGGTGTCTTTTTGATTCCATGGGAAAGATTCCCGGGGTCAGCGCAATAATTTTTGGAGGGGTCAACGAGGTGGCAGGGTATCCCCTTTATCTGGATTCCGCGGTGGAGGGATTTGTCCGGACGGGGTATTCCTTTGGTGATGTGGAAGTGCCCAATGACAGAGCAAGGCAGAAAGGGGCCCAGTATCTGGGGATGAAAATTCCTCAGCAGACAGTGCGGGTTCAGTCGATTAATCCTCTGTATCTGGCAAGGCTGACGCCCCACGATGCCGTGGACAAATTTCGGTTAGGAGTCCGGGAGCGCAACATCCGGATGATATATCTGCGTCCTTATCCCGTGGGATATAATGGAAAAAGCCTCCTGGAAACAAACCTTGACTATGTGGAGGATCTGAGAAAAGAACTGAATTCCTTTGGATTCGTCACCGGAACTGCCAGCCGGTTTCCCCGGCATTCTCCTCCTCCGGCCCTGCTGGTACTGATAGCCCTGGGAGGAGCCGGGGTGTTCATGTTATTGCTGGATTATTTTTATCATGATGGGGGATGGGTTGGCATTGCGGTTGTGGGGTTGACCCTGCTGGTGTCTGTTGCTCTGTTGATGACAGGCAGAATTGCCCTGATGCAGAAGCTCTCGGCCCTGGCGGTGGCAGTGATATTCCCGATATATGCCTTCACAGCCCATTTTGAGGAGATGGAGATGGTCAGCACCCGGGATAATTTCTGGAATCTTCTGGGATATGCCTTGGGGGTTCTTTTGAAAATCACCGCCATCACCCTTCTGGGGGGGATCCTTATGGCAGCTCTGATGTCTTCCACCACCTTCATGCTGTCGGTGGATAAATTCCGGGGAGTCAAGGCCCTGCTGGTTCTGCCTCCTGTGCTGATCCTGCTTTCATATTATCTCAGGGGGACAAATCTTCGCACAACCATCCGGGATCTCATGACCATCCCCCTTTACATCTGGCAGGTGGTGGTTCTGGGCATTCTTGGGGCCCTGGGGTTGTTGTTCATCATACGCTCCGGGAATACCGCTCCATCTTTGGCCACCGAAAGTGAGCTGGGGCTTCGGGTTGCCCTGGAACGCTTCCTGTGGGTACGCCCCAGGTTCAAGGAATTCATGGTGGGCCATCCTGGAGTTATGCTCACCTGGGGCCTGTCATACCTGCATCATTACGCGGGAGTGGGGATACTGGTATTTCTGGCTGCAGTGGGCCAGGCCAATATCTGCGGGACTTTTGCTCATGTGCACACTCCGGTGATAATCTCTCTGGTTCGCACCCTGGGGGGGCTGGCCATAGGAGCAGTAACAGGTGCCATGGGGCTTGCCCTGGTATGGATGATTAACCGGCGGTATAAAAAATCATAAATTCCGCCGGGCTTATATCCGTTTTTCCTTCACCTGCATTCCCAGCCTTATGTTCAGGGATATGGTGATGAGAATCAGCACCAGAGAGAAGGGGAACGCAAAGGTGAGGACAACAGCCTTGAAGGCTTTTATTCCTCCCCCGATGAGCAGTGTCAGTGTCAGCACTGCCAAAACCACACCCCACAGGACTTTCATCTTCAGGGATGGATCCAGATCCCCTTCGGTGGTCATCATACTGATTACGAAGGTTGCCGAGTCCGCGGAAGTGACCAGGAAGGTAAAAAGCAGGAGAATTGCAACCCCTGCCACTATCTGGTATCCGGGATATGACCTGAGCAGGGCAAAAAGGGCCGCGGCCACGTTCTCATCTTCCAGAGAGTGCTCAATCATGTGACCAATGGCCAGGTCCGGGTTGTAAATTTCGTTAAACACTGTGGTACCGCCGAATATGGAGAACCACAGAATTGTAAACAGAGTCGGCACAATCATTGCCCCCAGAATTAGTTCCTTGATGGTTCGTCCCTTGGAAATTCTGGCGATGAAGATGCCCACAAAAGGAGCCCATGCAATCCACCATGTGAAGTAAGTCAGAGTCCATTCACCCATCCAACTGCGATAATCCGGCAACAGGGGAGAAACATTGAACCCCAGGGAAACAATCTGGGACAGATACTGTCCGGTGGTGTCCACAAAAGTCTTTAGAATGAAGAGTCGAGGCCCCAGGAAAAATATAAAGGCCATCAGCACCACGGCAACTCCCATATTCACATTGGAGAGGATTTTAATCCCCTTCTTGAGGCCCGTGGTGGCAGAGATAATAAAGCAGGCGGTCATTATTGTGGCAATGATAATCTGTCCCGTGGGATTGGCAGCATTGATTCCATAGACATATTGGAGTCCCGAGGATATCTGCAGAATACCCATTCCCAGGGAAGCGCCCATTCCAAAAACAATGGCCAGGGTTGACACCAGGTCGGCAAAAACCTTGAGCCACTGGTTTATCTTTTTATTGTCAAAGACATCCATGACACTCGATGAGATGAGATATTTCTTCCTCTTGCGGAAGCCGTAGTATGCCACTCCCAGAGCGCACATGACATACACTGCCCAGCCATGAAGCCCCCAGTTGAAACAGGTCAGCACCATGGCCTGCCGGGCAGCTTCGGGGGTGCGGGCCACTCCCATGGGGGGGTTGATGAAATGACGCAGGGGTTCTGCACCGCCCCAGAAAAGCAGGCCCACGCCCATACCTGCGGAAAAGAGCATGGAATACCAGGAGATATTGGAAAACTCTGGCTTTTCTCCGGGATCTCCCAGCACTACATTTCCGAATCGGGAGAAGGCCATATATATCAGGTAGATAATGAAGGATGAACTGATGAGGATATAAAACCAGTCGAAGTTGTTAATCATGAAAGTAAAAACCACTTCAGAGATACCCTGAATCCGATCCCCGGCCACCAGGGCGGAAATAGTGAATATCACCAGGAGCGAAAGGGAGAGAATTAGGTTGGCGCTGATGGCCACATGTTCTTCCCGGCGGATTTCCTCGATATCCCGGGCTTCATCCTGAAGTTCCTTTTCAATCAGATTCTGGAAGAACTGGCTTTTTTTCTCCCGGATCAGCTCCCGGTCAGACTCCCGGCGGTATTTCTTTTGAAGCTGAACCACATACTCCTCAACCTGGGCATCAATTTTCATCTTAGTGTCCTGATCCAGGCTAAGTTTGTCCTGCTGGTCTTCAACACCCGGTGATTCCGATGCCTCTTTTTTTAACTCAGCTTCTGGTATTCCCCCGGAAGAATCACCTGCAGGATGCTCCGGGCTTTTATTTTTTTCTGTTCTGCCGTTTTCGTCGGAAGGCTCCAATGCCCCCGGGCCTTTTGTTTGGAAGTCTTTGTTGTTCACAGGCATCCCCCCAGATTGAAATATAACAAATAAATATCAAGATAGCTTTACAACTGTCACCGTAACTGCGGTTGCACAGACAGGACAACATCTCTGAGCCTTGTGTGCATTCTTAGTGATTAACCCCGGGAGCTTTCTGGAAACTCAACGGGGAGCAGGAAAAGTTGGTGTATTAGATACAATATATATCTTCTGGAAAGAATCGATATTTCCTCCCTGTTTAAATGAACCGGCAAGCAATTGAAAATTATCCTGACCATGAAGGTTGAATCAGACATGTTCAGAATCAATTAAAGTATGAAATAAAAAAACAATCTGCCTGTATTACTTCCTTGAGGATTGATCCTGAAAAAAATCTGGAGGTGTTCCCCTTATGAAAAAATATGGGATAGTCATCACTCTTCTGCTGGCCCTTGCTTTGCTGTATGGCATCACAGGAACCGGTTGCAGTCACTCCACCTTCAACCCTGCCTTTGAGGTAAAAGTGCTGGGCAGTTCCAATTTTATGGCGGGAAGCCAGGGAGCATTGCGAATAATCACCTTTGAGCCTTCCAGCGGGGAACCTGTGAGCAATGTACCTATCAGTATATACCTGCAGAAGCCTGCCCAGGGAGCAGGAGGTTCCGGCATAGAGAATCAGCCGGTAAAACCCAGGGACCCCGGCGATAACATCTTCCGGGGAAGAACCGGCCCCGAGGGCACATTGGATGCATCTTTTCCCATCCCTGACGACCGGGAAGGCTCCCTGAGCCTGACCATCGCCGCGGGGATTCCCGGAAAGACCACTGATGTGGAGGCCACGGTGAACATCCGCAGGGAATACAAGATATACCTCACCACAGACAAGCCCCTGTATCAGCCGGGTCAGGTGATTAACATCCGTGCTCTGGCCTTGTCGATTCCCAGCATGAAACCCATGGCCGGGCAGGATGCCCTGCTGGAGGTGATGGATGCCAAGGGAAACAAGGTGTTCAAGCAGACCGGCCAGACATCGGACTTCGGCATCACTTTTGCCCGGTTCCAGCTGGCCGACGAGGTGAACATGGGCACATACAAGATAACTGTTACTGTGGACAATCAGGTTGCAGAAAAATCCGTCAATGTGGAAAGATATGTTCTGCCCAAATACAAGATTGATTATCAGAGTGATCGCAAGTTTTACCGCCCCGGCGACACCATCAAGGGGAAGGTTCAGGTTGATTACTTCTTCGGCAAGCCTGTTGCCGGGGGCACAGTCAATGTCAAACTGCACACCTTTGATGTGGAATTTCGTCCCGTTGCAGAGGTGAAAGGCACCACTGACAAATCCGGCCATTATGAATTTGAAATCAAACTGCCGGATCATCTGGTGGGCCAGCCCCTGGAAAAGGGAAAAGCAGTGACAAAGCTGGATATTGAAGTGGCGGATACCGCCGGCCAGAAACAGACTGCGGTTCGAATGATCCCCGTGTCGGGGAATGCCCTGGCGGTGAAACTTTTCCCCGAGGGGGGCAACCTGCGACAGGGGCTGGAAAACAAGGTGTTCATCATAACCAGCTATCCCGACGGCTCACCGGCAAAGTCCACCATAAACCTGTCATTCCTGGACCAGACCCGGGTCATCACCACCGACGAGGCGGGAATATCCTCCTTTACCATAACTCCCCCCATCGAGAAATCCCAGGAAGATTCATCACAGGCTCCCCCGGCGCCTCCCAGGGGACGGATTAGAAGGCCCGGCCGGCACTACCATCATCAGAATCAGGTGCCTATTCGCATCCAGGCCACTACTCCCGAGGGCCAGAGCCTCAATGCAACTCAGAATCTGGTGATTGATGATGCCATCGACAATGTGATCCTGCGCACCGATCGTGCCGAATACCGGGTAGGGCAGTCCATCACCATGGATGTTCTCTCCACCCTGAGCCGGGGGACGGTATATGTGGATTTCATCCGCAACCGCCAGACCATCCTGACAAAATCCTTCCCCATCAGGGGCAATGTCACCCAGTATGTTACCGAGGTGACTCCCGACATGCTGGGGCTGGTGACCATCAATGCATACCGGATAACCCAGGAGAATCAGATCATCCGGGATACCCGCAATGTTTACATCCAGGGAGCTGATGATTTGAAGATTGCCATAAAGCCCGACAAGGAAAGTTTCCTCCCCGGCAAGGAGGCAAAAATCAGCTTCACCGTAACAGATCCTCAGGGCAAACCGGTTCTGGCAGCCCTGGGAGTTGATATCGTGGACGAGGCGGTATTTGCTCTGGGCGAGATGATGCCGGGACTGGAGAAGGTTTATTTCCTTCTGGAAAAACAGCTCATGGAGGCAAAATACGAGGTTCATGGTGTCACCATAAGGGATGTGGCCATGACTCCACAGCAGGTGGATCAGAACCAGCAGACTTTGAAAAAAGTCCTGTTTTCCCAGATCCCCGACGAAGTCAAATATGACATCAACATCAACACTTATGACCAGAAGATGGATGAATGCTACGAGAAAATGACCCGGATTGACCAGGGGATTTATAAATACTTCCAGAAACACCAGCGCTGGCCTCAGCCCGGCCAGATGGACACTCTGGTCAAGGAAGGGTTTGTGAAAACTGAAGATGTTCTTGATCCATGGGGGCGGAAGTTTTTCATCGCCGAATCTGCCCAGGGTCGCAAAAATCCTGACATTATATCTGCAGGGCCTAACGGAATCGTCGGGGACAAGGATGACCTGAAACTGTCAGTGATGCAGACATCCCACCGCTATACTGCGGGACGACGGGATATGGATAATGGTGTTCTGGGACGTGATGCTGTTCTTCGGGCCAGGCCTCCTATGGAAGACATGATGATGGACGGTGCTGCAATGCCCCAGGTGGCTGCAGAAAAAATGGAATCTCCCAGGTCGTCTGCTCCTGCCGGTGAACCCAGGGGACAGGAACCCGTCCGGGTGCGGGAGTATTTCCCGGAAACCCTTTACACCAATCCCCAGATAATTACCGACGAGAAGGGAAACGCCCAGATTGGCCTGACAGTGGCCGATTCCATCACCACATGGCGGATGTCTGCCTTCGGCAATTCCATGGAAGGCAAGATGGGAAGCGCCACGGGAGGTCTGCGGGTTTTCCAGGATTTCTTCATCGACATCGACTTCCCCGTTGCTCTGACCCAGGGGGATCAGGTGGCGGTACCCATTGCGGCTTACAACTATCTCAAGGAAGACCAGGATGTGAAACTGACAGTCACTCCGGAAGACTGGTTTGAACTGATGGATGAAGGGGAAAAGACCATAAGCTTGAAGCCGGATCAGGTGGATGGGGTTCATTTCCGGATAAAGGTGAAAAAACTGGGGAATCACAGGCTCACAGTCACAGCCAGGGGATCCAAATTCTCTGATGCAGTGCGTCGCCAGATAATGGTTCTCCCTGATGGTCAGGAAGTCAACAACAGCATCTCTGACCGGCTGGAAGGACAGGTGTCCAAGGTCATCGACATCCCGGCCAATGCCATCCCTGATGCTTCAAGGATATTCGTGCGAATTTACCCCGGAGTGGTATCTCAGGTGATGGAAGGCCTCGACAAGATTCTTCGCATGCCCAGCGGTTGTTTTGAGCAGACCACTGCAACCACTTATCCCAATGTTCTGATTCTGGAGTACCTCAACAAAAACAAGAAGATAACCCCGGAGATCCAGATGAAGGCCGAGGGCTATATCAACACCGGGTATCAGCGTCTGGTTTCCTATGAGGTTCCCGGCGGAGGGTTCTCGTGGTTTGGGCAGGCTCCGGCAAACCGTTGCCTTACTGCCCTGGGACTCCTTCAGTTCAGGGACATGTCAAAAGTCCATTTTGTGGATGACAATATGATCAACCGCACTCAGCGATGGCTGGCCAGCCAGCAGAACCAGGACGGTTCCTGGTCCCCCGACGGAAATTATCTCCATGCGGAAACCTGGTCCAAGATGCAGGGAGGCGGAAAAGTCCCGGTGACTGCATATATCGTGTGGGCAATGGCGGAATCAGGCTACCGGGGACAGGATCTCACAAAGGGGCTGGAATTTTTAAAGAAAAACTCCGGCCAGATCAATGATCCTTATGTTCTCTCCCTGGTATGCAATGCAATGGCCCAGCTGGAGCCGGGAGCGTCAACCACAAAAGAAACGGTGGATCGCCTGGCCAAGATGGCAAAGACAGACAAGGACACCGCCCAATGGTCAACGGGTGTCCAGACCGCCACATATACCCGGGGTGCCAATGCTGACATGGAAACCACAGCCCTGGCGGTTCTTGCCCTGCTCAAAAGCGACACCCACACCGATCTTGCCGGCAGGGGAATCACCTTCCTGATAAAAAGCAAGGATTCATACGGCACGTGGTATTCAACCCAGACTACCATCCTGGCGATGAAGGCCCTGCTTCTGTCCCAGGAAAAGGCCACAAGCCAGGTTGATGCAAAGGTGAAAATCTCCGTCAATGGCGGGAAAATCCAGGAGTTTGAGGTTAACGCTGACAACTACGATCTTTACCGGCAGGCAGATTTTACTGCAGATACGAAAAACGGCAGGAACCGTATTGAAATATCCATCGAGGGAAAAGGCTCCTGTTTCTACCAGATCGCCAGCCGTCACTATGTCCCCTGGAAGCTGGCCAAGGCTGAAAAGCCTCTGTCCATCGATGTTGCATATGACCGCAAGGATCTTGAGGCCAACGATATGCTCACATGCACCGCTACAGTGAAAAACAACACCGGGGAAGCTATGAAGATGGTAATGATCGACCTGGGGATTCCTCCGGGATTCACCGTGATGTCCCCGGATCTGGATGAACATGTGGGCAAGACCTTTGAAAAGTACACCCTCACATCCCGGCAGTTGATCATATATACCGACACTATTAACCCGGGACAGACTGTTCAGTTCAAATACCGTCTTCAGGCCAGGTATCCCCTGCGGGCGCAGACTCCCCGAAGCCGGGCATATCAATATTACAACCCCGAGGTGGAAGACTTCGTGGAGCCTGTAACCCTCCAGGTTAAGTAAAACACGACGGTATTAACGGTTTCCCCGAGCACCTCCGGAAAACTCAAACCATGTAATCACCAGTATGAACAATGCTGGTGATTATTCTTTTTTATCGGAATTAGACAGCAGTTTTTGCCGGCAGGGAAATATATCAAGGAAACAAATATTAGCCCCGGCTTGTTTTATCAGGTGAAGGCAGGGAAGAATCATGACCCCTCATCAATCAGATGGCAAAAAACCCCGGACACTCCGCAAAAGTGGCAGAGGGATTCTACTGACGATACTTGTGACTGTCAGCCTGTTCTTTCTCATCTGGTCAGTTCCTCTGCCTTATTATTTCCGGGAGCCGGGAGAGCCAATAAACGCTGTTAGAATTGTTCAGGTGGAAGGAAAAGAACCTTCCCCCGACGGGATATTCATCACCACAGTCATCAGCAACCGGGCCAATGGCGTACTTTACCTGTATCATTACTTCAGGCCTGATTCCAGGCTGGTTCCGGTCAAAAGCGCCGGGAGTGCAATTGTTAATGCAGAAGCCTTGATTGAGGATCCCTATGAAGTACAATTGCAGGAATCCACATACCGGGCCAGGCTTTTTGCCCTGCGGGAGATGGGTTATGATCTGCCTGTTGAGTTTGACGGCGCCCAGGTCACCGCCCATCTTCCCGGCAGTCGATCTGTTGACATTCTTCATCCGGGAGATGTGATAACAGCCGTTGACGGAGAAAGGATCCGCCGGCAGGAAGATATTCACCGGTATGTCAACAGGATGATGGATCAGGGAAAGACAACCTTTCAGGTAACCTTCATCCATAATGGAAATGAAACCACCCGGCAGATCGCCGCCATCCGGGATCAACACCGGCGGGCATCCCTGGGGACTTATTATCAGACTCACCTTCGCAGAGTGGATATGCCGGTAAATATCACCATCACTCCCAGAGGATTTTCCGGTTCATCGGCGGGGCTTCCGATTTTTCTTGAAATTATCCGGCAGATGAGCGAGGAGGACATCACCCATGGCTTCAGGATTGCCGCTACGGGCACCATCACTCGTACCGGGCACCTGGATCCGGTGGAAGGGGTTCAATACAAGGTTACGGGGGCTATAAAGGCCGGCAGTGATGTTTTTATATGTCCCCCGGGAAACTTCAGAGAAGCCCGGAGGGTTGCAGACGGACGAATCCGGGTAATCACCGCCGGGGATCTGGGGCAGGTACTCCTGGCAATGAAGGGATTATGACTATAATAAGCTGTGGCAGTTATTCTGCCTGATGTTCCGATTCACTGCGGTTGCAGTCGATGAGTCCTTCCAGCTCCATCATGAAGCATATGACCCCTCCGCCAGGGGTTTTTGAGATGACAGCCCTAATCCAGACAGAGCCACGGTCACCGGTTTCAATGGCCAGATCCCTCCACCGGGGAATTGTCAGGTTGTTGATGTCATCACTCCAATCTGCCACCAGCTGTTCAAGTTTTTGCCGGTCCGGGAATATTTTCGCAAACAGGGTATCCAGGTCGGGGATATCCTCCCGCTGATAACCGGTAATCCTCTCGGCCATTCTGTTGAACTTGGTCACCCCACCATCTTCATCAGCAAAAAGAATACCCAGGGGCCCGTTCTCGATGATATCCTCATGAAACTGCTGGATTTCCCCCAGGGCGCGGTCTGCCAGAATCTTCTCGGTTACATCCCTGGCATATCCCACCACGTTTATCACGTCACCCTTATCATCCTTGATGGGGGCCAGAGTGGTGTTATACCAGCGCATTCCGTCAACGGTTCTGTTAGGTGCTTCCAGGGCTGTCCTGGCCTGTCCTGATTCAAAAACCATGAGAACATTACTTTTTTGTTTTTCTGCAACTTCCGGCGGGAAAAACTCTCTCATATTCCTTCCCGCCATATCTTCCGGGGCAATCCCCATGGCCCGAGCTGCCTCCCGGTTCACAGAAACAAAATTGCACTGCCGGTCAAAGAGGAATATGGCATCCTGGGCTGATTCCACCAGAACCCGGTATTTTTCTTCGGATTTTGCCAGCTCCAGTGTAGCGTTTTTTGCATCGGTGACATCCCGGATGGATCCCCTGGTGCCTGTCAGGTCGCCGTCCGGTTCAAACATCAGGTGTATGGTCACCTGAAGATGACAGGTTTTTCCGTTGCTGTCAATACAGGAACATTCCAGGGTGTGGTAATCCCGGGAATTATTACTGCTCTGCTCTCTTAGGAAATTGTCAAAAAGTTCCCTGGAGTCAGGGGTAAGATAACGGGAGAAATGCTGTCCCACAACCCTGGCAGGTTCGTATCCCAGAATGTTGCGGGTAGCGGGACTGACAAAGGTGAAACGGCCCCGGTCATCGGTTTCAAAGATAATGTCCTTCTGGCCTTCTATAAGGCTTGACAGCCGGGCCCGGTTTTTCTTGAGAGCCGACTCCCCTTCGATTCTTTCGGAAACATCGTCAAATATGGTCACCAGTTCGTCAGAAGAAGGGTTCTTGTAGATAATATATTCAATCCACTGTTCGTAAACCTTGTCCCGGTAAAGTTTCGGCTCCAGGAATACCGGTGAGCCTGTCCGCCAGACCTTTTCCATGGCTTCTGTCAGGCCGATGGCTTCTGAGCCGGGGAACACTTCAGTGATTCGCCGTCCCAGGATCTGGCCGGCCTTCACACCGAATATCTCTTCTGCTTCCCGGTTCCAGCCGGTAAACACAGCGTCCTTTCTGTCTTGAACCATCCGGCATGTTCCCACCCCGCTGGTCATATTTTCAAATATTCCCCGGAAACGTTCCTCTGATATTTGCAGAGCTTCTTTGGCTTTCTTGATCGAGGTGATGTCAACCTCAATATTAAAGAGTTCTGCTATCTTATTCTTCTCAAACACCGGAAAAACAGTGGAAAGAACCCAGCAGGGGCTGCCGTCAGTGCCGGTAATCTGCCATTCACTGTGCTGTGTGGGCTTTTTTGTCTGCAACACCTGTTGGAGTTGGGATTCAAAGACATCACCTCCCCGTTCATGGAAAACCAGTTTCTTGATATCCTGCCCCAGGGCATCAGCCTTGGCAATGCCGTAAACCCGTTCCGACTCACGATTCCAGTGAATAATCCTGCCGGAAGTATCAAACCCCTGTATGGCCACCATGGGAGTGTTTTCCACCACCAGTTCGAAACGTTTCTGCAGACGCTCCATCCTAGCCCGGGATCTGTTTCTCTCAGAAATATCCCTCACCAGAGTCAGCACCCGCAACTTATTGCCAATTATCATAGATGAGATACTGGTTTCCACATCGATGACAGTCCCGTCACTGCGGATATTTTCACCTTCCATGCAGAAGGACTTCCCCTGGCTGATGGCTTCAAGGATCTGGGGGATCTTATCCTGAGCTTCCTGTGTAACAAGATCCCTGACATTGAGATTCAGAAGCTCCTCCCGGGAATATCCCAGCATCTGGCATGCCTTCTTGTTTACATCCAGAATTCTGCCGTCAATGGTTTCCAGGAATACCGCATCGTTGGCCTGCTCAAAAAGACTGCGGTATCGGACTTCCGACTGCCTCAGAGCGTCTTCCGCCTTGTCCCGGCGATCCTGGTCCTCAATAGCCTGCAAAGCAAAGGAGATGTCATCGGCAAGTTCTCCCAGAAGCTCCATCTCCGTCACATCAAAAACATAGGGGGCATCGGCAAAAACGCTCAGAAAGCCGATAATCCCATCCTTGCCTTTCAGGGGAATGAAAGCTCCTGAATGAAACCCCCGGTTTATCGCCTCGGGAATCCATGAGATGGATGGGTCTTCCCGGTTAATATTACGGGTTATGAAAGTTTCACCCTTCAGGATTTTGTCAAAGAGCCGGCAGTCATCATCTTTATTTCCGGCAGTACAAAAACGAACTGCTCTTAGGAAATCCTTCCGGGATCCTGCAGAGGCCACAGGCACTGCACAGGGTGTATTCTCTT
>CAYNGH010000061.1:0-17595 GCA_964396845.1 uncultured bacterium | reverse complement strand
CAGAACCCCCTCCTGATGGAAGGAAGAATCAAGGGAGAAGTTCTCCTCCGGGCTGGAGCTGTGCCCCTGCTCCTGAGAAGTTCCCTGGGAATGGGAAAGATATACTTCATAACAGCAGACCTCTCCAAAAAGCCCTTCCGGGAAGATTATGAAAAAAACATCCTATGGCGAAATATCATTACCATTGACAGCCGCAACACCCAGGGAGTCGCCAAAGCATCGGCACCACTGAGCAATGCCCTGACACAGGCTCCCGAGGTAGCTCCCGTGCGCATGGATATTATCTTCTGGATTATCCTGTCATATATCGTCCTGGTGGGGCCGGTGAATTATTTTTATCTCAAAAAGAAAGACCTGCTCCTGAAGCTATTTGTGACAGTGCCGATAATCGCCCTGAGTTTTTCCCTGCTGATGTATTTCATCGGTTATTCTGCCAGAGGATCCAGAATAATCCAGCGCACCCTGAATCTGGTTTATGTTGACTCCACAAGCCGAGGGACATTCATCGACTCCACCATGTCCCTGTTTTCACCTTTTCATTTCAATTATAACATCACTCTGAAAAGCCCTGAGGCTACTGCATGGGAAACTGCCACAAACTTCAACACCCCGGTGACCCAGGTAAGACAGCAGGAGAATTTCATCCTGGAAAACCAGCGGATCCCCATGTGGAGCAACCGATGGTACAACCTGCAACGGAGTTTTCTGCAGGAGGGTACCATCGACAGAAACATCACCCTTTCCGGCAATCAGTTTACCGGTTATATTATCAACAATACCGGCAAGTCCCTGGAGGACTGCGTAATTATTATCGGCGACAGAATCTCCCAGAAGTTCCATCTGCCCCCGGGAGAACTGAAAGTAGATATTCCCGCGGACACTTCAACCATGAAGTATCCCAATATCAATGAAACCCTGCGACAAAGCCTGATCAGTCAGAACAAACTGCAATCCCACCAGTTAAACAGTCTGCCCAGAAATGAAAGAAGCATGGCAGTCATCAGGCTTTCCATGATAAACAGCTTTTTCCAGAACAGACCGCTGCAACAGGATGCAAACCTGCTCATCGGCTGGAATTCCGACCCGGTGAATCCTGTGGAGCTGAACCACAGGGGTGTAAATTCAACGAATCTTAACTTGTTTATTGTGAGGTAGCATCATGGACGGGGAAATAATTACAGCTTTAAAGGATATTCCAACAACAGCCCCCCCCATGATTGAGGTTCGGGGACTCAGCAAGAGCTTTAAAAAGAGCCTGGCCATTGATAACATTTCCTTCAAGGTTCAAAGGGGTGAAGCCTTTGGTTTCATAGGCCCCAACGGCGCAGGAAAGACCACCACCATAAGGATCCTGGCAACCCTTCTGGACCCCACCCAGGGGGAAGCCTTCATTGACGGGGTCCCGGTCATGGATGACCCTGACACTGTCAGGCGGATTATGGGATATATGCCGGATTATTTCGGGATTTACAACGGGATGAAACTTCATGAATACCTGGAGTTTTTTGCCTCGGCCTATCGGAAGGCCCCTTCCCTGCGCAAGGGTCTTGTGAATGATGTTCTGGAGATCACCGATCTGGGACACAAGCGGGACACCCTCATTGAAACCCTTTCCAAGGGAATGCGCCAACGACTCTGCATTGCCAAGACCCTCCTTCACGATCCCAGCGTCCTGATCCTTGATGAACCGGCCTCGGGACTCGACCCCAGAGCGCGGATTGAACTGAAGGAACTCCTCAAGGAACTAAACCGCATGGGGAAGACAATATTTATCTCATCCCACATCCTGCCGGAGCTTTCGGACATATGCGACACCATAGGCATAATCGAAGCAGGAAAACTGCTGGCCTACGGCTCTGTTGAAAACTTCACCGAGGACATCAAGGCAGGCACATTGCGAACCCTGAGAATCCGCAGTCTTCTCCCTGTGGAAACCCTGGCAGAGGCAGTTTCCGGCCGGGAGCATGTCCTGCAGGTGGAACAGGTAAGGGGCAGTCTTGCGGTTCAGTTTTCCGGGGGCGCTCCGGATATGGCCCGCCTGTTGGAAGACCTGGTAAGAGAAGATTATAAAATTGTTGAATTCTCCGAAAAAGACACAGGCCTGGAGGATGTTTTTATGAAGATAACCAAGGGGGTTGTGGTCTGATGAACCGAGATGGCGTCAAGGCCGGGCATGTAAACCCGTTTTTTAGGCTGGCAGGGATATTCCTGGATAATCCTGTTTTGATGAAAGAAATGCAAATCGGCCTGCGGGAAAAGAAGATATTCATAATCCAGATTGTTTACCTGCTGGTACTTGGCGTTGTCGCATTCTTCTACCTGCTGGAAGTGTCAAACCGCAGATCCTACCAGGCAATGCAGGAAGCAGGCCGGGGATTTTTCACATCCCTTTGCATAGTCCAATGGTTTCTGGTGGTGTTCATATCTCCCTCCCTTACCAGTTCCGCCATCTCCTCGGAAAGAGAAAACAAAACCCTGGAGATGCTTCTGGTTTCCCTGCTGGCAGCGCCGGAAATCATCATCGGGAAACTGGCCTATGCAGTTTCATACATATTCCTGCTGTTGACCACATCACTCCCCCTGATGGCCCTGGTATTCCTGCTGGGGGGAGTATCTCCGGGAGAAATCCTGATAAACTATCTGGCCCTTCTTTTATGGGGCATTATGGTGAGCATGATGGCAATGTATTTTTCTTCCAGAGAGAGCCGTTCTGCCGTCGCCACCAACAGCGTTTACGGTATCGTTGTAATCGTGGGCCTTTTCATCGCTTCGATTTATGTCCCCCTGATTGCCGAGTCAGGGCTGATGCTGAATTTTCAGACCAGCTTCCCTGAGATGTTTGCCTGGCTGGCTCTCTACTTCAACATCATATGGGCTTTTCTGTTTTTCTTCTTCAAGACCGCCATCAATATCCGTCCCAGGGCATCCCATATCCTGTGGCTTCATTACCTGTTCATCAGCGGTTATATTGTAAATATTTCCGTTATGATAATCCTTGCTGTTACCAATTCGCCAAATCCCCACGACATGGCATGGATCTGGTCAGCCATCATAGCTGTAAATTTCTTTCTGATGGGATGCTTCATTGAACGTCACCGTTTCACATCCTCCCGGGAAGAACAGATCTTGAGCAACTCCATCACTTCCCGTTCTTTCTTCTTCCCGGCCTTTTATATAGGTATGGCGATAATAGTATCCCTAATTTTGTCCATTGCAGATCCTGTTAGAATCCGCCAACTGATGTTGACTCCCCTGACTTTCCTTACGGTATTCGCCTCAGTGATATTTATCACCAGAGAACTTTTCCTGATCTTTGCCGGGAAACTGAGACCTGTTCTTATCTATTTTTCTGTGGTTCTCAGCATCAATATTCTGCCCCTGCTCTCCTGGCTCATGGTGGATGTGGCGCAACATGGCAAGTCCGAAGGGGCGCACTTGCTCTCGGGAGTGTTCATTCAGCCGATTTTCGCCATGTATTCCATCTGGGTCCCGGATATCGGCTTTGGCGCAATCAGATTCATGGCATCAAAATTTCCCCTGGAGCTGTTGACCATCGTTTTTTATGTCCTTCTGGCAGTAGGGATTAGATTGCTGAGAATGGTTGTCAATGATGCCAGAAAAAAAGCCATACAAAAAAATGTAATCCCTCCGCCTTCAGCTTGATGACTCCTCACTGGGATAGCATTTCTTCGATGGAGTCCCGGGCCAGTCGTATTTCCAGCAGTCCCCGGGACAAGTCGCCGGGGGATTTTTCATCAAGAAATCTCTCCAGTTTATCCAGACCCCTTCGAAAATCTCCGAAGAATCTTTCAATCTTGTTATAGGCATCGATGACAGGATCCGATTTTTCTGTGTCGGGGATTTTATCAAACTCCTGATGGTTCTCCAGGGCAAGGTTATCCACATAATTCCGGGCCTGTTTCAGGGATTCCATAAAACCGCCGGGATCACCCTGTTCGTTGATAAAGGCCATGGCATGCTGTTTGACTGCCTGAATCATGGGGGATTCATCTCTGGATTCCACCAACAAAATTTCCAGCCGGGGAATCACCTGGCGACATCGACGCACCGAATCAAAACAACGCTCCAAGGTGTCAAGATCCTGCCTGGGAAGCCCCAGGGAGATGCGTCGGTAATACCAAGCCAATCTTCGGAAATATTCCTCGTAAGCCTCCTGGTAAAGACGATCCGACGGGTGTTTTATCTGGAAACGGCTGTGAAAGATGTTGATTTCTTCTTCCACATATGATGCCAGCTGATTCAAAGATTCGGCTGCTTCTTCCAGCTCATGGGAGAGGCTTTCAGGCACCGGGGTGATTTTGTTTGCTTTGCCCTTTCTGTTTCTGCCCCGGCCCCGTCGCTTCAGTTTCCGGCCTTTCATTCCAGAGGCAGGTTCTTTTTTGCCGGTCGAATCGAACCCCGGATTTTGCAACGGGGATCCATGCATCATATCCATAATTTTCCTGAGCTTCGATGAGCCGTCTTTATCTGTCAGAAAAAATCACCTCTGAACCCTGATTTGGCTGGCCCGGATTACATTGTCATCACCGCCGGTCCCCAGTACTTTAACCACCAGGCCCACCTTCAGGTGTTCTCCTGCCACGGTTTCATTGGTCATAAAATCCAGAATCTTTGAATTGGGGCTGAAAAGAACGGTGTAAATCACCGGTTTGTTAAAATCCTCCACGTAAAGAGTAGAATATCCCGCATCATACTGGCGGATTCTACCCATTATGTCCATGACCCTCCTGGTGGGAAGATTCTCAGTGGGCTTGGATGCCCAGTTTCCCTGATCCGGTTTGATACCAAGATTTGGAATGACACTCCCCTTGGAATCCTCAGAAGTTGCCGTGACAGCCGGCCCTGTATCATAGTTGACAACTCCTCCGTCGGATACCATTGGTGGATTCCCGGTGCCGGGATTGCCGGAAACCACATCTCCCATGGCAGGACTGCCCCAGGGAGAAGGCTGGGCTTTCATTGTGCCGGAATTGTTGGGATTCCAGGTGAGTCCCTGGGGAAGCTGATTGTTGTTTGGCCATTGGTTGCTTATGGCATTGGGATAAACACCGGTCACCGGCGGAAGTCCCGGCGATGAGGATCCCCCGGAGGTGGCAAAGCCTCCTGAGGCAGTGGGAGGATGGATGGGAGTCACAGTGCGGTATTGGGTAAATTGGCGGGCAGAATAGGTATCCATCAGAACTTCCACCTGCCAGGGGGAATCATTGAGGGGGTTGCAAATCTTGAGAACCACATACTGCCCCGGCTTGAAGGCATTCAACCGGGCCGGTTGATTCAGAATGTATGCCTTGAAATGCTTTACCAGCACTGCTTCTTTCCGGGTCCCGCTTTTAAGCTCCACTGTCAGGGAACTGCCGGAAGGATTAATGCTCACTATGGTGGCCCCAATTGTTGCCGTAGCCAGGGCCTCCCCTGCGAACAAAAGAACCATCACCAGGGCAAGCAGAACAGGAAAAATTTTTTTCATCGGTTTCACCCACTTATCAGCTGTCAGCCATTTAGTCGCCGGGGGAAGGGAATAATTCCACCCATATAACATATTATACCCCATAGGTTCCCAGAAATGCAAATTTTCCATAATCTACGGGAGTTTCAATGAAAGTCATTTTTATTTCTCTGCCAGTCAAGGACAATTCCCCTGCCGGTGAAGAGATCCTCCCGCCGGAGCCGTATCTCCTGTCAGGGCTTACCCGGCAGAATCGGCACCATTCAGAAGTATGCCATATTCAGCAATCAGGAGATCATTTTTTAACAGATGATGCAGATTTAAAACCTGTCAGAGATGCCCAGGCGATATGCATAATAACCGACACGGTAAAATGGCCCCGATACCGAACCCTGCTGAGTCATATCCGGCAGTTGAATCCCCAGTGCACCATCATTGCCGGCGGACTTCATCCCACTTTATTTTCAGAACAGATGCTGAGAAAAACCCCCGTTGATGTGGTAATCCGGGGTGAAATGGAAAACTCTCTGACTCTGCTTCTTGAGCATCTCAAAAACAAAAAAGGGAAAATTCAGGAAATCCCCGGCATATCAATGATCCTTGAGAACAGGATTCATCACAGCCCGGATCCCCCTGCCTTGTCAGATCGTCAGTTGGAGCAACTCCCCTTTCCCCTGCTGGAGGATCTGCCTCAGGACATCTGCCAGGGTCTTTCACTGGAAACATCCCGGGGAATGCCCTTCCACCGGCCCCTGTTTCCCCTGCTTCATCCAAGGCAATGGCGGTTCATATCGCCGGTGGGGATTTACCAGCGATTATACCATATCCGGGAACAGTATCTGAGCCGGACAAAAGACAGGTTTATCCATATTGTGGATCCGTATTTTTCTGCCAAATTTAAGAGAATCCGGGACTTTCACAACATCTGCAAAAAAAAGAACGAAACCTTCAGCCTCGATTACCATGTTTTCTGCAGTGATCTCTTGAATGACAGCTTTCTGGATTGCGCCGGCAGTTTTACCCGCCGGATTATTTTTACCCCTGTATCGGGAAGTCCCCAAATGCTGAATCGTCATGTGAAAGGACTCTGCCCGGAAGTTATCCGGGACTGCGTTAAGACAGTCCAAAAACATCGTTTCAACCATCGGGTTCAATTCTGTTTTTACCTGGGGCTTCCCGGTGAAACTCCCCGGGATGCCGGGATGACCCTGAACATGGCGGAATATGTGCAGGATCTCCTGGGGAGCGGTGTTCGGGTGGGATGGTGGTATCCCAGGCCGGGGACAGTTTATTGGAATGATCTTGAAAAGATGCAAATCAGGATGCCTGATCCCATTGATGAAATCGACACATCCTGCCTGATGAAGCTGGGAGCTTTATTGTGTCCCCGGCTGAACCGGCAGGAACAAGAAAAACTGCAGGATCGCCTCAGAAACTCGGGGTTAAGCTGGACAGCTTCCCCATGAGCAAGGTCAGTATATCATATAAAGCAACTGGGCAAGAATAATCAGAACCACCTGAGCTATGGGATATACCGATGCATAAGGGATCATGAATTCATCGGAGCCGGTCTGCTCCATAAGCACTCCCAGGGCTACGGTGTTGGTGATGGAACCGCAGAACACCGACAGTATGGTGGCGGCCTTGTTGCGTCCCCTGTAAAACAGTATGACAAAGAATACCACCAGCAGAAAGGCCAGATGTATCACCAGAGCACCGGAAACCACAGAAAAAATCTTTTCCGGGGGAAACCTCTGATATGTCATCCCTGCATCGGTGCCGACTCCCACCAGAAAGAGGGTCAGTCCCAGTTCTCTGATGACATTCCGGGCCTGGGGCGTGAGCTGGCCGTATATGAACCCCACCCTTCGCACATAACCGATAATCAACGCCAGAACCAGTGTCCCCCCAACGGCTCCCAGCTTCAATGTTCCTGCCGGGGGAATTGTGAAGGAAAACTGCCCCAGTATCATTCCTGCAAGAATTATCAGGCTCAGGGAGAAAAAATCCACCTCGCTGACGGTTCGGCCCTGACGTCCCACCATCTGGATGAACTTCTGCATGCCACTGGCCGGCCCCATAACAATCAGGACATCGCCTAACTCCAGCTGAACCCAGCTCTCGGGAGCAGCAATGAGAACTCCAGATCGCCAGATTCTGGTCACCAGACAGCCGTACTCTTTTCGAATATTCAGCTGTCCCAGGGTCTTTCCGTCCACATCCCGGTTTGTAACCAGGATCTGCCGGGTTTCAACCCCGGGAGGATTATCAATTCTCCTGTTGGCAGATTCCCCCACAGAACGGGTAAACTTTTTAACATCAGACTCATACCCCTCGGTCAGGAGAATATCTCCCTTTTTAAGCCTTGTATCGATCTCCGGCAGGCGGGTTTCCTCACCCCGCAGGACTTCCTTGATGACCACTCCGAAACGATCTTCAGTACCCTCCAGGGGAGTATCAGAAAGATCCTTCTGCAGGAGAATTTTTTCCGTGACCACTTTTTCATCCCGAACAGTCACCCGGTTGTCGATTTCAATGTCCAGCCGGGGATTTTTTTCCAGATGATACCGGCGCACCATCAGGTGAATAAATACAATGGTGAGAACCAGGGATATGGGATAAGCAAAGCTGTATGGTAACAGTGAATCAGTGCTGCCCACATTGCTGATAAGATTACCCAGAGCTCCCGCTTTTCCAAATATTCCGCAATATATGCCCACAAACATATCCCGATCCATGCGCATAACCTTGGAAAAAACAAAGGCGAAGGCAGTTATGAGGGAGAACAACAGAACTGCAACTCCCAGATAACGGAGATTTTTCTTTTTAAAGATGGAAAATATCCTGGGCCCTGCCTGAACACCCACTGCATAGATGAATATGAGCACCCCCAGGGTCTTGACAGGGCCGGGAATAGTAAGGCCAAGGATGCCGATTATCATCCCCGAGAGGAGAACCCCCACGGTACCCACCAACATACCGCCAATCCGGATTCTGCCGATACCAAACCCCATAAAGATGGCCAGAAAGAGAACCATTATCGGGTACTGGGAGAGATATTCAACTGTCTGCTGAAGAATCGCCATGTTATACCGCCACATCATATTACCCGGTTACTGTTTTATTATCCCGACCGCAACCTTGCCCTTTTTATCACAGAAAAAATCAGAAACATCATTCATGTCCCTGCCTGGGAACCGGGGTATTCCTCCGATTCACCACAGATCCTGCCTGATGAGTGAAGAAACAAACAAAAAAAACCCCTGAAGCAGGGAGTTTTCATGATTTTTGCGAGGCTTGTGAAAAGCCGTGATTATCTGCTTCCTTCCTTGTAGAGGATATCAACTGCCAGAGCTGCAGAAAGAAGCAGAGCGCTCAATTCGTTGCTATGGGCCACATCAGGGGAGAGAACTACCATATAATTATCGGCGCTGGTGAATAGCTCCCGGCCAATGCCTCCCCATTTTTTAGTAACTCTGCCCATCTCGGTGCCGTCATTTCCCAGAAACTGAAAATCCCATCCCTTCCAGTCACCTTTGAGCTGAGCCAGCTTGGAGCCGTCCCTGTCAAAAACATCCAGCTTCAGAGTAAATGAAAATGGCTGAGTTTGGAAGTATCCTAATTGTTTTCCGGAACCGTCGGATACAAAAACCTTTGAAATAAACAGAGAAAAAGGCCGGTGAATGGAAAAAAGCGGCGGAGATCCCTCATGCTCATAAACATTGACAGTTGTCGGCAACATCTGCTTGTTCATGACCAGTCGCAGATATTTTGCCCAGTCAGGGACCTCTTCCCGGGCAATGCCTATCAGGGATTGATCCCCCGGGTCAAGAATGTCGTATGTATCGGTGAGTTTCATCAACCCGGTATGTTCCCGTATGAAATATTCTTTACGATCCAGCATCCAAAACACCTCTTGATAAAAGTATCTTCAATCTTTCTGTCAAGGAATAAAAACACCTCTTGTTGAAACATCTGTGTAAAATATTTCTGAGGGAGTCAACCATGCCAATATATGAATATCACTGTTCCGACTGCGACCATGTAACAGAGAAAATAAACCTGTCCTCCAGTCAGCCCGACACCAGTATTCCCTGCGGAAGTTGTGGCGGGGTTAATACTCATCGGATACTGTCATCCTTCTCCCATCGCTCCCGAACTTCCGGCACACAAAACAGCCACCGGGGAGAATGCTGTGGCGGAACCGGCGGTGAAAACTGCATTCCCGGAAGCTGTTGCAGTAGCCACAATCATTGAAAGGTGGTATTATGAGATTATTTAAAGTTATTACATTTACCATTATTGCCCTGACAATTTTTATCTATACCGGCAGTTCCAAAACATATGGAGCTTTTGCCGATGAAAAGCTGACCCTGGCTGACCAGACAGTCCTCAGAGAGCAGAGCGCCAGTCATATCGCAATTGCTTCAATTAACGACAGGCTTTACATTGCATGGACCGGCATTGATGACACTTCCACCTTGAACCTGGCTTATTCACTGGATGGCAGGAATTTCCCCGACAATCAGAAGATGACTCTGCAGGAGAGCAGTGGGGCTGCTCCCAGCCTGACCACTTACAAAGGCGAGCTGGTTCTGCTGTGGAGCAACGGAGGTACCCAGAGGATTGAGATACTTCATTCTCCCCAGACCAGCAAGGCCCGCAGGTATAATCTTGGAAACAATGAAACCAGGGGAACAGTAACCGGTTTCAACTTTATGGATTCCCTGGCAGTGGCCTGGCGGGGCGAGGATGAACACAACCGGCCCAACATAATCATATCTCCCGATGGAAAAAATTTCCCCCAAAACTCAAAGAAGATTCTGAAGGAGGATTCATCCCTCTATCACCTGGGAGGAGTTCAATTCAAGGATATGATTCTCATCGCCTTCACAGGGGTTGATCAGGAGAAAAGACTTAACCTTAGATACAGCAATGATCAGGGAAAAACATGGCAGAAAGCTCCCCGAATAAATAACTTCAGCCGTTCCGGCCCTTCTCTGCTGGTTCACAACAACAAGTTAATCATAGCATTTACCGGGATCAACGGAAACCTGAATCTAATACAGTCCACCGATGGATTGAATTTTAATCAGCAGACCATATTTCGTGACCAGGAGTCCTCTCACTCTCCCCAGCTGGCAGTTTTCAACAAAAAAGTTTATATTACTTGGAAAGGAAATGATTCCAGGATCAGGATCGCCAGAATCAAAGGGCTTTGAATCGAGCACTCTCACATATTCAGAGCTTCATTTGCTGAGGATATCCCTGCCACATAACCGGTACTCCAGCATAACTGAAGGTTATATCCACCGCATGGGCCATCGAGGTTCAGTATCTCCCCGGCAAAATAAAGATTTTGCACAATCTTAGATTTCATTGTTGAAGGAGCTACCTCATCCAGATCAATGCCGCCCCGGGTAATCATGGCCCGGTCAAAACCTTCGGTGTCCTGCATGTCCAGCTCCAGGGCTTTTATGCCTGCCACGAGCTTTTTCCGGCCAGTGCGGGTAAGCTGATTTGCTTTGGTCCTCTCTCCTGCCCCGGTGACATCCAGCAATACCCGCCACAGACGGTCAGGCTGTAGAATCCCTTTCAGGCTGCCCATCTCCCGGTTTGGATTTCGGGATACAGCATCAATTATATTGCCTTCCAATTCCTCCTGATCCAGCTCCGGCATCAGGTCAAGGATTATTCTCACAGAGCCGTCCCTCTTCATGCTGGCAGCCTCCCCGCTCATATCCAGCACCGCAGGGCCCGACAACCCCCGCCGGGTGAACAATATCTCACCGCAGTTTTCAAGCCTTCTGCCATCTGCTCCAACAATAGTAACAGAACAGCTCTCCAGAGATATACCCTCCAGGGATGAAATCCATCGCTGGGAAACCTTCAGGGGGACAAGTCCCGGCCAGGGGCCCACAACCCGATGTCCCAGAGATTTTGCCCATTTTAACCCCATGCCGTCAGACCCTGTGGAAGGACAAGCCTTTCCCCCGGTAGCCAGAATATATGTCCTGGCATAAATCCTGCCCCGGGGAGTCCTCAAATGCTCAATCCCCCCGGGGCCTGACTTCACAGAAGTCACCTGGCAACTGTTCATTACTGTTGCCCCCGACTGCTCCAAGCATCGGCAGAGCAGATTTATCACCGCCGAGGCATCCTGACTTTCCGGAAAGACCCTTCCCCGGCCCTCAACTGCAAGGGCAAGGCCGTTTCTTTGAAAAAATTCCATGGTATCCCCGACACCAAAACGAGATAACGCCGAAAACAAAAAACTGCCCCCATGACCGAATTTCTCCACAAAGCCATCAATCTCTTCCCCGGCATTAGTCAGATTGCACCGCCGGTTTCCCGTCATGGACAGCTTGACTCCCTTGGCCCGGTTTTTTTCCACCAGAACAACCTCAGCCCCGCTTACAGCAGAGGCGATGGCCGCCATCATCCCCCCGGGGCCGGCTCCAATTATTGCCACATCATAACTCTTCATATCAGGTAATTTTTTGACAAAACAAAAAAATACCTTCATTTTCAAAGCATCTGATATTTTTTGATAATTATTACTATTACTCCTTATTCCTTTATTGTCTATACATAAATCTTTCGCTGATAATCCAGAGATAATCTTAAATTTTCAAATTATCAGCTTATTCTCATAATAATCTCTTTAATTGTTTCAGATACCTGCCGATACAGTAGTTACAAGAAATAAAGATTTAATACCAAAACAGGCAAAATTTAACACTATTCAACATAGCATTCTCAGCAGTCATTTTCAGGGTGGTCGAATTTTTGAATGGGTATATAAAAGGCCTTGTCATATGTAAAAAGCAGATAGGGCCCATACACTTGTAACACAGGCAAAAAATAAAATGCAAGGAGGCAGGTTCAATGAGTGGTATTGGTAATCTGATCAGGGGGCTGGTAATATCTCCCCAGGAGGAGGGAATAAGCCGGGAAAGCTGTCAGGCGGTGATGAACGAGCTAACCTGGCTGGCAGAAGCTGTCGGGAAGGGGGATTTTTCTGCCAGGGCAAAAGTTTTCCCCGGGGCCGGCGAAAAAGAACAAAAGGTAATTCAAATGGTAAATGGGATTCTTGATGAGTTTTCAAGACCTGTGATGCTTTTAGGGGATGGCCTTCAAAGGACTGCATCCGGGGAGCATGTAAAAAGCATCGAAGGATCCTGGGGAGGAGATATGGAGCGCATCAGTCTGGCCTTTCAAAATTGCGCTACGAATCTTCTGCATTCCCAGCAGGAACTGGAAAAACACCGCGGTGAGGCAAAAGACAACCGCAAACTGCTGGATCTCATTCCCACGCCGGTCATGGCCATCGACCGGGAATTCAACGTGACCTACCTCAACAAGACAGGAGCAGAAGCCCTGGGCCAGACCCAGGAAGCCTGTATCGGCCGCAAATGCTATAATCTTTTCAATACTCCCCACTGCAACACTCCCCAGTGTTGTTGCAACCGAGCCATGCATCAAAACGGCACCTTCACCGGGGACACAGTGGCAAAGCTTCCCGGGGGAGAACTGCCCATCCGTTACACCGGAGCGCCCCTGAAGGACGATGAGGGCAGGATCATCGGTTCTCTGGAATTTGTAGTGAATCTCTCCGACGAGATGAAAATTACAAGTAATCTCAAAGACCTGGTGGATGCCGCCACCAACGGCAGGCTTGATGTCAGGGCCGACGAGGCTGGTTTTCAGGGGAATTATCTGGAAATTGTCCAGGGAGTCAATCAGATTCTGGATCAACTGGTTCAGCCTGTCAGGGTGGCATCGGATTACATGGACATGATTGCCGGGGGGGACATACCCGTGAAGATTACCGACGAATACCGGGGAGATTTCAACAAAATCAAGAACAGCATCAATCATCTGATAGATGCCACCAACCTGATTGCCGATGTTGCCGGCAAGCTGTCAGTGGGCAATACCAATGTTGAACTGAAGAAGCGGTCGGAAAACGACAGGATGATCGAAAACCTGAATAAAGTTGTTGAAAACAACCGGCATGATGCGGAAGTTCTCCAGACCATGGCCCGGGGAAACATGGATGTGGATATCAAGGTGATGTCCGAAGACGACATCATGGCAAAAAGCGCCATCGCCCTGAGGGACAATTTACGGGAACTCATCAGCCAGATGAACAATATGTCAGAAGAGCACAATGCCGGTGACATTGATGTTGTTATCGAAGCTAAAAAATTCCAGGGGGCATATGCCACAATGGCCCAGGGAATCAACGACATGGTAGCCGGCCACATCAATGTAAAAAAGAAAGCCATGGCATGTGTCAAGGAATTCGGCAACGGCAACTTCGAAGCACCCCTGGAGAAATTCCCCGGCAAGAAACGGTTTATCAATGATACCATTGAGCAGGTTCGGGCTAATCTCAAGGCCCTTATCACCGATGCCAACATGCTGGCGGAAGCAGCGGTGGAAGGCAAACTCCAGACCAGGGCCGATGCATCGAAGCACCAGGGGGACTTCAGGAAGATCGTAGCGGGAGTGAACAATACTCTGAATGCAGTCATCGGGCCTCTCAATGTGGCCGCGGATTATGTGGACCGCATTTCCAAGGGGGACATCCCGGAAAAAATCACCGACAAGTACAACGGCGATTTCAACAGCATCAAGAACAATCTCAACATCCTCATCGAAGCCATGAACAATATGACTGAAGTGGCGGAAAAAATCTCCACCGGAGATCTTATGGTGAGCGTCAGGATCCGGTCGGAAGTTGACAAGCTGGGCATCGCCCTTTCCAAGATGGTGGAAAGGCTCCGGGACATTGTAACCGATGTGAAGACCGCTACGGTCAATGTTTCTTCCGGCAGCACCCAGCTTTCCAGCGCTGCGGAGCAGATATCCCAGGGGGCCAATGAGCAGGCTGCCTCCGCAGAAGAAGCTTCTTCATCCATGGAAGAGATGGTGGCTAACATCCGGCAGAACGCCGACAACTCCATGCAGACAGAGAAGATTGCCATAAAGGCTGCGGAAGATGCCCGGCAGGGAGGTTCCGCAGTGGGCAAGACAGTGACCGCCATGAAGGACATCGCTGGAAAAATTACCATCATCGAGGAGATTGCCCGCCAGACCAACCTGTTGGCCCTGAATGCAGCCATTGAGGCCGCCCGGGCAGGAGAACATGGCAAGGGCTTTGCAGTGGTGGCTGCGGAAGTTCGAAAACTTGCCGAAAGAAGCCAGAACGCCGCCAGGGAAATAAGTCAGCTTTCCACCAGCAGTGTCGAGGTGGCGGAAAAGGCCGGCAATATTATCTCCCAGATTATCCCCGACATCCAGAAGACGGCAGAACTGGTTCAGGAAATCAGCGCCGCGTGCAACGAACAAAGCTCCGGCGCGGATCAGGTGAATCAGGCCATTCAACAGCTGGACAAGGTCATCCAGCAAAACGTCAGCGCATCGGAGGAGATGGCCTCAACATCCGAGGAGCTTTCCAGTCAGTCGGATCAGTTGGCGGATTCCATGACCTTCTTCAAGCTGGAAAACGAAGACAACCGCAAACAAAAGAAAATGCAAAACACCATCAAAAAGACTGCATCGGGAAGACCAGGCAACGGCCATAGAACGACGCCGAAAGGCAACGGCGGCGGCAAGGGCAATATCATCAAATTAGAAGACATCGAAGACACGGAGTTTGTCCGGTTCTAAGAATACTGCCAAAATAAATGCATCACAAGAAGGCTCTCCGGGGCCTTCTTTGTTTGTTAATCATAATTTAACAAAATTAACATTTATGTAACATTGTTGCAAAACTGTTAACAATCAGAATATTTTCATACAAGACAAATAAGGTTATAATGAGTTAACAACATTTTTCGAAGGAGTGAGAGTATGTTTTCAATGAACATGCAGGTTGGTTTTGGGATGCCAATAGGCAATCTCCTGAGCAGTGCATCCCAGATGGGTGGAAACGCCGGGTTTTTTGCCGGGGTGTCAGGCCCTCAGGGCAGTTTTGTTATGGGGGCAATGGCAGGCACTGACCGGGTTGGCTTCTCTCCTGATGCCATGTCCGGGTTCGGCGGGTCAAATTTCATGAACCCCCTGATGAACTTAGGTTGCTGTAACCCCATGATGGGCGGATTCAACAATGGAATGGGCATGATCCCCGGAATGATGCCCGGCTTCGGCAGTCAAGGCGGGGTTCAGAACCAGAACATGATGCAGATGATGATGATGCTCATGCAGATGCTGATGATGCTGATGCAACAGCAGGGCATGGGCGGAGGCATGCCTATGGGAATGGGCGGAATGCCTATGGGTATGGGCGGTATGCCCATGGGAATGGGCGGATTCCCCTCCGGAGGATTTGGCAGACCCGTGTCCATGCCTCCCTATGGTCATTCCAGACCCCTGCCTCCCTTTGCTGCAGGATCTCCATCAGGTTCATTCCCCGGAGTCGGCGGTGTGGGCGGTGGATCAGCCATCGGAGGAGGCCCCGGCCAGTATGGGCCCGATGCTGCAAGATGGATTGACAATTACCTTGGCCAGAGGGGTTCTCCCGCGGCAGGCAGAGGCGCAGGAGATATGTTCCTGAAATATGGCAAGGAATACAACGTGGATCCTATGGTGCTTCTGGCCATATCTCAACATGAAACTAACCACGGCAAGTTAGGCGTGGGAATGCGAAAGATGCTGGGAGTAGGCGCCTTTGACGCCAACCCCAACGGACGCACCAAGTTTGACGGCCTTGAAAACCAGATCCGCTACGGCGCCAGCACCTTTGCCCGGCTCAGGGAAAGAGGCGGAAGCAATGCCGATGCACCTGTAGCCCAACAGCTGGCCGCGGCAAACCGTGCGGGATGGGCCACGGATCGCAACTGGCACAACAAAGTTATGCGCCACTACAACCAGATTACCAGGGATGCCGGCTCGGCTGGAGTATCCGCCAGGGGTAATGTTGGCGCAGGCTCATCCGGGAGCGCGGCGGTGGATCTGGCCCGGCGTTATATTGGACAGGATTCCTGGAAAATCAAGGGACAGATGCCCAACTTCACAGCGGCAGGGGGCAGAACAAACAACTGCGCTGACTTTGTCAGTGCCGCGCTGCAAAGCACCGGAAGACTCAGAGGGCATGAAATCAATGTCCGCCGGCTGGAGCAGTCAATTCAGCGACAGGGTTATGTCCGGGTTCCCGCCAGTCAGGCCCGCCCCGGCGATGTATGGATCAACCACAGCCGAGGCCATACAGAGCTTGTTTCCCGGGCGGGAGGAACCCATACCATCGGGTCCAACAACATCCGGCCCGGCCACCAGGTAATCAGCGAGAGAGCCAAGAGTACCACCAGCGGAGTTTACTACCAGCTTCGAAGGCAGTAAAAACGCAAAACTGATTAGCCGGTGAAAGGAGATGCCATTGAATTCACCTGACAGCCATTCCCGGGATCCCGGGGCTACAATGGAAATAACTGAAGACTATACCAGCGGGCCAGTGGATGTCCAGAACCCGACATTCGGATCTCTTTTGAGTGCATTAAAGGCTTTCCACGAGGGTGATGAGGAGCTGGAAACACTCAAGACATACCACAGGGTTTTATCCCGCCAGCTGAAAGAATCCCGGCAGAACATCCGGGAGATGGAGATCCACGAAGGGACAGAGGATACCAGAAATCTCAGCCTGGGAGCATTGTTACTGCTGGATGAAACCCTGGCAAGGCTCGGAGAATACATAGAGGCCCCCGGACCTGAAACTCTTGGTCTTTGTGTGGAATCCCTGTTAAATTCCCGGGGCGCGGTGACATTTGTCGGCAGGATGCTGGATGCGAACATTGCAGCAGCTGGTATTGAAGGATAACTGACAGACAAACAACAGACAAATTGATTTTAATGAGCCTGACATAGAAATAAGCCGGTCAGCAATAGTGAACGGCTTATTTCTTTTTTATCATTTTCATCATATCCAGGGCGAAGTCCACATATTGCACCCGGCGCATCCCGTTGAGAACACAATCCACCCCGGGATTCATCAGGACAAAATTCATGGCATGCTCCCGCAGTGAGCCTTCAGGGCAGATACCATGTTTTTTTAGGATTTTCTGAGTATTTTTAAATGCAACACTCATGGCCTTCCGATAAAAATTATTCACCATTATCCCGATGGT
>CAYNGH010000060.1:0-17832 GCA_964396845.1 uncultured bacterium | reverse complement strand
ACAGAAGAATAATATGCAACCGCCCCCTAAAAGATAATATAAACTGGCTGTTTGATGTTCTTTTTCAACAAGTTGTTGGTGAAAAAATACCTATTTTTAACAATCAATCCCAACCAGCCATCACTTATGATGGACCTTGCACTGTTTTAATAAACCAAATCTTTAAGTTCATACACGAAATAATGTCTATCAATATATCTGATAACCCGTTACACTTCCATATTAATCATATTAAAAATCGATCCCTATCACTTCAGGGAAAAGATTTTTATCTCCGTAACCTCTTCCAGCTTTCATCAGGGGAAACATCCCTTTTGAACATTTTTCTTTCCATATTGAGAGATTATACTTTCACGGAAAACAATACGTTGGACCTGGAAAATATCACCGGAATCGTAATCATAGACGAGATTGACAAGCATCTTCACACAAATATGCAGTGCTCTATTCTGCCCCTTTTAATCAAAAAATTCCCAAAGGTTCAGTTTATCATCACCACCCATTCGCCGTTATTTCTGCTGGGAATGGAGAAAGAATTCGGTGATACAAATTTCCAAATTGTTGAAGCTTCCACGGGAAATAAAATCGGTGCAGAAGAGTTCAGTGAATACAAGGAAATATTCAGCCAAATACAGCAGACAAAAGAATTTGAAAAACTGTTAATGGAGTCAAATATACCAATCCTTATAGTTGAAGGGAAAAATGATGTTGGGTATATCAAGGCAGCAGCAAAAAAAAGCGGTAAAAAAGAGCTTATTGATAAGATTGAGATTACTGATGCTGAAGGTTTTGGCGGTCTTGATAAGTGCTGGAATTTTTTCACCGAAAAGTTAAACGATGCATTAAATCACAAAATTTTCATGCTTTATGATTGTGACAAGGAACACGAACATGAATTTAAGGGAAACTTTCAGCGTAAAAGTATCGATAAGATAGATGATAACCCGATTAAGACAGGTATCGAAAGTTTATTTTCAAAAAAAACAGTTGAAAAGATAAAAAATAAAGACGAGCATTTTATCATTCCTAAAGAAAGTAATAAGTTTAAAAATGGAAAAGAAGAAAAAATTTCCGACAACTTTATAATATGCTGTAACAAAAAAATTGACATCAAAAGAGAAATTTGTAATTGGCTTTGTGAGAATGGCACAGAAGAAGACTTTGAAAACTTTGAACAGATATTTGACTTGATTAAAAAATATCTTTTATCCGACAATACACAACAGCCAGAACAGCAGACACAGGAAACCCCGGACTGACAAAGACCACATTTCACCTAAACCGGCGGGTGATTTTCTCCCTTTATATTCTCCCTTGTGGCGAATTTCTGCCAGTTGCCGTCGGTTATATGCCTTCCGTGGTTTGCGGGGTATGCGGTGTCATTATAAAAATAAGTCCATGCGGTGAGTTGGGAGCCGTCCTCCATCTCCACCGGGACCTTTCGCCGGATATAAAGGGAGTTTTCACAGTCGCCGGGGATGCATCCCTCCAGCAGGTCCAGATCCCCCATCACCGATTCCGCCGATTCACCGTCAAACTCCAGCAGTTGTCCCCTGACTTTAGAGTTGCCGGGAATCAGGGCAGGATAACCTTCGGGCAGGTGATACACTTCCCCGAAAGTCCATCCCCGGCCCAGAATCAGTCCCCGTCCCCGGAGTACCCGGCGGTTGTTGCCGAAGCCTTCTATGAGGGTGCCATATACGAAAACCCGGATGGGCTCATCGGCCATATCAGCCTCCCCCCAGTCCCGTTATTCGATCCAGTAGCTGAAGAGTGATCTTTCTGCGGTTGGTGTCGATGGATTCATCAGGCCCCACGCAGGCGGGGCATCCCCTGGCGCAGGTGCAGTCTATCACCTGACGGCGGGCGGTTTCCAGAAGCTCCCGATGCATATGAAACAGCCGTTCTGAAAGGCCGATGCCCCCGGGGTAACTGTCATATACGAACACCGTGGCCATCAGGGTATGGGGCGATCGCACCTGAACCACAGTGCTGATGTCCCGGGGATCGCACATAAGATACAAGGGAGCGATACTCCCCAGAAGGCTTGAGATTCCCACAATCCCCGATTCCACGTCCCTGGGGTCCATGGTAGCGGTGACGGAATCATCGATGCTGAGCCAGTATGCGGAGGTATGCATCTCCTGTTCCGGAAGCTCCACAGGGCCGGAGCCGATATTTTCGTGGGTATGGAATTTAATCTTCTTGAACATGGTCACCAGGGCGTTCAGCTGGACCTCACCCACTGCCCGGTAATGATCCAGCTCCGCCGGCTCCCGGCGGTCCTGGCTCAGAACCCGGACGCTCACCGACAGATTGGCATCGGTGTAATAATCCACATCCACTGCCCGGACATAAGCCTTCTTGTTTTCATAGTCCAGCTTCTCCACCTGATATTGACTGGACTCGTGGAGGTATATGGCTTCCTGATGCAGGAGCATCGGCGCGGCGAATCGATCCACCTCGCCGATTACCCGGGAATCCTTTGTGACATCGATGATGACGAAGTTCTCACCGCTGGCGGAGCGCAGGGATATATCCTCCGCGGGGTAGCTGTCTGCACTCCAGAACCAGCGATCCCCGGAGCGGTGAAGTATGTTCTCGCCACCTAAAAACTCCAGAATCTCCTCAACCCGGCCCCCGCCGAAGGTATCCCCCTCCCGGAAGGGTATCTCGAAGGAGGCGCATTTTATGTGGTTCACGAGAATATAGAGGTTGTCAGGATTCACCAGCCCCGATTCCACATTGTCGCCGAAGAAGAACTCGGGATGGTTGATGATGAACTGATCCAGTGGCGCGGGAGTGGCCACCAGAAACACCGCGCTGGTTTCCTGCCTTCTTCCGGCCCGTCCCGCCTGTTGCCATGTGGAGGAGATGGTTCCGGGATAACCGCACAACACCGCGGCGGAAAGCTGTCCCACATCGATTCCCAGCTCCAGAGCATTGGTGCTGACCACCCCCAGAACCTCTCCCTGACGCAGGCCCCGTTCGATTTCACGCCTCTGTTTGGGCAGGTATCCCCCCCGGTAACCCCGGATTTTGTCAGGATTCCCTCCGGGAGTTTTCCTGAGGGCTTCCTTGAGATATGTTGTCAAAACCTCGCAGGCAAGGCGGGTCCGGGCAAACAAGATGGTCTGGATGCCGTTTTTTACAAGGCGGGAAGCTATCTGCCGGGCTTCGAGAAGAGCGCTCTTTCGGATCCCCAACTGGCGGTTCACAATGGGAGGGTTGACGAAAATAAAATGCTTTTCTCCTGCAGGGGCGCCGTTGGTGTCGATGAGTTCAAACTTCTCTCCAGTGACCTGTTCTGCCAATTCCCGGGGATTTCGAATGGTCGCGGAACAGCATATGAACCGGGGGTTTGAACGGTAAAACTCACAAATCCGCTTCAGCCGGCGGATTACATTGGCCACATGGGATCCGAATACTCCCCGGTAATTGTGAATCTCGTCAATCACCACATATTCCAGATTTTCAAAAAGACGGATCCACTTGGTATGATGGGGAAGGATTGCGGTATGGAGCATGTCGGGATTAGTCACCACCACATGGCCTGCCATTCTTATGGCTTTGCGGATATTGCCGGGAGTGTCGCCGTCGTAAGTATATGTCTTGATGTCGGCTCCCAGGATGTCAACGGTCTTCTGCAGGGAAGCCACCTGATCCTGGGAAAGTGCCTTGGTGGGAAAAAGATACAACGCCCGGGCATCTGGTTTTGAGAGGATCCGGTCAATCACCGGCATGTTGTAGCACAGGGTTTTTCCTGATGCGGTGGGAGTGACAATCACCACGTTGTTTCCCTCGTGTATTGCCTGCCAGCTTTGGGCCTGGTGGGAGTAGAGGCTCTGAATCCCCTGATCCTTCATTGCCTGTATCAGCCGGGGGTTCATGGAATCTGGAAAGGGTGCCGTGACGGCAAGACGCTGGGGAAGGACTTTCCATGCCTTTACACTTGATGAGAGCTTGGGGGTCTTCCTGATTTGATCAAGGAATTGTTCCAGATTCAACGGCTGTCCATCCTTCCGGCATTATAATCCAAACTCTTCTTGCACCTTCCGGAGGCGTTCTTCATACCGGGAGCGCATCTTTAAATAATTCTCCCGGGAGATAACCCCCATCCTGTAGCTCTCTTCCAACTCTTCCAGGAGCTTCTGATATTTCGACAAAATCTTGTCGATCTTCTGGGCTGTTCTCTTTTTCTGAGAAACCGCCTTCTGAATTTCCTGCTCAATCTGTTTGCGCATCTGCAACAGGCGGGTGGTGTCCTCGGGGATTTTTTCCGGTTCAGACCTGACGGGATTCCCCTCCCGGGGCAGTGTTCCCGAGGGAACCATATCAACGGTGGATTCCAGGATCTCTTTCATCTGACCCGTGGAAAGACCGGGCATCTCCACAGAATCATCATCGTCGGCCTGAGTCAGCCCCGACAGGGAAAAAGGCATGGGCTTAAATTCAGATTTTTTTTCCATCTCATCGGTATCTGATTCCCGGATAGAAATTTTCAGAGGAGAAAAAATCTTCTTGTGTTCATCCCAGCCGGTATAAAGACTCCCCCGGTGCTCACCCCTCAGGTCTTCATCGGTTAGCTTCAGTTCACTGGCGGGGATCTTGAATACCTGACCGGGTATCTCCTCACCGGGAGAAGGCATCAGACTCTCCCGATCCATCAGCCGGGGTTTTTTTCCCGGCATCGGGGCCAGGGGAATCGGCTTGCGGGGTTCTGCCGGATTTACAAAGACTTGATCAAAAACCTCTTCAATCCCCTGTTCCGGATCATTTTCATCTGCAATAAACTGGGTTTCCGCAGCGTAATAAGGATCCACATGAGGCATATGCTCCCGTATGGGCTCCGGCTCAGGAGGCTCCGGTGCAGTGACGGGCATTCCCAACTTCTCCTGCAACTGGCGGATTTCCTCATCAAGTTCTTTCTTTGCCTGCAGGTATTCATAGCGACTGAGCATTCTGGCCTTGTACTGATCTTTCAAATCTCCTAACTTTACCTGCATCTGGCGAATTTGTTCCCGATCCAGTCTGGCTCTTTCTTCTTTCTCGTCCATCACCGATTTCAGAAGCTCCCTGGCACGAAGCTGGGACTGCTGTTCCCGCAGTGCCGTCTGACGTTGTTCCAGTTCACCGCGATGACTGGCAATCTCCTCGTCGATCCGCATCTGATCAACCATCATCCTCCACCGGCGGGCATCTATGGAAAAACGGTCTGAGGATGTGTGAACAAACTTGATGTTGTTATCCTTGCGGGCTACAAAATCGATGTCATCATCCTGATTGAACACCACCGAGTAGTCAAGTTCCATTTCCTCCACTGCTTCCAGGCTGATTTCCTCCAAGACCTGGTCATCAAAGGACTTGAAAAGATAAAAAGGCCTCATTCGACTGCGGAAGGAAACAAATCCCCTTCCCAGATGGTTTACATCAAATTCCCGATCAACGGTCACCTTGAATTTTTCGCCGGCAGAATTGCAGACAAGTATTTCCCGATGTTTCGTGGTCTGGGGTGAATCCACAAGAACCGTGCCGAGATTATTAATCAGCAAATTCCATTCTGCAAGACCCTCAAGGGTAAAATCCATAAAAATCTGATCCCTGGACAAATCCACTATGGAAAACTTTGTTTCAAACTCCCGGAATTTTTTCCTGGCCTCGGACCAGACACCATAGCCGAAACTGGGGCTTACATTCCAATAAAAAGCATGGGGAAGCCTTCGATCTGCGCTGGATCGGAACACCAGCACCCGCTTTTTTGACTCGAGGCTGTAGAGGACCAGATCATGAATAAACTGGCCTTTTTGCACCGGGGAGCTGGAAATCATCTTGATGATCTTGTCCCCCAGCTTGCTCTTGCGGGAAATCTTCTCCACCATAAGACGATCACCGGTGGCATTGAGGACAACCCTCCCCAGGTGGGCGTTTTCCTGCTTCAGGACTGAACTTCCGAATATGGGAATCTCTTCAAACTTGGGAACAGGTGCCGGCTCAGCCCGAAAAACTCCCTCCTCGGCCCGGACTACCACCCGTCCCAGATTGCCCACCCCGGCTATCTGAAAATTGGTGAAGGGTATTCTGGTACGCCAGATATCCCGGTTTTCTCGCATCAGAAAGGCCTCACGGCCCTCCAGTCCCAGAAAGTAACGGGAATTATGACTCACGTAAAAGGTTATTCCCATCAGCATGCCTTCCTGCAGTTTTTTATCTGGTTCGTCCTTGAAACCTCATCCTCCTTCATTGTGTTTTTTCGTGCAAAAGGACTTGTCAGGATTCACCCACATGGGCAGGAAATAACCGGCCCGGAATGAAAATATGGCGGATCTGCATCACAAGGAGAAAAAACATGCCCCTTGAGAGAATCATCCTGATAATCCTGGCCGCTGGAGGCATCCTGTGGGGAATTGCATCTCTGATCTACAAGACAGTCGCTTCAAAGGTGGGCGACTGCCATGTTGAATGGGCCGACGGGTACCTGAAAGTCAGCCAGCCGGAGTTTTCCAAGGATGAGCGGGCATTAATCTACTTTGAACTGCCGGTGAAAAGCACTGGAAAACAGCAGTGCATCATGCTGGATCTCTTGGCCCGGGTTCATCCCCAGGGGGACAAATATAACTGCTTCCGATGCCGGGCCTATGCATATCCCAAGGGAAACTGCCGAAAAGACGGCTACTGGGAAGCGATTCTCATAAAACCCGGCGATACCCTGATTGTAGCAGGAGAACTGGAATTGAGCCAGGGAGATCCTTCCACCGCCGAGGCCATGAAACAGATGGGAAGCATCAAGGTTGAACTCCTCTACAAGACTTACTGTCGCAACCGCATTGAACACCATCGAAAAATCCTCACCCTGAAACTGAATCCCGACGGCATCGGCGAAGAAGAATCCGTCACCACCACGGACCACGGCCAGAAAGCACTGCCGGTTAGGACTCCCCTGCTGATTCCCGGTGATGATCTTTTTTCCATATACGAAAAATACGCAAAACCCCATGCAAGGGATGGCGACATCCTGGCAGTATGCGAATCGGCCCTGGCCATCATGGAAGGCCGGGCTTATTATGTGGAGGAAATCAAGCCGGGATTCCTGGCCACCCGCATCAACAAGCTCTTCAAGATGGATTCATCCCTGTCCTCACCCTACAGCCTCCAGAAAGCCATCGAAGAGGTAGGCCCTGTAAGGATCATCATGTCGGTGATAATGGGCGCTCTGGGCCGTCTGGTGGGCAGAGCCGGAGATTTCTATGCCTTTGCAGGCCGTGCCGTGGCAACCATAGACGACTGTACCGGCACTTTGCCTCCCTTCGACAAATACGTGGTGATGGGCCCCGGAAACCCCAAGGTCAGCGCGGACAATTTCAAGAAAAAAACCGGCGTTGATATGGCAGTGGTGGATGTGAACGACCTGGGAAAGGTGGACGTGCTGGGCATCACCTGCCCCCAAAGGGCTGACATGGTGGTGGATGCATTGAAAACCAACCCCCAGGGGAATGCCGACGAGCAGACTCCCATCGCCCTCATCCGGGCCGGGGAGGAAACCACCTGATAACTCCGCTCACACCATCAACCGCCGGGAATCAAATAGACCCGGCTTGTGTTATAACCAACAGAAAAATCACAGGAGCACATTATGGATCTTGGAATAATCGGTCTTGGGGTGATGGGGAGAAACCTGGCGTTAAACGCCGAAAGCCGGGGATACTCCGTGGCAGTTTACAACCGCACAGGGGAGAAAACCGATGAGTTTATAAAGAACCAGGCCCAGGGGAAAAAAATCACCCCGGCATACAACATCGGGGAGCTGGCGGGGCTTCTGCATCCTCCCCGGAAGATTATGCTGATGGTAAAATCCGGCGCACCGGTGGACAAGACCATCGAGAGCCTTCTGCCCTGCCTTGACCCGGGGGATCTCATCATCGACGGGGGCAACTCTCATTTTGCCGATACCCGGCGGAGATCACAGGAGCTGTCATCCCGGGGGATTCTCTTTCTGGGCACCGGAGTTTCCGGCGGTGAGGAGGGAGCCTTGAAAGGCCCCTGCCTGATGCCCGGAGGCCAGAGGGAAGCCTATGAATTAGTGGAAAAGATATTTGCCGATATGGCAGCCAAAGTTGAGGATTTTGCCTGCTGTGCATACATGGGGCCTGGTGAAGCGGGCCATTATGTGAAGATGGTCCACAACGGCATTGAATACGGCGATATGCAACTTATCGCCGAGGCTTATGACTACCTGCGCCGGGGGTTGGATCTTTCCGTGGAGCAGGTGGGGGATATATTTGCCCGATGGAAAACCGGCCCCCTGTCCTCTTACCTGATGGACATCACCGTGGACATCCTGAAAGTGACAGACGAAGAAACCGGCAGGCCCCTGATATCCATGATACTGGATCGGGCCGGTCAAAAAGGTACCGGCAAATGGACATCCCAGGCAGCCATGGACATGGGAATCCCTGTAACCATAATCGACACCGCAGTATCTGCCCGGTACCTCTCAGCCATGAAAAGCCAGAGAGTTGTGGCATCCCGACTTCTTCCAGGCCCCGGGGAATCCTTTGAAGGGGATATTGATGAAGCCGTCAGGCAAGCCCACGATGCCCTGCTGTGCTCCAGAATATCTGTATATACCCAGGGCATGTCCATGCTGGGAGAAGCATCCCGGCAACTGGGACTGGAGCTGAACTTATCGAAAATCGCCGGCATATGGAGGGGAGGATGCATCATCCGGGCGGAAATCCTGGAATCAATCAGCGAGGCATTTGAAAAAAACAAGGATCTGTCAAGCCTGTACCTGGACATCAACTTCGCAGAAACCCTCAGCAATCTTCATAAAAGCTGGCGAAGCCGGGTCATCCAGTCGGTGAGGCTGGGGATCCCATGCCCTGCCACCGGGGCAGCCTTGGCATATTACGACAGCATCCGAAGCAGTCAGCTTCCCACCAGCCTGATTCAGGCCCAGCGGGATTACTTCGGCGCTCACACATATGAAAGAATCGACCGGGAAGGGGTCTTCCACACAAACTGGAGCGAAGCCCCAATCCAGAGATAAACGCCGGGGACGCCGGAGGCAAGCTTCTCTACAGGAGTTTACATTTTATTAATACTTTTCTTCTTCAGTTTATGTTATTATTTACTGGCACGAATATTTTCTTATTGGAGAGTTATCATGAAAATCAATACAAATCAGGATATTTCCAAAGTCCAGACGAACACCCCATCTTTGACATCCACGGTAAAAAAGAAAGAAGAAGACTCCTGCAAAGCTTATCAGGACAAAACTTCTCTGGGGTCCACCACCGAAGAAAAACCAATGCCCGGCTTCAAGATTCCACCGGCCTTAAAACAGGTGGGCCAGCAGGTCAAGGGCCAGGTAATGCAGACGGTTATGGAAGCGGCAACAACCGGGGATTACGGCAAACTGGTCAAGCTCATCGAACAACTGGCCGGGGAAATCATGAGCAACCCCGAGGCAGAAGCCGAACTGATACAGATTATCGCCGGGCTTAACGCCACCGGCCAGATAAAGCCAACCCTACATGCCCTGGCCGACTCTGCAGAAGAGTCAGGACTCCTCCCGGAGATGTCCCTGGAGCAGAGGAGCGAATATATCAACCTGTTGGCAGGGGCCATCGATTCAGAGTTCAGGAACCGGGGAATGACCCCGGACACCGCAGGCCGGGTTTACCAGAGCTGGGAAGACATGGGCAAGGAACATATGCAACTGGTTCGAAACTCAAAGATTCCTCCCCGGGGCCCGGGAGAGATGAGCGCTTTCACCGAGCCGGAGTTCTTGAAGGAGATGGAATCCCTCCAGAACGCTCCTTTCGTTTCGGGCAATAAAATCACTCCCCTCATCAACGGCCCGGCATCCTTTGCCAAACGAGATGAACTTATCGACAACGCCAAGGAATCGATTCACTTCATGACCTGGGCCATATATAACGATGAAACAGGATGGGATATCGTTCAGAAACTGGCCGCCAAGCACAGTGAAGGTGTGGATGTCAAGGTTGTGGTGGACGGTCAGATTGGCTCCCAGATACAATACCAGAAGCCTTTGGCATATCTTGAAGAACAGGGAGTTCCCCTGGTTCGCTGGCGTGACTCCGACGAGCCATACAACGGACAGCACCGCAAGATGATGATTGTTGACGGCAAGGCCGCCATAGCCGGGGGAATGAACCCGGGGAATGTCTATAGCCATCGGGGCGATCCCAAGGAAAAATGGCGGGATGTTGATATTCTCATAGAAGGCCCTGCAGTGGCCGATTGTGAACGCCTTTTTGGAAAGGTGGCAGGGAAGGAGATCGACCCGGTCACCCCGGAACCTGCAGGCAGAGGACGAAGCGCCGTGGTTAATCATTATCCCGGCGAAGGCTCCAACATCATGCTTTCCAAACTCAAGGCCATACAGGGAGCTTCAGAATCCATCGACATCGAAAACGCTTACTTCATCCAAACCCCGGGCATCAAAGAGGCCCTCACCGATGCCCTGGATCGGGGTGTAAAAGTACGGCTCCTGACCAACTCCGCAGAAAGTGTGGATATGAAGGTTATCACCGCGCCGATTCTCAAGAGCCTGCCGGACCTGGTGGACAAAGGGGCGGAAATCTATCTCAAGCAGGGGGACACCCTCCACAGCAAGTATATGGTGGTGGACGGGATGTTCTCATCGGTGGGCAGTTACAACCTCCATCCCCGTTCAGAACGTTACGAGGGCGAGGTAATGATAAACTCCGTGGATACAGAAATCGCCGGCAAGCTGACCAGATCCTTCGAAGAAGAGATCGGCCAGTCCAGAGCGATAAAACAATCCGACGAGATTGAGATCCCGGAGAATATCCTTTCAATGATTGCAACCCGCTATTTCTTTGACCACCTGTAATCACCAGCCCACGGCAGAAGAATCGCCGTCAGCATGAAACAGTTAAAGTAATATCAAAAATGCCGGGAAACCGGCATTTTTATTAATTCTATCACAAAATTATCACATAAAGAATTATAATTATGCTTTTTTGTAAAACTCCCTCAAATCGTTCCGCAGACGAATTCTGGAATCCCGGTGGACGTACATCATATGTCCACCCTCATAACATTTAAAGGTAATATTACCCAACAGCTCCCTGGACAGGGGCAGGTGATCCACCGTATGCCGATTCAGGAAATACGGGGTGCAAAGGTCGTAGTATCCGTTGGCCAGAAATACTTTTATATAAGGATTATAACTCATAGTATGAGATAGTTTGTCTGTGATATCAATATACCCCATCCCGCCGGGTACTCCCGACTGCCAGTTCCACAGTTTATTCACATCCCGGGAAAGGGGACGATAAGGCAGTTCATTTTCATAGTCAAGTTCCTTGCTGATGTAGTGATTCAGGGTGGCGATACAGGGGCCGAAAACATTGAACATACTGGGATCCGTCAGGATATTCTCTGCTCCCTTGTCCACATCGTGGGCTTTCATCCGGGCATCATAGGGGCCAAGCACAAGGCTCTCATCCCGCATCAGCTGTTTCAGGTAACGATCACGGTTTACCCGGAGTCTGAGGTCCAGAATATAATCGACGGGCAGGCCGGTATATTCCGACATTTTCCCGGCGATTTTCTTCTCATCCTCAGGAGATAGGGCACTGCCCCGCAACAGGGCCACGGAGTATTCTCCCACAGCCCATTCCTCCACTTCCTTCAAGAGGTCTTCCAGGTCCCTGGACTGCAGGTGAGCAGGCAGTTTGCCGTGGTAATGGGCGGTGGCGGTATAAGCCGGCAGGTAAAGGACATAGGGAGTATCGTTCCCCGTGGCAAAGCTGAAGGTAAGAAAGTTGAGTACCGAGGAAATCATGATGATTCCGTTAAAGTCCATGGCGTGCCGGCCTTGGAGATAATTTGCCAGGCCGGCTCCCCGGAAGGTGCCGTAGCTCTCCCCGGCAACATACTTGGGCGAAAGCCACCGCTGGTTCTTGGTTACCCACAGCCGGATGAAATCACCGCCGGCCTGCAAATCTTCTTCAACCCCGAAAAACTGTTTGGGGTCTTCATCTTTTTCGTGCCATGAAAAACCGGTGCCCACAGGATCCATAAAGACCAGGTCTGTGAACTCCAGCCATGTTTCCATGTTGTCCTCATAACGGTAAGGAGCTGGCAGTATCTCGCCGTTGTCAGTGGTGACAATCCTCTTGGGGCCCATGGCGCCGAAGTGAACCCAGGCCGAGGCTGCCCCGGGGCCGCCATTAAAAGCAAAGGTAACAGGCCGATCCTTTGTGTCTTTGAGTCCTTCTTTTTCGTATGATATGAAAAAGCACCGGGCCTTGAGTTTCTGATGCTCATCCTTCATGTGAAGATAGCCTGCAGTGGCCTTGTAGCGGAAAGGCCCATCCTCAAGCTCAATAACATGATGGGTGACAGACGGTTTATCTCCCACCATTTCCTCTTTCTTCTTCTTATCTTCCTTTGTTCGGGAAAGCTCCTCTGCCAGCAGCTTTATGGCATTACGAAATTCCGACATCCTCCACTCACCTTTCCATGCCTCAAGGGCAAATTTTCAAGAAAAACAGATTCCACAGAAAATAGATATTACCTTCAGATACCTTGTGCCGGCCCGCCGAAATGCTAATCTCCAACCTTACAGCAGTCATCATGGCTCTTCATTCAAGTCCAGCCGGCGGGCCACTTCCCGGGCCATGAGCCGGTGACCTTCAGGGCCGGGATGAACAGGATCCAGAAACTCCGGGCCATCCCGGGGCCAGGTGTTGAAAAAATCCACAAATTCAGCCCCCCCCAGCCGGGCGGTTTCTTTCATTGTTCCACGATACACCTCAGCCATGGGAAACCGTCCTCCTTCATCACAAAGAGGCAACGACAGGATCATTACTCTTATATTCCGGGATTGAGCACCGGCAATGATCTCTTCATAGATCCGGGAAACCTCTCCGGAGGACAGGCGGGGTTCTCCCGCTTCACTGCCGTTGCCTTCCCTTTTGGGGAGAATCCCCTCATCGAGGATAAGCCCCCGGATTACACGAAAAAGAACCAGCGAATACAATGAATAAACAGTCGAATTCCTCCCCGCAGCATCAAGACGTTTTTTGTCGGATACCGGCTCAATGAAGGGGTCATTGTTGAAACCCACTATCAAGACATCAGGATTAAAACTCCAGCCCCGTTCATTCAAGTAAAGCAGCCCCTGCAGGCTGGAATAACCGCTGACTGCGCCGTTTAACACTTCGATTTCCTTCGTGCCGGTATATTCCAGGGCCAGGTAATGGGCAAAGGTTTCTTCAAAATTCAGAGGCCAGCCGAACAAGGTGGAATCTCCCACAATCAGCACCCGAAGTTTCTCACCATCTGCCGGGGACAATTCCCTGTCCGCATCCAACCTGCCGGTTCTCAGGCCGTATCTGTCGGACCAGACCTGGAAACGGCCATCGCTCCCGGATACCCCCGCAAGGCCCGGAGTAATCTCCCAAAGCAGGGCCCGGGATGGCCGGTAAACAGCAGGATTGGCCCTGTCATAAAGCCGAAGAAACCCCTCCATCCCCAGGAGAATAAATATCACTCCCAGAAACACTCCGACACCTTTGAGCCATCCCTTCATTTTTTTCAGGAAATAAAAATCGACAACCATATAAACAAGAGCCATCAGCAGAAAGGACGCCACCATGGCAGCTTCTCTGCCCGCAGTGGGGTCGGGGTAGTTTCCGGCAAAAAGAACCCCTGTATTTTGCAGGACAAAAATTGAAAGAAATACAAAAACAAAGAGAATCACTGCGGGATATGCTTTTATGTTGCCAGTTGATTTCATCTGCTTATCAGTGATTCCAATTAATCTCTCCAGAAATTAACTGGGTTTTCTCTCAGGGAACCCTGTTCCAGTCCGTTATTAAATCAGAGAATATGAGTCGAAGTCAATGCTTCCCTGGTTTCTCAGTATCATGCCGATTTTTATCATTGTTATGTTCCGGCTCTTGGCTATGGGATCTCCCGGCTCCCCTTCTGAAAGATTTATGCTGACAGGCCCTGAGTTTGTCGAAAAAGTACAGTTTAATCAAGCAAATTTCATTTTGAAGCCAGCATATTTGGATTCCGGCTAATAATAGTCATCCTTATCCGGAAGATCATCGGAAAGCTCTTCTGTAATCGGCGAATCGGCATCAGTCAGGTTGATGCGGATCAATTTTTCCCTGTTCGCCTTTTCTCTGCCGGGGATGCCTTCTTTGTCCAGCTGGGACATAAACTCCGCCAGCTCCAGCCTCTCCTGGGAAACCGTCCCTAACAGGGCTTCCACCATCTCACTGGACAGATTCAGCAGGGACACCCCTTCTTCAAGATGAGATTCGAGATTGTCTTCCATGTAAGATGCCAGTTCTTCCATGGCATTTAGCAGGTGGGATACAATCTCCAGCATAACTTCCCGGATGCTTTTCCCGCCGGGAGGAGCAGGGTTGAGATAACAGGATTCCAGCCCTTCGAGATCATCGGCCAGGCTTTCAAGATTCTCCATCACGTTCTCTGCTTCAATCTCTTCCCAATCGGTGGATCCAAGATAACTGCAGACATAATAAAGATAACCCAGTATCCCCAGGTCCTCCAGATCCTCCCCCTGCCGGGGAAATCCGCCCAGAAAACCACCCCTGGCAAACCCTTGGCTCCCTGTCCCCGGCATTTCCAGGGGTATGTCCCCGGGAAAACCCAAACTGCTCAAGTGCTGTCTTTCCTTTCCATATCCATAAAGTGACCCCGCTGAAGTTTCGATAAGGCAAAAATATTCTCCTTGCCCAGGACTTCAGCCCCCGTCAAAAAAGTGTTTCTTTGACCCCGGAGAAATATAAAAGACAAACCCGGTAAAAGTCATCCCGGAAACCTGTCTGTTCGAAGAACTGATCAAGCCAGAAAAAAAGCACCAAACGCAGTCAAGGATGCAGTAAAAGACCAGGCACAATAACAGGCACAGGACGAAGCAGGACAGGATATGAAGAAGGGACTTTGCGCCGGGTTTTTATTTGCCCAGCCGGAAAAGGTTAAGAAAATTCTCCGGGTTCCTTCGAAAATCATCGGGAGAAATAAATCCCCGGACAATATCCTCAAGGGTTTCATAGAGGATCTTGTTTACCGGTGCCCTCAGGGCTGCAGAAAAAGCCTGTCGGTAAACAGCACCGTTAAGGTATCTCACCTCGGTACAACCGCTTCCCTTTTCCATCTCCAGAAGCAACGAAGGTTTCTTATCCCCGCGTCCCCGGGCAATTTTCTTTTTCATCAGGAGCTTGAGTACTGAAGGGGGCGATACCCTGTAAAGAGCAGTAAAGGGTATGACGGGATATCCAGGCAGGTTCATCACCGGGATCCGCCGTCGATCCATCACCCGCAGGGCTTCCTGGATCTGCCTCTGCTCAATGGCCACCAGGCGGCGATCCGAAAAAATCTCTCCCGGGGTCATGTCCAGAATTGCGCATGTGGCGTTGCATATGAGATTCAACAGGAGTTTTGACCATTTCAGGCTTCGATAATCCCCGGTGGAAATAACCTGCATTCCTCCCCGGGTAAAAATCTCGACAATCTCCGATATGTCCAGGGATCCCTCCACCGGGGCCAGGCCGATTCCTCCCCGGGAATTTTCTATGCGGACATAACCTGTGTCCAGAAGAGCCACAGGATATGTGATGGATCCTCCCACCACCCGGTGAGGGCCGTAACGTTCAGAAAGAAGCTCCTCATTGTCAAGTCCGTTTTGAAAGGTGAGAATCACCGAGGCCACATCATCGGTGACCTTTTCCATGGCAGCCCTGGTGCAGTAAGACTTGACCGCCACCACACAAAGATCGAAGGGATCCAGCCCGGCAATATCATCCACCGCATCAAAATCAGAAGTTTCAATGACATCCCCCAGCCCTTCAACTCTGATTTTTGAAGATTTGATCTTTTCAACCACCTGGGGCAAATCCAGATATGTCACCCTGTGGCCGGCTCTGGTCAGAACCCCGCCAATCATCGTCCCGATGGCCCCGGCTCCCACTATCAGCACTCTCATGATTAACTCTCCATCTTTTCCTGCAGGTATTATCTTTTGTCCCGTCCATTTCCTCCTGTGTGGCCACGGATTTTATCCGGCACTTCTGCGGAAGCATCCAATATATTCCACATTGCCCTTGGGCCCGGTAATGGGCGATTCCACAGCTCCCCGATACTCCAGACCCATGGACACGGCAAAATCTGCCACTTTCTCCACAGCACACCGGCGAATATCCGGATCTCTCACCACTCCCCTGGGAGCGGAACCCCTGGGAGCTTCAAACTGAGGCTTTATCAACAGGAGCATCAAACCACCGGGCCGAAGAAAACCATACAGGGTCTTCAAGACCAGGGTCAAGGATATAAAAGACAAGTCCCCGGTGATAATGTCCATTTTCCGGGGCACTTGTTCTTCAGTGAGATACCGGACATTGCAACGTTCCACCACCACTACCCGGGGATCTTTTCGAAGACGGTAATCCAGCTGGCCGTAACCCACATCCACTGCCCATACTTTCTGTGCGCCTTCCAGAAGAAGGCAGTGGGTGAAACCACCGGTTGATGCCCCGGCATCGAGGCAGATGGCATCCCCAACATCAACGGAGAAATGCTCCAGCCCATGTTTCAGTTTCAATCCTCCCCGGCTTACATAGGGATGAACCGGCCCTGTCAACTCCACCGGTACATCTTCCCGGTGCATTTCTCCCCCTTTTACGCCTGCATGATCCCCCACCCGGACAATCCCCGCCATAATCATAGCCAATGCCCGGGATCTGTTTTCCGCCAGCCCTCGATCCACAAGAATCTGATCCAGCCGGACCTTTATAATTTTATCCCGGCCCTTTTGATTCAATCAAGCCTCCAGTATTGGTGTTCGGTTAAGCAGTATGCCTCGGTGGCTGTGCTGTCGGGTTGGGGTTTCTCCCGCTGTCTTACTCCAGCTCCAGGGAGAACCGTTCAATATCATAACTCTCATAAGGGAAATATTCCAAATCCGGCTTCACATCATAATCTCCCACAGGATCCCCGGGATATCCCGGAGGTGCCGGGGACACCAGCCCCGTGACGGAATCGAAGAAAACTGTATATAAAGAATTTCCAGAAATGGAAGGCCCCTGGCCCAGGGTATCAACTGCCCGGCCCAAAAGAGCATTGCTCTGATCCGTGGTCACCACATGGGCTGTGAATCGACGGCTCTCAATATACTGGTTGAAGAAATGAGTCCTGTCATCAAGGTCAATCCTGATGACAATGGAGTTTCCATCACTGGCTATGAATGAGCTGGAATTCATGCTTCCCGCATCCACCCAGGTATATCCGGGACTGGGGACATTCCCCTGGCGGTGATACCAGCGGAAATTCAAGCCGTCATAGCGGATGAAGTCGGTAAAGGTTTCAAAATTGGTCACCTCTATGGCTTCGGCCCTGCTGTTGAAGAGGACTGCATAATAACCATATCCTCCGGTGTCAATCCCTCCGGATTCCGAAACCCCCAGAGTTATTCTCAGAACACCGTTTTTATCGCCGTCGGCTGGCCCGCTGGCGCATCCCGGAAGAAACACCGCCGTGGAGATTATAAGCACTGCCAGCATAAGGGTCAGCGTCACAATGTCTTTTTGTCTTCGTCTTTGCATTTCATCACTCCGATAAAACTGTTACCTGTCATTTATATCTTCTTCCTGCAAACCCTTCTCCCGGGGGTCTGAGGAATTTTTCATTGGTGTTCGATTAAGTACAGGACTTACGCATTTTTTATTCTCGGGGGAAACTTTTTCGCCCGGTTTAAAACCGGGGAATACAAGTCGGGACCCATTTTTAGAAAATGGGGAA
>CAYNGH010000059.1:0-17843 GCA_964396845.1 uncultured bacterium | reverse complement strand
AGGATGGATCAGTATTCTTACAACCAGGTTGCCCGCAAGCATGCCCAGCTGGAAGCAAAAAAGGCTCAGGCCAAAGCTCTGGAGCCTCAGATCCGTCACTGCCACATCCTTGACGTGGATGTTCATATACTGATCGAGTATCCTTATTATAAGAACCCCAATGTAAAAGGGCCTGAAGGAGAAATCTACTGCGAAAACATTCTCAAGTGCTTTCAAAACCAGGAAAAATGCCGTTGGAGCGGTATCAGCCCCAGTTACCCTGATCCTTTCATCCCCAGGGGACAAGGCACCGGCTCACAACCTTTCATTTATTAGGAGGTTCAATGAAAGACGAAGAGCTTATGGAATTAATGGAAGTGATACGGGAGATCCCCCAGCCTCACTGGGATCTTCTCTGTTTCGTCCGATCCATGAGCGGGGAGGATTTCTCCCGCCTGCAGGCCCTTGCAACCAGAGCCGGATCCCACATTGTAAACCGCTATCAATACAGACCGGAATACATCGAATCAGACCGGGACAACCCGGATCCCAAACAGGAAGCCTCCCCAAAACAAGAAGAATCTCTCGCCACGCCCCAGGAACTCCAGCTTGACCAGTTGCGGAAGTTCCTCTGAGCCTTGCTCATGTTATGAATTATGCCAGGGGGGACATCTTTCGCAGGTTGCCCAGAATTTTTTCCAGGGCCTGACTTACAAACTCCACCTCTTTTTCTGTGGTTCCCTTTCCCAGGGTCAACCGCAGACTTCCCCGGGCATCCTGTGCCGACACTCCCATAGCCTCCAGCACATGGGATGGATTCTCGGACCCGGCGGAACAGGCAGACCCCGACGAGGCGCATATCCCCATCATATCCAGGTGCAGGAGAACCGCCTCTGACTCCACAAACCGAAAGGTGAAGTTGGCATTGTTGGGAAGCCTCTTTGCCGGATGCCCGTTATAAACCACATCAGGGATCCTGCCGGTGATTTCATCTACTAACTTCTGTCGCAGGGTGCCAATCCGCCGGCTGGTTTCCTCCATGTTTTCACAGGCCATATCCAGGGCTTTTGCCAGCCCAACAATCCCCGGCACGTTATGGGTGCCGGCCCGGATTTTCTTCTCCTGTCCTCCTCCCCGGATATGGGGTTCAATTTTTATTCCATCCCGGAGGTATAAGGCTCCAACTCCCTTGGGGCCGTAAAACTTGTGGGCGGACATGGAAAGGGCGTCAATGTTCATGGCCTGCACATCTATGGGGATTGCCCCCATGGCCTGAACTGCGTCGGTGTGAAAGAAAATCCCCCGCTCCCGGGCAATCTGTCCAATCTCTGCCACGGGCTGGATGGTTCCCATCTCGTTGTTGGCGGTCATTATGCTGATAAGTATGGTGTCATCCCGCAGGGCTTTCATCAGGGCTTCCATGTTCACCATTCCATATTTATCAACGGGTACAAGGGTATAATCAAAGCCGTGAAGTTTCATTCCTTCCACGGTGTGAAGCACTGCATGATGTTCAATGGGGATGGTGATGATATGCCGGCCCCGGTCCCGGTGAGCCATGGCGATGCCATATATGGCCAGATTATCGCTTTCAGAACCTCCCCCGGTGAAGATTATCTCCCGGTGATCCCTGGCGTTTATCCACCGGGCAACGGTTTTGCGGGCATCTGTGATGGCCGAGGCACATTGCCTTGCCGGAGAATACAGGCTGGAGGGATTGAAAAACCTTTCAGTAAAGTAAGGTTCCATGGCATCCCGCACTTCCGGGTCAAGATAAGTAGTAGCGGCGTGATCCATGTATATGGGTTTCAGATTCATATATACCTCCGTGCTTCATTATATAATATAATCACAATCAGGCTCAAAGGGTTTCCCGGTGATTCAGTATTTCTCCCGGTAGATATCCCCCTGCCGGGATATGATGATGAGCTGATTTCTTCCAGCAAACTTCCAGTCAACCATAGCTCCGGTTTTTAGCACCTGGATTTTTTTTGCTTCTCCTGCCGAGGTATCCCCAGAAAAAAGATGAAGGGTGGTCCCCATAACCCGGCCCAGGGCTGTAACTCTGGATCCGACAGCTACTGTTCTGCCGTCCCGGTCAAATACCGGATTGTAGTAATCTCCCGGATGTGCGCCCATGGAAACCTGACGGTTGATATCGTATATAAACAGCACCTGCCGTGTTCCTCCCCGGGGAGTGATGGCATATGCACACTTACTGCCGTCGGGGGATACATCCATTCCGTGGAAAGCAGAAAACTGCTCCACTATGTTCAGTTCATTCTTTTTTATGTTATATGTGAATATGCCCCCGCCATGTTCGTTTTCTATAACAAAGGCAAAAATATCACCACCGGCCTTCATTACACCGGGGCTTCCTCCGCCGTGGATCATTTCCCGGGCAGAATCCATCAGCCGGGTCATTTCCACCTGCCGGTTGATGAATTCCTCTCCCTGGGCGCTGGTGTCAAGGCTGACCAGCCATTCGCTGGCATACTCACCGCCCCGGTCATAAAAATATCCCCAGGCCAGGACTTTATCCCTCATGGGAAACAGCCACGATTTCCGCCCGCCGAAGAGTGCAAACCCCGGTTCGGATCCTTCCCGGCCATGAACTTTCTTCCAGCGTCTTCGCCGGAGATCCACCACAAAGAAGGAATATCGATCCGAGGTATATATCAGGGCTTTTCTCCCGTTATCAAAGGGGACAACATATTCAATTCCCCGGATGGGAATGTCGATGGGCCTTGCGACAGATCCCCGGGGAGAAACCAGCATCAGCCTTGTCATCTCTCTTCCCGGTTCCTGGGATATGAGAATCAGCCCGCCGTCATCCAGAACGCCTCCCAGAAAAACCTCCCGGTCCCGGTCGGTTTCCTGCAGTTGTTCCCGGGAGAGAAAGACCTCCTGAGCCGGGCAGATCCCCGTCAATGTTAGAAACAATATCATCACAGGAATCAGGGCAAATCTACCTTTCATCTTGAACCTCCCGGATATATAATGCTATCTCCGGCGGTCAAATCCTTTCGCCAAACTTGTTGAACAATAAAGGATATTTGGATATAATCTTCCTGATATGAAAAAATATCTTCTTCTAACATTGATTCTAATCCTGATTGCCGGAGCAATTGCTCTGGGGCCTGATTCTTCCGGAGATCCGCCTCATCCAAAGACCGTTAAAAACCCTGTGGATGGCGCCATTATGATATACATACCGCCGGGAGAGTTTATTGCGGGTGGAATCGGCGGTGCTGACAAGGCCAGGGTGTATCTTGACGAATATTACATATACAAATATGAGGTGACCAACGACCAGTTCGCCAGGTTTATTGAAGAAACAGGATACACTCCCCAGGGGAGCTGGTGTCGGTGGGTGGGCCCGGAAACCGGCAGTCATCCCGTGGTGATGGTGTCGTGGAATGATGCTGATGCTTACTGTCGCTGGGCGGGAGTCCGGCTTCCCACCGAGGCACAATGGGAAAAAGCTGCCCGGGGCACCGACGGCAGGAAATATCCCTGGGGCGACAGCTGGGATCCCTCCCTGTGCAACAACCGGGATACCCCGGCGGAACTGCTGGAAGGCAGGGCAAGGTATCTCTTTGAGAAAACCGGCATAACTCCCGTGGGTTCATTCTCCGGGGATTCTTCTCCCTTTGGTGTGATGGATATGGCAGGCAATGCCAGTGAATGGACCGCGGACTGGTTTGGCGATGAATATCCCGGCCTTTTTCCCGGTTCTCCTCCCGATGGAACCGACAAGGTTCTCCGGGGCGGAAGTTTTTATCAGGATCCCTCATCGTGCCGGCTGGATCACCGGGACGACAACCTTCCCGATTCCTCCGATGTGGATTACACCTTCCGGGGTGTATGGCTCCCTTCGGATCCGCTTCCCCGGCAGGGAGTGATTCCCCGGTCATCTCCCAGGCCGGATCCTGTGGCGGTCAAGCTGTCCCCGGAGGATGCTCCTGCTCCGGACATTCAGAAAATACCTGACAGCAACAGGGCCATCAATCAACGGGACGGTGCCGAGATGATATATATTCCCGGCGGAAGTTTTGTGATGGGTGCCTCGCCTGCTGACAGGGATGCCCGGCCCCAGGAGCTTCCCCGGCGAAGGGTCACCCTGTCGCCATACTACATATACAAATACGAGGTCACATACCGGCAGTTTGAAGAATTTACCCGCCAGACAGGATATGTGTCCCAGGGGTCATGGAAGGAGTACCTGAACCCGGCGGTCATGGATCATCCCGTGGTTTATGTCACATGGGAGGATGCCCGGGCTTACTGCCTCTGGGCCGGGGGGGATCTTCCCACCGAGGCCCAGTGGGAGAGGGCTGCCCGGGGTGGTGATGAGCGGATATATCCATGGGGGGATGAATGGGCCCCAAATTTTGCCAACGTGCTGGAATTGACAGACCCCGAGGGATTGGCCCTTCGGTATATTTATTATGACAACCTGGGGACAACTCCTGTGGGATCCTTTCCCATGGATCGATCTCCCGAGGGCTTGATGGATGTGGCGGGGAATGTGATTGAGTGGTGCCGGGACTGGTATAACCCGGAATATTACCGCACCGGCCCCACCAGGGATCCTTCCGGGCCGGATCAGGGCCAGCACCGGGTCATGCGCGGTGGGGGCTGGGGTCAGGATCAGCGTATATGCAGGCTCACATACCGGGATCGCCAGAGGCCCGGTGATGTGGACGGGGATTTTGGCTTCCGGGCCGTGGTGGAGATACCTCCTGAAGCCGTAAGGGACACGGATGAGAAAGAAGACAGAGAAAAGGGCATGGATTATGATTAAACCAAAACCTGTTTGGCTTGTCATCCTATGGATCATGACATCTGCCTTGTTGATTTTCTCATCCTGCCATGCTACAAACCCCGCCGGTATTGCTACGCCAGTTGTCACCACCGGGCTTCCCGCCCCTGGGGAAACCTCGGTTTCTCTTCAGCCCGCCATGGTCAGGGATTCCATAGAGGGACTGCCCCATCAGGTCATCAATCCTGTTGACGGCGGGGTTATGATTCTGATTCCTCCCGGTGAGTTCATCATGGGCTCCGAGCCGTCCCATCCTGATGCCGGGGCGAACGAGATCCCCCCCCGGCGGGTTTATCTGGGAGCCTATTACATATACAAAACAGAAGTCACCAACCAGATGTTTCACCAGTTTGCAAGGGCAACGGGACATTCATCGGTTCGCTGGGATCCGGCATGGGCCTTGGAGTATCCCCGTCATCCCGCAACGTATATCACTTATCCTGAGGCTGAGGCTTACTGCCGTTGGGCCGGGGTCACTCTGCCCACCGAGGCCCAGTGGGAAAAGGCCGCCCGGGGAACCGACGGCAGAGAATATCCTTGGGGCAACCAGTGGAATCCCAACTGGTGCAACAACGTTCAGACCGATGATCCGCAATTGCTCTCTATGATGGCCCCGATAATATCGGGACGGGGGACTCTTCCTGTGGGTTCTGTCCAGGAAGACAGGTCACCTTATGGCATTATGGATATGGGGGGGAATATTAATGAATGGTGTCTGGATTACTACAGCGAGGATTATTACCACCGGGGCAATGTGAATAACCCTTCAGGGCCTGAATCAGGGATGGAACGGGTCATCAGGGGAGGTAGCTGGAGCCTCCCTGCCAGACGGAGCCGTTGCGCATCCCGCTGGAGTGGCGACGTGTCTTCTCCTCTGGGAGAATACGGCTTCCGCTGTGTTGCGGGGCCAGACTTTATCGCCAATATGAAGAAGAACAGCCCTGGGGATACCCCGGTAAAGGAATAATCCAACCGACATGTTTGCTGCCAACTTGATCTTAATTGAAAACTGCCCATTCATTTTGAGATTTTTTTATTCTGCATCTTGATTTTTACTCCCCTTTGCTTTAGAATATTATGACACACGGAGAGGTGGCTGAGTGGTCGAAAGCGGCGGTCTTGAAAACCGTTGGACGTGCAAGCGTCCCGGGGGTTCGAATCCCTCCCTCTCCGCCACAAGTCAGCAAGCCCAGCAGTCATCTGTGATTGCCGGGCTTTTGTTTTTGAAAACCCCGCCACGTTGCGGGAATTTCCCCTGGGCTCCCTGTAAGTTTTGACTGGGTAAGCCTCCACAGAACCCCCATATCCATGGGTATTGTCCCGTTCCATACCTTGGCCTTGTTTGCAAAGTCAAAAAAATGTTGAAACTCATTGCAGCTCAGTCTTCAACTGATTCGGTTACCGTTGTGATTCTCCTCGTTTTTTTTTCAGCCGTTCAATCCAATCGAAAACATCCTTATACTCACTTTTATTAATATCATTGCCTACCGGCACCTTGATGAAAAAGGCATAAACATACTTGAAAATTTCAATATATGCCCGCAGTTTGGCTTTGTCCTTCTCTTCTTCTTCTGACTGGTTGCGATTTTTAGTCTTCTTTACTTCTATGACGAGAAAATTATCATTTTTTCCCCTGCGATGCACGATTATATCAGGGTAAACAGATACTGCATTGGTGTCAGCAATTGGATCGTTAGGATTTTCTGTCATATTTGCTTTTTCTTTAATCTTGTTTATTCTTTTGGGATCTTTAACATCCCGGTTGTATTCACAATCTACATGATATTCGGGAAATTCATCTTCCAGGTATATCGCCAACCTGTGGGTTATACTCCTTTCATTGACATCAAAAGATAAAAGCTGACTGTCAAACTTCAGCAACTTCTTTAATGCCCTCTCGATTTTCTCTCTCACTGTCTTTTCGCTTTCGTCTTTAACTCCCATAATAATCCTATCCTTTCCAATTTTGCTTAAATTTATCTTTTTGAGTTTCAACTATAACTAAATACTCTATACAATACTGAAATCCTTTTTAATAAGATTCAAATCTTGTCTAATAAGGTTTCAACTGAAACAACAACAATCACTCAGCGAAAAACTTTTTCTCCTGATCTACAAAGTCAGGATACCCCGAAGCAATCTCAAAGAGGACCTGTAGGTTTATGTGTGATGGCGGGGTCCCATCCAGTATGGTCCTGATGATCCTCGGGGACAGGTAGTTGAGGCTGAAATATTTGTAGATGGTCCTGTCGGAGGTTCTCTCCTGTTTTCGTAGTGCCTTGATTCCCATCCCACCGGTCAGCATCTTCCTGTATCTCCATCCCAGACTCAGGGCCTTTACCAGATTCAGGCTGTTCTGGGAAACGGTTATCATCTTCTTGCCATTTCACCCTTCATTCTTCAATTTCAGAGGGTTTCGACATATTTAAGAGAATTCATGCCTGACTTAAATTTAGCTTGAAGACACGCCCTATATTAAGAACAATTAATTTTTATTGGATTATCGAAGAGTTGGAGGCTATATGTCTGAACACCAATTAAAACAGAGAATCATTGAGATGTCAGATGCAAATAATTGGGAACGGGCTGTTTTGGAATGGAAGCTTCAAGGTGTTTATATGGACAAAAAAACCACTTGCCTGTGTGGTCATTACCCAATTGTTAATATCTGTGAAATTAGAAATTATTTAAATAATAACACTGCAATTGTTGGAAATTGTTGTGTAAATAATTTTTTAGGGCTTCATTCAAAAAAAATTTTCGGGGCTATAAAAAGAGTTCATATGGATATTGATAAATCATTTAATACTGAAACAATAGAGTTTGCATTTTATAAAAAATGGGTTAATGAATGGGAAAAAGAGTTTTACCTTGATATAAAGAATAAGAGAAACCTTTCAGATAAGCAATTAAAATGTAAAAGGAAGATTAACAAGAAAATTTTAAACAGATTCAATAGAGTGTCTTCATCCCACCGCCAGGTTTGAAAGAGCATTGAACTCCATCTCCTGGGAGGGGGAGATAATCCCATCCAGGGAACAGGTGAAAACTTCCCGGAACATACTGATTGCCAAGTCTTCCAGATCCCCTGCCGACAGATATTTCCCATTGAGATGGTAGTAACGGTATTTCCTGCTGGCATTCTTGGATGTCCCCTGGTTCTTGAACTGGTTTCCGTTGTTGTCAAAGAGTTTCCCCGACAACAGGTGACGGTGCATATCGTGGGTTTCGTTGTGCTTGTTCTGATTCTGGTCCATCAGGGCCTGAACCCTGTGGAAGATTTCCCCTTCAATGATGGCCTTATGCTGGCCCTTAAAAAATTTCTTTTCCGATTTCAGCTCCATCCTTCCGATATATACCTGGGAGCGCAGGATTCTTGGAAGCATTGAGGGCACATAAATTAATCAGTGAAGTTAGCTTATGGCTCACGACCCATGCACAAGCCACAAAATTTGTTAGAATAGCAGAACTAAGAGCCCTTCAAAAGACTGGTTCTGAATTTACAAATAAAATTAAAAAAATATCAACAAAAATTCAATTGCCTGAATTTAACGACTTACGCCTTCAGCTTTCAAATCGATTAGATGACATTAAGAAAGCTTTGAATGAGGCTATGGAGCGTGCTTCAAAACTATGGGAAACCAAGCTCACATCTATTGATGATGTAGAAATATTACAAAACGAAGTGGATGAATTATTTTCTGTTTTTGAAGGGTGTGGCAAAGATGTTGATGATTTACAAATAATGCGTCGTGCACTACGTCTATATACTGAGGCCTACCGACAATTAGATAATGATCGGTTAACTTCAAATGATTTTTCTCTACTAGCAGACAATCTTAAATCAGAATTAATAGAAGTTATTAGTGAAGAAGAATCACCTTGGGAACCATCGGAAACTATAGATAATTTCAAAAAAATAATTGAAATGAACAGAGATAAAAAAAGTCTGAAATGGGTTAATAGTCTTGAAAGAGAAATTGCAATGTTGCAGCTTCAAATATATCAGTTATAAACAGCTTATATACTCGTGCTAATTCTCCTCCAGCATTTCTGACAGAAAAACATCGAACTAAACTTAAGGAGGTTAAAGAAATTATTGAGAATCAATTGAATAAACTTAAAATTGAATGGCTAGTTGAAAAATTCAAAGAGCTTTCGCCGGAAATGCAAAAACAATTTCTTTTGCGAATATAATTTAGTTTTAGCTTTTTAGGCGGTTGTAAATTCCGGCCGGCAAATGCCCAGGGTGCATTTGTCATCCTCCAAGTGTCACGGATCGGTCTAATACTATTTTGCATACATGATGCCATCAATAATCCATGGGAATGCTGTCATGGATTTAACCTTATCGAAGTTTTGCTCCAATGATACAAGGCCTCGAAAAAGCTGATCCTCCATGTCTGTTGTAAATTCCGGCCGAAAAATGCCCAGGGTACATTTGTCTTCCTCAAAATGATCCGAATGACAGGATAAGAACCAAAGCGACTCTTCTCAACTTGCCCAGTGTTGGCGAAGAAGCTTAACAGTTTCCTGGTGTTTCCCCACTGTTGCCATCTTCAGGGGAGTATATCCGTCATTATTTTTTGTGTTGACATCTGCTCCATTTTCTAAGAGTATAGAGATTGTTTTGTTGTGGCCCCAGCGCGCCGCCAGGTGCAAAGCAGTATTGCCGTTTATGTCCTTGTCATTGGCATTTGCTCCCCTGTCCATCAGCAGTTTAGCGATGTCAGAATGGCCCTTCAAGGATGCCCATTGCAGGAGAGTTGAATCCGACATATGCCTGGCATTGACATCAGCTCCATTATCCAGGGCTTTTCTCACCTCATCCAGTCTGCCTTTTGCCACATCATTACGAACCTGTTCCCGGGCCACAGCTTCCATATCGAAAAGGCTTCCCATTATCATCCTCCCCTCCCTGATGCATCCCTCTGGACATCCCCTGTCAAGTGCTGTATTTGCCTGACATCGGTTTATTCCACTGTGAAGGTGACCGTGGGGGATTTCACAATATGTCCGCTGTCAAAGGTGACTTCCAGATAAACCGTATGTTCTCCGGCTTTAAGGTCCTTGGCTTTTGGTGTTTTCCAGGTCATGCCGGTAAGGTTTCCCTTCTCCCACATAACAAGTTCCTCGTTTACATAAAGCCTTACAAAAACCGACTCATCGGAAGGGGTTATGGCATAGGAAAAATCGTATTCCCCTGCTTTCTCGACATTCGCTCCCTCGACAGGTTTTGTGATGGTTGCGCTTCTTTCAATGTTTAACTCCTCTTCGCTCAGCCGGGGAGGCAAAGGCTCTGATATAAGGGTGTCGTTGTTGACATAAGCAGTAAACACGGTTCCCTTGGGGATCTCCACATTATTACCCCGGAAAAAAACGAAAAATACCGACAATAATGCACCTCCAACCACAACCAGCGCTCCTTTGTCCTTTGCAACAGAACTCCTGACTGCTCTTATGGGGATGGAAGCCCCGCCGGCTCCATTTACCGACTCCAGCTTGAAATCCAGCTTCCCGGGCCGGCCAAACATCCCATGGGATCGGGATTCCAGAACCTCGCCGTAAGCAGCGGAATCCTGTGGAATCAATACCTGACCATCGGAGTCGATTACATCCTTTTCCACACGGAAAATTATTGTTGTGCCTTTGGGGATTCTGCCGGAAATCATTTCCTCCTCAGTCCTGATGATTACTGGAGTTCCTTCCTTGATTTGCACTCCTGAAGCTGTAGAAGGGGATTCAAGAGTGATCTTCACCAGAGGGGATTCCAGGACGCTCCCGTCAGCCATATGAGCTTGAGCCTTGAGGGTGACTTCTCCGGGACTCACATTGGCGGTGTCCCATTTAACCACATATGGCGTGGAGCTTGTCATCCCAATGCCAAGGCCTTCACCGGATATGACCGCTACTGACTCCACTGATTTACCTGACTTTACGACAATCATTATGTTGATTGTGTCGCCGATTTTTGCAGTGCTGTCGTTTTGAGGAGCAATAATGGTCACCGGTGAGTTTTTCGGGTCTTGCTGGGCCTGTGCCAGGCTTACCTGGGGCACCTGAATCATCAGCATCAGAAAACTGCAGATGAGGAATTTGGAAAGGGACTTGATATATCTTTTCATATCTGGTTTCTCCTTTGTAATATTTCTCATTGACAAGAATGTGTTATGTGCTGGATCTTCAGTTTCTGGCGTTCAAAGCCAAAATTGTCATTGCTTTTTTAGGGTGCAGTCTTGAAAAGTCAGGTTGAAAAGTCGATGGCAAATCCCCGGGCAGTATAATTATTTATCATTCTATCTCATAAAAAAATTCATCAGCATATGTATTTTCTCCTTTTTGGGTCCACTAAGTATATTTTTATACTCCAAAACAGTAGCCACTGTCTTGTTGAGTAGTCAATGACTGGAAAGTTGCTTAAAATCCATGGGAGTACAGATAATAATCAGTTTTTTTGTATGTGATATTTGTTTCCCATAAAAATAATGTTCTATGTTGAAATCATTCTTCCATTGTTGAGCAAAATTATAATTAGTGAATGTGAAGTTTTTGTTATTCTTTCATGGCTCACGAATTTTTTTATGCGGTCTGTTAATTATTCATAAAAGAAGACAGCTTCTATTTATTACCTGTGGTCGGATGTTTTTTTGATGTAACTAAAGCTTTGGGGGAACCCTCCTGAATAAATAAGGTTTTGTGATCTGTTTTTAAAATCAATCGGTTGCTTTTTGTCAACCCTTCCAGGTCGTTGCCGGTTCTTGGCTTATTCTCATAAAAGGGCTTTATGGCATAGGGTTCAAAAACTCACCAACATTATAAATTCTCTTGTATTGGTTTAAAAAGCTTGTCAAGGATATAGTGGGCCGATTCTACCAGTTTCAAATCTCTTCCTTCTTTGGATTTCCCGCCATGGAACAGGTTGCATCGGATCGTGTAAATACATTTCATGACTTCATATAGACAATTGACATTATTTATAACATGATTACTATCATCTCGCATACTTGTAACGCCATCCCTCTTTATTTCTTCAACATAACCTATATATTTATTATCTTTGAGAAACTCAATATGATTTTCTTTAGCTTTAGCGTTTTCTTTTGCAAATTTCATTACTTTGGCTTTGTCGCCATATATTTTCGGTTTTTTCCAAGTCAGATAAGAATTAAATGCCATCCACAGGGCCATGAATTTGAAGATTTCATATTCCTCCCCACTTTTGTTGAACTTTTCCCCTTTGCTTACTCTATACCAAGTTTTGATAATTTCTTCTGATCTGGCCATCAGCAGTCCCTCCTTATGTAAATATTGTTTCATTATACCTTTGAAAATTGTATATGTAAAGTTCAATTAAAGATTGTTGAAATATAAATTTAAAACTCCAAAAACAGTTAAATATTTCAAGATTCATTTAATAAATTGATTTTAACTACAAAAAACGCAGATGATATTCACCCGGCGAAGCCCTCATAAAGCTCTTTTGGGAAGGGTGGTTTGGAGGGAAACTACTTTTCTCTCGAGAAAAGGGTTTCCCTCCAAAAGCCATAAAATCAACCCCAAACATAAAAAAACTCATAAAGCCATAAAATCAACCCAAAATCCAAACCCAAGCTCCCAAAACAAAAAACAAAAACTCAAGAAAACAAGATAATCGGCGGACGATACCCGCCGTGTCATTGCTAATCAGATTCTTCTCAGGACAGCCATATATGGCCCGCCGTCCCGGGCCAGTCCTGGTTCGGTGTTACCCCAGTGGTGGAATGCTTCCAGGGTGAAAAGCTGTGACATTTCCACCAGTGCTGAGAGGTGCTGTGGTGATACGAAGCTTTTGGCGCCCCGGTTTTCCAGCCGGACCCGTCCTGAGGGGTACTGGACATGGTAGCCGGTGACAAAGGGAGTGGCCAGGGTTTCCACGTCGGTGGGGAATACCCGGTGGGTCAGGGTGACCTGGGCGAATCCCAGGTCGATGGTATCGGGTTTCTGGAAGGCATACTCCCTGATGAATGTTGGAGGTTCTGGGTTTCCGCAGTCGATGACATACAGTGTGTTTCGTCGCAGGAATGTCCCTACGGAACGGAGCTGGCTGGCCAGGGCGGAGTTGTCGGTTTTGTTGTTTCGTGACAGGGGGAATGTCCTGCCCAGAAGGATGGCGCCGTCGGGGGGATCCCCGGGAATGGAGAATTGGAATATGTCCCGCCGGTATGCTTTGATGTCCAGTTCCTGGGCTTTGACTCTGGCATTGAGGGCTTCAATCATTCCGCTGGAGGAATCGACTCCCACCACCTGGTATCCCTGTCCGGCAAGAATCGATCCGTGGGGAGATATGCCACAGCAGACTTCAAATATGCGGTGAAGAGGTTTATCTGAGTATTTTTCCCAGATGCTCCGGACAAATTCAACTTCGTGGAAGGGTGCGTTCTCTTGCAGGGGTGATTTTATCTTTTCCACGCCATACCATATCTCCGGGACTTCGAATACATTTTCCGGCTGGGTGATGTCATTCCACCGGGGAGGTACATCTCCGGGATCTATGGTGAAATGACGGTTTCCCTTGTGTTGAAAATCCCAGTAAGGTGAACGGTCAGGGCTTTGTGGATGTTTTATCCTGATTTTGTCTTCCCAGGTTCTGATTTTCATATTTCCTCTTTATTCCCCGTGGATTCGATCTTTTCCAGTATTTCATGAAAACCCCGGGATATGCCTGCCCGTTTGCGGTATCCCGGGTCTTCCAGAGCCATGCTGATGTGGAACAGCTCCAGGTTGGACCATTTCTGCACGGTCATGGACTGGCGCATAAGCATGTCTTCGAGCATTTTCACCACCACACCCAGCCGGTGGGATGCTTTTTCCACCACCCGGTTGAGATCTCCCACGGTCTTGTATTTGTCCGAATCGATCCACTTGAGCACCCGTTCAAAGTCCCGTATGTCTTCATCGGGAGCATGGGGAAAGGACCTCTCCACCAGGATCTTAAAGGAATCCAGGTTGATTTCCCGCTTGAGGAAATTCTTCTGGAGGCGGGTTCTCTGAAGGGCCTGAATATATTCGATTCTTTCCTGGCGGATTTTTTCAAACTGAATATCCGCCTCTTCCAGAACCTGGGATATGTGGTTGATCCGTTGACTCATCTCCCCGGGGATGGAGGATTTTTTCTTATAAACAAGGTGTTCGTCAATGGTAGCCCAGGCATGTTGCAGAATGGTTCGCAACTGTATTTCACATACCAGATTCTTGAGATGGTCATAACGGGCGCCGGAGAATTCCTCGCCTAACTTTACCAGAAAATGAACCGCCCGGTAACCAAATCGGTCAGATTTTTTACGGCTCTTGTCCACCTTTTCCACCAGCTTGAATTCCCGGCGGATGATCTGTTCGATGGATTCAAGATCCGAGCGGTATATGCATACCAGTCGAACCCCGGCAAAGTCGGTGATGTCGTTAAAAGGTTCTTTGTATATCTTCCGGCCCAGCTTTTCAAGGAAACTGTTGAGATCCTTGGCCCGGTATGTGATGGATGAGTAGTCCAGGTTGGATTCTATAAGTTTTGTTTTGAGGACATAGGCCACCTCAAGGCATAATTGCTCATAATCGGGCTGGCGGTATAAGAATTCGTATATTATGTCCAGCTGATCCCGCCAGATTTCCGGAACAGCCACATTGGACGCGAACCGCCGGGGTGCCGACTTGCGGATTTCTCCCATGGCAGGGCCGGTTTTTTTAATTACATATTGAACATCGGATTTTGCACTCATTAATCACTCCATATGGACAGCCTGTCAGTTGAGTTTTTCAATCTCAACACGGTTGTTGAGGGCTTCCACCACTTCTTTTTTACAAAGAGCAGTGCCGGGAGTAGTGGCAGTGGCGGTGCCCGCGGCGACTCCCAGACGCAGGGAATCGGCAAAAGAGTACTTCAGGGCGATACCCATGCACATTCCCGCCACCAGAGAATCACCGGCTCCAACGGCGCTGTCCACCTGTACTGGAGGAGGAATCGCCAGAAATGTGCCTTCGGGACAGGCCATCACTGCGCCTCTTTTTCCCATGGATATGATGGCAACGGTTATCCCCTGCCGGGTGAAGTCTTCACAGGCCCGGGCCACTTCTTCGATGGATTCCACCTTTCTCCCCAGAAGATCTCCAGCTTCGTGATGGTTGGGCTTTATCATGAAGGGCCTTGCCTTGATTCCTTCCACCAGAGCGCCGTCCCGGGTGTCCAGTATTGCGGTGGCACCCCGTCGGCGGACCAGGTCGATGAGCCTGCAGTATGTGTCATCGGGACATCCCCGGGGAAGGCTCCCGGCAAAAACAAAAAGCTTGCTTTCAGTGAGGGCGTCCAGTATGGTCTTTTCCACCTGGAGCATGATGGCCTCGTCGATGACAGGCCCCGGTTCGTTCAACTCTGTGGGAGGAGGATCCCCGATGTCGGTGACGGTAAGATTGGTTCGAGTGGGTTGGTCTATTTCCACAAACCCCGTGGCGATTCCCCTGGCCTCCAGGTGGGATTTGATATAAAGCCCCGTATCGCCGCCGATGATCCCCATGGCTCTGGTGGGAAATTCCATCTCCGCCAGGACCCGGGAAACGTTGATCCCCTTTCCGCCGGGGTCAAACCGGGAGCTGAGAATCTGATTCACCTGGTGGGGGATCAGGTCCTGTACCTCCACGGCCTTGTCATAAGCAGGGTTTAATGTGACTGTGCTTATCATTGATGCTACCTCTTCATTATTATGGAAGTATTATGGAAGTCTTTGATCCGAGAATCGCCCCTGATATTTTGCCTGTCCCACGGTTCTCTCGAAAATGAACTGGCATATGCGGGTGCCGGGGTGGAGGGCCAGGGGCGCCGGGGATACATTGGCAATCTCCAGCACCTGCTGGTTGTCGATGCCCGGCTGCATGAACCCGGCGGTAATGTGGACCATCAGGCCCAGCCGGGCAAATCTGCTTCGGCCTTCCAGCCATCCGCACAGGTACGGCGGCAGTGTGATCCGCTCCCGGGTTATTCCCAGCACTGTTTCCTGGGGCATCAGCACAAAACGTTCATCATCCCCGATTTCCACCAGGCTGGTAATATCGTGGAAATTCGCCTCATCGGTGACATCGTATATATCGTGAAGTTTCCTGAAGGTGCGGAAGCTGTTGCCCAGACTCAGGTCAACGGAACCGGGGCCTGCCATGTCCTCGGTGAAGGGGTCGATCTTGAGATTGCCTTCCCGGATTTCCCTGAGAATCTCCTCCCGGGTGAGTATTGCCATGGAATTACCGCCTTTCTCTGGGGGACTGTTTTATTCTTCTATCCGGGGTCTTTCTTTCCTTGTCGAATCAGCTGTCAATAAAAACAGGGCCCCCTGGCCCTGAAATGTTTTTGTCGGTGGTTTGGTTATATGTCTGTATCTCCCCTTCCGGGAATCGGAGTGGTGATACCGTCTATGGTATAGCTTCTGAGATCCGCAGTGATGTCCACGGTTTCAATGATGGTATAGTTCTTGGCATCCTCGGGTTTGATGTATCCCTGTTTTATCAGGTTGTCCAGTTCAGCTTTCTGGCTGTCAACATTGTATGTGACTCGGGATATTTCACGCACCATTCCAACATTCTCCGCATACCAGCGGGTTGATTGAACACGGCTTCCGTCATTTGCCGACCCGTCCATCTCGACCCTGTATGCCTCAAAAGTCCCTGCAGGAGTTGTCACTTCTTCCTTCTTGGAAACCTTGAAATCAAAACGGCCCTTGGTTTCCACCGGCCCATCCTTGGTTTCAATCCGTGTCATGGTTCCTTCCCAGCTCCAGGACTTGAAATCTTCCATGGGGAGTTTCAGCATAGGTTCCGGCGGTTCCATCTGGGATTCCAGTTCGTCATCTCCCTCGGTGTACATGACGCGCTTGTGGGCAATCAGGGCATCGTTGGTAATTTCATAAAATTCCCGCTGGAATAGCTGGTCCTTGAAATAACCTTCCAGGAGAACTGTGTCGGTGGTGCCCATTTTGGCATCTCCGGCGCATCTGTATGTCATCATTGTATTTGTTTCGATGTTTTCATTGCCGGTGAGAACCGTCACCACCTGTGCCCTGTAAACCCAGCGGTTGTCTTCCTTGAGGGGAAAATATGCCAGCACCTTTGACTTGTCAACTGTTTCAGGCTTGGCATCTTTGTCGCCGGGGTCCTTTTTGGGACTGCAGGAAGCAAGAAGGAGAGCCGCAACAAGCAGTAACATCAAAACGGAAGTGGTCTTGAGAATTTTTTTCATAATAAAACCTCCAGTATTCCCTTTTTCAGTGGTGACAGGCCTTGGTTATATCAGGTTCTAAAATTTCCCGGATATTCCTTTTATTCCATCCAAATCTCAAGGACATATTGCAAGGAGAGAGAAAATATTAGGGGATTTTACAGGGGTTTTTATTCTATAATTCCATCAAGTATCAGGAGGCGCGATTTGTTCAAGAATATTCTTCTTGCCACGGATTTTTCCCAGCACGCAATAACAGCCAGGAACGCGGCACTGGCCATGGCCCGGGGAACCAGAGGAAAGCTGACAATACTCCACGTTTACGACAAGCATCAGCTGATGCTGGATGAAGGGGTCCTGATGGCGTCGGAATTTGTGGAACAGTCGGAAGACCGTCGCTTCAAGATGATGATCCGGGATAACATGGATGAATTCCTCAAACCGGTCATCGACAGCGGAATCGAATTTCATGAAGTGGTTGAACAGGGAAAAGCCTCGAAGGTCATTGTCAGGAAGGCTCAGGAAATAAATGCCGACCTGATTGTTATCGGATCCCACTCGAAGCGGGGTTTTGTGGATGTGAGCCTCGGTGGTGTTTCCCGCCGGGTGGGCGAAAACGCCCCCTGCCCGGTGCTGATTGTCACCAACTACAAAGAAACAGAAGACCCGGAAGTATCCGGTGATAAGTCAGAATCCGACGAAGCTGAAAAACCTTCAAAGGGATCAGAGCCGGCCACAGACGGAGAATCAAAAGAAAAGCCAGATCGGGAGGATGAGGCTTCCGGTAAAGTCGATTCTGGTGAAACC
>CAYNGH010000058.1:8073-18275 GCA_964396845.1 uncultured bacterium | reverse complement strand
AGTCGATGGATGTTGCATTTCACAAGCCCTGTTTCCATCTGGTTAATGCATTATATGAATCCATCGGTATCCGGGCATTATCATGACGCAAGCCAAAGGAAACCTTCACAGCGTGATATTTCGAAAAAATCCCTGATGGACTGCCGGCTCCATCCAGCTTGAACTGATTCCTGCCCAGGAAGTGGATTTCCCTTCCCGGCAGGCGCACCAGGGTCAGGGTGTCACCTTGAATCTTCCCTCTCCATCGAAGCCATGTACGCAGGTTGTTGTAAGTCTGATAATAAGTACTGAAGGTGATCGTGCCGGGGTCTTTTTCGGGATTTCGCCTGATTGTCTTGCCAACAGCTCTGTTAATGAAGTCAACAAGAGAACGGTCATGGCTGTGGAGTTTTTTTGAGGCATCTCCCAGCATTTTTATCCCTGAGGCCAACCGCCATAATATCAGAGGAGCGAACAGGCCGGCGGTCAATCCATAGGCCAGAGTGCTTTCAATCTCCAGCCGGGTGTGGAGAAAGAAGCCTGTTGCTATGGCAAAAAGGGGCATTATGAGGGAATAGATTATCATCCCTGCCATAGTGATCTGTTTTGTGTGATGGTATGAATTCCAGTCAGAAACCGCCGTATCCAACTGTTCCCGGGTTGGCTCTGTCATAAGATTCTCCTGATTTAATGCTGACTGTTGATGATTTCAAAAGTCTTGAGGGCTTGAAAGGCTTCAGTGCTGTATAGGGGGAAACTGTTTTCCGGCCCTCGGTAATATACCGTGAAACAGATATCCTTGTCCCGGGACATGACAAACAGGAGCATATGATTCTGATCCTGATCGTTCCATCTCACGTACTCTCCCTTTCCATTGGACAGAGTGATGGGAGTGCTTCGGATTATGGGATTCCCGGCAATCCACTCATCCACCGAGTCCTTGAGGGATCTTTCCAGAACATTGTGGGAACCGCTGGCGGAAAAGCGGGCATCTCCCGGCAGGGTAAAACTTACGCCGTCATTATTCTGAGGGGCCGGATCTCGAAAGGGAGCCCACTTGTCGGGCAGTTCGATGGAAAAACCGAATCTTGGATTGACATACTTTTCCCCGGCCAGAGAAACAGAAGGAAAGATAGTCAACGTCGCAATAAGAATAACTAATATGGAAAGAACTCTTTTCACAGCAGACCTCCCGGTATATTGATAAAGTCTGGGATGGGGATTTTCCCGGTGATGAAGAGAATTCACCGCCGGATCCCTGTTCCCCTTCACAGCCGATAAAGTGCCGGAATTGTTCCTTGTTGCAGTGTAAATAAACTGCCATACAGGGATATTCTCCTGAAGAGTGAATTTATATTCATACAACTATGTTTTAACTTAAGTGGTTGTGAATCGAATCTCAGGGGTTCGATTTTGCCCGCTGAAATTAAAATAATAAAAGGAGAGTTATTGATGAACCGTCACGATGTTCGCCAGATTCAACAGATTGAAGGCTATCCCTGCGTAACTATCACCCTGCCCACCCACAGGACTTCGCCCCAGAATAAACAGGATCCTATCAGGGTAAAAAACCTTGTCAGACAGGCCGGGGATCGCCTGCTGGAAGAATTCGGCAAGCGGGAGATTGCCTCCCTGATGAATAATCTTGAAAAGCTCACAGAAAGTATCGATTACCGTTATCTTCTTGACGGACTGGTTCTGTTTGTCAACCGGGATTTTGCCAGAGCCTTCCAGTTGCCCTTTTCCCCGAAAGAACGGGTTGTGGTTGATGAAAACTTCTTCACCCGGGAGCTTGTATTCGCCCTGAACCGGACTGCTCGTTACTGGGCCCTGGTTTTGAGCGAAAAACCCACCCGTCTTTTTGAAGGAGTCGGGGAGCATCTCACCGAGATTGATGACGGCGGTTTCCCCATGACTCACCAGGGCCCCGGCGGTGAACGGCCTCTCCCCGGAGGTATTGGGATTGAAAAAACTACTTATCGGGATGAACGTCACCGGCAGTTTTTCCGGCAGGTGGATGAATCATTGAAATTCTTCATGGCTGATGATCCTCTGCCCCTGATTGTGGTAGGAGTTGAGCGGTACCTTTCCTTCTTTAATGAAATTTCTGAATACCGGGACCATGTTGTGGGAACCCTGGAAGGGAGCCACGACAAGACTTCATCCCATGATTTGAGCAAGTTGGTATGGCCCCTGGTGCAGGAAGATTTGTCCCGGAAGCGTCAGGAGGTTTTCTCCTTGATGGAAAAGGCCATGGGAGAAAGAAAGGTCGCCTCGGCCCCCGGTGATGTATGGCGGGCGGCTCAGGAAGGAAGGGGAAGGATACTCCTGGTGGAGGAAGACTTTCACTACCCCGCCCGGCTGGATGAAACCAGCGGTGGTATTATACCAGCAGAAGATGTGAATGCTCCTGATGTGATGGATGATGCCGTGGATGAAATAATTGAAACAGTCCTGGATAAACAGGGCCGGGTGGTTTTTGTGGATAACGGGCAATTGAAGGATCACCATGGCATAGCTCTGATTCTACGTTACTGACAATTCTGGCTTTTTCTGTCAACCCAATGCCCTGTTCCCTGAGTCGGTCAAAGACGGCCGCCAGGGAGCGGGGCATGTTTTTCTACATGGGTATTATTGATAATATACTATAGTATAAAATAATTGGATTTTGTTAAATAACTGCAGTTTGATGTCGATTACATGAAGGGATGGAACGGTCATTTTACTGGAGTTATAATGTTTCACCTGGCAGGGAATGATAAAATAAGGAAAAAAGGGTCTTTCTCTAAAAAGGGAGATCTTGATTTTCTCATTTTATCCCGGCTTCGGTGGCAGGTAGCATCCAAGCCTGAGGAAAAATTTATCACCAAGTATTGTCCCGGTGTCGGGGGGGGCCTGCCGGGGCTGGGCGAAAAAAAACTGCGGTATCATCGTGAGGTTTCCACTCCTGAGCGCCTGACAACTTCTCTGGATGGATTTTGCCTTGCTGTGTCAGAAGAAAAATCCACTTCCCCACGAAAAGCCGGGATTGCCAGTGAGCCGGAGGTGATTCGGCCCCAGGAAGAGCAGGAATACCTTACTCTGGAAGAGATGTGGGCCCGCTGTTCCGGTTATTGCCTCAGGGAAAGGCCCTGTTCACAGGAGAAGACAAACAGAAATCCAAGGCCACGGCTTCCCAGGCCCGGGGCTGTGTTCTCGCCCGGGGACAGTATATCAGAACAGCTAAACTCAAGCAGTGAATCCAGTGACGGCAGTTGCCTGACCCTTGATGATTTTCTTTCACTGCCGGTGGAGCCAGTCCCGGCGGAAAATCCCTATTCTTTTTATTCCCCCGATTATCTTGATGATATCCGTCCTCCTCCGGGAAAGGTAGAGGAGAAAGAGAACCTTCTTCTGGGCAACAGCCTCAGGAGTCTGTATGCGGAATCTTTTCTGGGGGAGAATCAGATCATCATTCCTCCGGTGGATCTGGTGAATCCCATGGAAATTGAACCTCAGGAAAAGTTTGTCAGTCGCTCCCTGTCGGTGGGGACTGTCCTTCGTCGCCGTTTTATCATAAGAAAGGTGGTATATGAAAAACGTTACGGAAACACTTATCTTGTAGAAGACCTGGCATATACCGGAATTTTTCTGATCATCAAGGAGATCATCCCTGAACCTATGTCCTCGGATCAATATGAGGAACGCAGGGATGCATTCATGGATACAGTCCGCATCCTGAGCCGATTCAGTCACCGGGGACTGGTAAGGGTTTACGACTGTTTCTTTGAAAGAAACCGGGCATATTATATTATGGAAAAAGCCCTGGGTCTTGATCTTGATACTCTCTCTGAAATGAACGTCACCGGCTTTTCCATGGAGGAGGTGATCCGCTGGGGAATCCAGTTGTGCAATGCCACTGATTTTCTTCATTACCGGCCCATTCCCTTCACTCTGGGTGACATGGAGCCAAGGCATGTGATGGTGGGGGAAGATGGCAATGTCAGGATTGTAGGATTTGATCTGCAGAGATATTTTGACCTGCACAGAACCCTGGCATTCCGTCCCGACAGTCCAAAGAAGCTTTATGGCGATATTACCAAAATTTCCCGGGTCATGTATTTTCTCCTGACCAAACAACGGTTTGAACTGACCCGCTATGAGAAACGGTGGCCTTATCCCGTGGCCAGAGGCTTGCGAAAACTTCTGGATATCACCTGCCGGCATGATCAGAAAACTTATGGCGATATCAGGGTTTTCCGGGAAAAACTCCAGAAATGCTTGTTTAAACCGAAGCCTGAACCGGTTCCCGTAAGGCATGAGCCTCCTGCCTTTGCAACCTGCAAGAGAAGCAGACCTGCAACCAGGGGAAAGCTTGTGGCGCCGGTGAAAAAAGCTGTCCTTGCTTGTTCCATGATCCTGGGGATTATGATTCTGGCAGGGTTCATCTGGAACAGCAATCTCCCGGCATATCTGCATCCGCCGGGCAAGAGCCTGGTGTATGTTGCCGGAGAAAACAAGCTCTATACCATTGAGCCCCAGAATCTTACAGTTCTGGATCAGCGGGATCTGGGATTCCATGTCACGGATTTGCTTGTGACGGATTTGAACCTGCCTGGCAGAACCGCAGTCCCCCGGCGGGACAGGGGAATAATCGCCACCGGCAGGGGGAGAAATAGCCTGACTGTTCTTCACTCCGGGGATAACTCTTTCTGGGGCCTTCGGGATACAGGAAGCTGTCCTGTCAGTATGTTGCAGGATCCCTCGGGCAACAGGATCTGGCTTGCCTTTGACAATGATCCAACCCTTGTGGCCCTGGAAGGCGAGAACCTGAGTCTGGGGGGCATGGCCAGGACCATATTCCAGCCTCGAAGAATGTTTTATCTCAATGATCCCCGGTGGGATGATGATACATTGCAGGGAAAGTTGTCAGGGATTATTGTCCTTTGTGACGATGAACCCATGGCTGTTTCCATCAATCCCCATACAGGGGATTTAACCGGCAACATGAAGCTGGATTTTGAACAGGGAGAAGCACTGCTGAGCAGAGCCCGGCAGACCCTCTATGTTCTCGATTCGGCAGGGGAGAGGCTTGTTCCCCTGGACCTGCTTTACGGCCAGCAGGAAGAAGCTATATTGTTTCCCCGGTTTCTGGGCAGAGCAACTCACCTGGAGGCTTCTCCTGATGACGATGTCATATGGGTTTATTTTGATGAACTGGGCGTTGTTGTTTCCTTTGATCTGGAAACCGGGGAGATGATGAGAAGGGCCGTCATCGGTGGTCAAGGGCCTGGAAGGCTGGCATATCACAGGCCCCTGGAACAGCTGTGGGTTCTCCACAAAGAGTCGAGGGATGTATCGGTGTTGGATGCCCGCACTGGAGTGGTTGCAGGGGTTATTCCCCTGGAAACTTCTCCGGGAGTTATCGCCTTTGAATAGATATGTCAGGTTGCTTTGGTTTTTCCGGCTCCGGTGCCGGTTAAGAGAAGATTCTTGCTGTCTTTGTCGAGTTTCCTCCGGATGCATCATTACCGGATGTATCTTTGATTGAACAGCATCAGAATATTGCCTTGTTTCGGGATATTTCGTTCAATAAGCCTGGTGGGGTTTGCAGATGAGCTGATGATTAGATTTCTTCACCGGGGGAAACCTCGAAACTGCCGGAAGCCCCGGTGGATGTGATGATGCCGCTGATTCTGCCATGGCTTCCATGGGATCGGAGGGAAGATGAAAAAGAACCGTCACCTTCTGCTCCGGTGTAGAACCAGTATGTTTTTCCATCGGATTTGTCGGTGATAAAGCCTACAACAGTGCCGTCGGCCCCGGACATCAGTTTGATTGCAATGTTTCCCTGCTCGGTTTTGCCTTCAAAGGCTCCGGCAGGTCGCGGTTTTGTGTCTGCCGATGGAGGTGCGCAGTGGAACTCCAGCCTGTCATCTCCAAAGAGCATCTCCCCGGCAATGCTGTCCTGACCGATAATCCCCTTCATGTTGCCCTGAGGAGTCCCCCGGGAATTGAAAGAATGCAGGATTCCTTCAAAAGTGCCTTCGCCGGTCAGATCCCCGGAGCCGTAAAGCATCTGGGACCTGCTGAATCCGTGAATCAGAAGGCTGTTTCCATCAGTGACGATAATGACAGTGCCTTCAGAATCATTGCCATAGCCCCCTTCGAAAACTGACACAGGGGAATCTCCTGAAGACAGCTGGGCGCTCCACCGGTTGGATCGGCTTGCGCCTCCGCATCCAGCCAAATGCATTAACATTACTAACAAGGTTATGATTATCAGCAGTCCCGGAGAGTTTCTTTTCATTGGCTTGACCTTCTTCTACAAGTTAAAGCCTCAAGGGCCTATCAGAGAAGTCTGTTTTTCTCGATAATTATTCCCCGGCCCGTGAAATCTAATTATTTCAGCTGGAATATCTTCAGAGGACAACGGCGTTTTTCCTGGATACATTCCGCAGCGTTGGAACAGCCGGTCTTTTGCAAATGTTCCTTGGTTTCATCGGGAAACATTATAATCTTGTAATGACGTTCGAGATATATGGGCTTGGCAGCAGCCTTGCAGTAATAAAGTTGTTCTCTTACCTCGGTTTTCTGTGTGTACATGATCCTTCCCCCTGCTGATCAGTTAAGGCCAATTATACCAGAGCCGGCAGACAATTGCAATATGTGCCGGGAATCCGCAGTAATGGCAGAACCTGCAGGCCGTAATGAAGGGATCCTTCCCGGGACAATGGAATTATGCATTCATCGGATCCGCCAGGAAAGGGAAATGAAGAAGAAGACCCCGGAACAGAATGTGATGTGCCCCGGCTGCAACCGGCAACTGTTGCGTCGGAAACGTTTCTGCATATACTGCAGTTACGACCTTTCAACCATAAAGGGATATTTTGATAGGGAGATACTGCCCCCGAGCTTTGTTGTCAACAAACGCTTCCGGGTGATGGAGTATATGACCTCCGGGGGGATGGCCAATGTTTACAAGGTGATGGACAACCGCCTTCATCGGGTTTTATGCCTCAAGGAGATGATTGATGATTTCAGGGCAGAAGATCAGAGGGAAAGGGCGGTAATCCGGTTCAAGAGAGAAGCCCGGATCCTTTTTGACCTTCGCCACAGCGCCATTCCCCGGATGGTTGACCAGTTCGTTGACGGCAACCGCTATTACCTGGCCATGGAATATATAGACGGGCGGGACCTGGAAACAATCCTGAAGGAACAACCCCAGAAAAAAATTCCTCAGGAGAGAATCATCCGATGGCTGTGGCAGATCATTGATGTGCTGGGCTATCTTCATTCCCGGGAACCCAGGGTGATTTACCGGGATCTCAAACCATCCAACATACTGGCTACGGAACAGGATAAAATTTATCTCATAGACTTCGGCATTGCCCGGACATTCATGCCCCAAAAAAAAGGGACCCTCATTGGGACTCCCGGCTATGCACCGCCGGAACAATACAAGGGGCAGGTGGATCACCGAAGTGATATATATGCTCTGGGAGCAACCCTTCACCATCTTCTAAGCGGAAGGGATCCCCGCAAAGATATTCCCTTCAGCTTTCCTCCCCTCCGGGACCTGGATCCAAATATGGATGAATCCCTGGCCCAGGTGGTGGATGGTTCCCTCACCTACGGAGTGGAAGAAAGGATCCAGAGTGTCCGGGAGATTGCATCGATCCTGTCATCATCGGAGATGGTCAACCAGGCCAATGTATCTTACAACCAGGGGGTTGCCCTGATGAAGGAAGGCGAGCTGGATCAGGCCGAGGAGGCTTTCACCCGATCCCTGCAGGTGAATCCCGGCAATCCTTATGCTTATTTCATGCGGGCCTCGGTTCGGGAACGCCTGCAGATGGTCAGGGGAGAGGAAGCCAATTACAACAGCGCCATGGATGACTATGAAAAAGCCATATCCCTGCAGTCAGACAACCCGGAGTTTTATGATTCCCTGGCATTACTTCAGCGCAAGGCAGGATTCACCGAGGATGCCATGGCGACCCTAAATAAAGTGTTGATCCTGGATCCGGGCTTTTTTGAAGCAGCCGGGGATCTGGGGAGCCTTCACTACCAGCAGGGGAACCTGGAGAAAGCCATGGATTATTTCAAAAAATCCCTCATGGCAAACCCCAATTATGTTCAGGCCAGGGAATGCCTTGAGCAGACCCGCCGGCAACTGAGGATCCGCAAATTTGATCAGAAATCCACCGAAGAGATTGATCCCCGCAGGGCTTATTATAAGCTTGCCATGTATTTCATGGAGTTTGAACGCTATAACGAGGCAGAAGATGAATTCCGCAAAGCCATCAGGACTTCTCCCGGGGACCCTGATATTTATCTGGGGCTGGGAAACCTCATGGTTGCCACATCTCGATATGATGAAGCCCTGTCTTATTTCAAGGAAGGACAGATCCTCTCTCCTGATAATTATCTTTTTCACCTTGGCATTGCCCGGGTTCATGAGGGCAGGGGAGAGAAGGAAAAAGCCCTGGAGCAGTTGTCCAGGGGAATAAGAATTGCGGTTTCTCATGATGTCAAGGTCTGGGATGACCTTCAGTTTCATGAAATGCTCCAGTTTCTCATTAACTTGTTATCGGCATTGGGCCGGGACAGCCAGCATCAGAGGGATCTGCAGACGGCCCTGGACAGCGGAGGCAGTATCCGGGAAGCCTTTGATCATTTGTGGAATGACCTGAATCAGGATTGACCTTGGGGAGGGAAAGGAATTGAAAAAAAACAGCATCGATAACAATTCATCAATCACTTCATCGTCAGCAACGACTGCCGGAAAGAGCTGGCTGGAGATTATCAGGGAACACCGGGCCGAGTTTATCATTGCCACATCCACCACCATGGTAATGGCCCAAATTCCCCTCCAGGGGTTTGCCGTGACCTGGCTTCGTCAACAACCCTGGGTCATGGCGGACATAAAGAAATACGAATACCTGTTTCACCTGGTCAGGGCTCCCTTGTTCCAGGTGATCCTTTATCTTGTCATACCCCTTTTGACCATGCTTATATTCCGAACTCCCTGGCGGGAATACGGCCTTCGCCTGGGAGATTTCCGGCAGGGATTGATTTGGGTGGTTGCCTGTATAGGGGTTCTGGCGCCTTTTCTCTACTGGGCATCCCGTATGCCGGATTTTGCCCGGTATTATCAGGGAAATTTGAGAATCGGCTTCGGGTGGCTGGCTCTTCAATATGGCCTTTATATGCTGGCCTGGGAATTTCTTTTTCGAGGATATCTTTATTTTCCCCTGGAAGAACGAACCGGGGCAACCCTGGCCATATTCATCCAGTCGATCCCCTTTGCAGTGGCCCACCTGGGAAAACCTCCCCTGGAGGCTGTCACCTGTTATTTCGGCGGGCTGGTGCTGGGATACATCTCTTATAAAACCCGTTCTTTCATTTATGCATTCCTGATCCACTGGGGGATATACGTGGCTCTGCTGGGGTTCATAGCCATAGGAGTCGGTGCTTCATCATCGGGAGCCTGCAACTGGCTGTATTTTTAATCTAAAAAAAGCCTGCTAACTGCCTGAGAGTTCACCGGCCAGATCCTGTGCTTCCTGGGCTAACTGAGAGAAGGGGGACAACTCCGAAACCATCTCGCAATCCTGCAAGGCCCAGTGAAGATTTTGCATCTGGTGATGAATTTTGGCACGGGAGAGATAATAACCGGCTTCCTGAGGATCCAGCTCAATTGCCCGGTTCAGATCTGAAAGAGCCTCGGCAGTCTTGTCAAGGCGTATGTAGGCCATGGCCCTGTCGGCATAACGTTCGGCACTTCTGGGGTTATACTCCATAGCGATATTGAAATTGGACAGGGCCTTGTCCAAATCACCCTTCTCAAGGAATTCATGCCCCAGGCCGGTATATTCCTGCCATTTGTCACTAATTTCCTCATCCCCGTCATCAAGGCTCTCGCCGGAAGAAAGATCCTCAGTAAACCAGCTGTCCTCCTGTCCCAGAGGAATCTCTTCATCCCAGTCAGTATCTGTTTCCTGGGTGATGCCGCCGTGAATCCAGTCGGCGACATCCTGGGAAATCTCGGGACTCTCCAGGGGCATAGTTTCGATTATTTCGTGAACTGATTCCTCCATCATATCTCCGGGCAGATCCATCCCATCGATTACCGGCTCTTCCATCATATCCCCGGGCAGATCCATCCCGTCGATTACCGGCTCTTCCATCATATCCCCGGGCAGATCCATCCCGTCGATTACCGGCTCTTCCATCATATC
>CAYNGH010000058.1:0-7973 GCA_964396845.1 uncultured bacterium | reverse complement strand
CCGGGCAGATCCATCCCGTCGATTACCGGCTCTTCCATCATATCACCGGGCAGATCCATCCCGTCGATTACCGGCTCTTCCATCATATCACCGGGCAGATCCATCCCATCGATTACCGGCTCTTCCATAAGGCCCGGATCAAACTGTGCATCCATCAAAACCGGTTCCTCAATGAGGGGTTCTTCCATTATCGGAGGTGAAACTGGAGTCAATGGTGTTATCGGTGGTGTGGGTGGTCTGACTGGCGTTGGGGTAATTTTTGGCCTCTGTCGTTGGGGCATCCTGGAAGGAGTGATAATACTTCCAGGCGGTTCAGTCTTTCGACGATCTGGTGTGATCTTATCCTGGGGCAGTGAGGGAAGAATAGTGGTGGGAGCCGACGGAAGACGCCCGGTGGGAGCTGCGGATCTCATTTTGCTTGAGGATGGCCTCGGGATGACCCGCCTGGCTTTTGGCGGGGCCGGAGCCGGAGGAGTAGCCTCGGTGATGAAGGGTTCCTTCATGGTATTCTTTGTGTATCCCAGGAATTCTACCATCTGGTGCAGGTTCATATGGTATGCCAGAGCCATGGGTGTTCTGCCGTCGTTGTCCTTGGCGTTTATGTTGACTCCCTTGACCATCAGAAGCCGGGCTATGTTGATGTCATTTTTCTGAACTGCAATATGCATGGGAGTGCTCAGGTCTTTCCTTCGGGCATTGATGTCGGCGCCATATTGGCAGAGAATCTTCACCACAACCCGGTTGCCCTTGAAAACAGCAATATGCAGGGGGGTTTCCCCCTCCCGGGTGAGAATGTCAATGTTGGCGCTCTTTCGCAGGAGCATCTCCGTCAGTTCGATATGATCCCAGGCAGCGGTTATGTGCAGGGGTGCCCATCCCGATTCGTCTTTTTTATTAGGATCAGCGCCACATTCCACCAGGGCCCTGGCAACTTCAAGATTACCCTTCCTGCAGGCAATCTGAAGAGCAGTTTCCTTTTTTTCGTTGGGCTTATCTGCAAGCTGGGGGTCCTTTTTCAGAATCGCCCTGATGCTTGTCACATCATTAGCTTCTACTGCTTCAAAAAGGCCTTCTTTTGTGGCTTTTGGACCAAAAAGCCCAAACATTTAAATCCCGCCTTTCAACCGTCAAACCAGGGAATATTTCTCCCTTTCAGGTTTTATAACATTTATCATTTTTTTTCAACCGTATGACTGAATATTTACAAACCTAACGGATCTGTTTTTAATATCCCTCATTCCTGCCGATATACATGATAGAATATTATATCGGAAGGATGAAATTTCATGGCAGATGAAAGAATCCTCATTGCCGAGATTCTGACCATGTCAACCATTATCAGCATTCTCTTTACTACTGCTATAGAAGTGATTATACAGAAAATATTCAGGGTCGCTGGATGACATCTTGAGATTTCTGTTAATTTTTACCGTCACTTTTTCTTCTTGAACTCCTTGATTATCTGGGCAACACTGTTTTTGCCAGCTACTTTCCTGGGAGTTTTCCCCTTCTCATCCTTTGCCTTGGGATCAGCGCCCATCTCAAGGAGCAGCCGTGCCACTTCAGCCTTGTCCTCAACAGCGGCCAAGTGCAGGGGAGTCTGACCACTGAGATCCTGCAAATTGGGATCCGAGCCCAGCTCCAGCAGGACTTTGGCCATCTCGGTGTCACCGTTGAAACATGCCCAGTGAAGAGGAGTCCAGCCGTCCATATCTGCAGGGGATACTTTAGCGCCAAGGCCGACCAGGTATTTTACAATTTCCCTCTGACCTTCGATAGATGCCATGTGAATCGGCAGTTGCCCTGTTTCGTCAGCTTTGTTCATCAGCTCTTCATGAACCGAGAGAAGATGCTTCAGCCTTCCCACCTGCCCCGATGCTGCAAACTCGAAGACTTCCAATTCCGGGGACTCGATGGAATATACCTCCGGGGCTTCACCTTCGGCAGATACCATCTCTCCATGGGCTTCTAAAAGCTCCCGCACCAGAGGAAGCTCCTCGGACCGGGTAATCTCAGGCTCCGGTTCCTCCGGGGGCTTTTCCTCAGGTTTTTCCGGTTTTTCCTGCGCCAGGGGTTCTTCCCGCGGGGGAGCAGGCTTCTTCTGGTCAATGGCTTCCTGAAAAACTGCCAGCATCTGCTGATCTTCTTCCTGAGCAATTATCAGGGGAGTTATCTGGTTTCTGTCTTTCAGTTCAATATCTGCACCTCTGGAAATCAACAATCGGGCTATCTGATCCCGCCCCTCCATTGCTGCCAGATGCAGGGGTGACTGGCCGTCGCCATCGGTGGAATTTATGTCAGCTCCATGATCGATGAGAACCCGCGCAATATCAGTATCCCTGTCAAAAATTGACCAGTGCAGGGGAGTCCAGCCATCGCCGTCCCGTAAATCGGGATCTCCCTTTTTTTCCAGAAGACATTTGACCAGCTGAGGTTTTCCTTCCATCACCGCCTTGTGAAGGGGAGTCTGTCCGGATTTGTCAACCTGGTTCACATCGGCCCCATAATCTGCCAGGAGTTCGATGACATCTATGTGGCCACCTTCCAGGGCCAGATGCAGGGGAGTCTGTCCCCCGGTATTGATTATGTTGGTATCGGCTCCATTCTCAAGAAGAACCCGGACAATCTCCAGGTGTCCCTTTTCTGCTGCCTTGTGAAGAGGACGATTCCCTTTCTTGCTCTTGACGCTGACCAGCTGGGGATAATCCCTCAGGAGATTCTTCACAGTATCCAGCTTGCCTCGGCGGGAAGAACGGAGAATTTCCTTGGCCATTTCCACGGCTTTCTTCCCTGAAAGGGCAGTCCGTTTTTTGACTACCTTCCGGCTTTCAGGTTCTTCTGTTTCTTCGGTTTTTTCTTTTTCCGGTTTCTCTTCCTTTGTCTTCTGTTTCAGGGGCTGGGATGATTTTTTCTCGAAACCCTTGATGACATCAATGATTTCCTGATCTTCTTCATCCACCGCCAGGTCCAGGGGAGTCTTGCCGTCTTCATCCCGAATGCCGGCATTGGCGCCTTTCTCCAAAAGTGCCTTTACCAGCCCTTCGTGGCTTTCAACAACAGCCCTGTGCAGAGGGGTCTGTCCCTTCCGGTTGATGGAATCAGGGTTCGCATTATAATCCAGCAAAAGCCGGGCCACTTTTTCATGTCCCAGGTTTGCGGCCATATGCAGAGGAGTATCCTTGAAGCGATCGGTACTGTTCACCAGCTCCGGTGATTTTTCCAGGATTCCCCTGACTTTATCCAGGTCACCCCCCCCCGAGGCATAAATCAACTCCTTGGAGTACTCTTCACCTTGAGGCTCTTTTCTGCTCACTGCAGGGGTTTCTGCCTTCCGGGGAATCTTCTTTTCCGCCGGTTCCGATGAAGGCATTCGAGGCTGGATAGCATCCCGGATGATCTTTTCCACTTCACGGCTTTTTTCTGATATGGCAAGCCCCAGAGGGGTGGCCCCGGAATGATCCATGCGCCGGGGATCTGCCCCTGATTCAATCAGTGTGCCGGCAATCCCGGCATGATTTTTGAGGGCTGCCCAGTGCAGGGGAGTGTGTCCCCGGTGATTGGAAGCATTCAGGTCGCCTCCGTGTTCGATGAGCAGTTTGAGCATCTTTGCATCGCCCTTGTGAGCTGCCAGATGCATCGGAGTGTCACCGTAACTGTTGGTGGCCTTCACAAGGCTTCTGTCCTGTAACAGAAGGTCTGACACCTTTTTATGATTCGATGAACTGATTCCATTGATGATGGCTTTTTCCAGCTGTTCCCGGCTGGGGAGATCAGGCTCGGAAACCTGAACCACCGGGGCCGGCTCAGCTGGTTCATCAACTGCCTTTTCCTCATGAACCTCGGATGGAATCTCTGTGTCATCTTTTCCGACTTCTCCCTGAGCTTCGGTTTCGGCCTCGGTTTCGGCCTCGGTTTCGGCTTCGGCGTCGGCGTCGGTTTCGGCTTTGGCCTCGGTTTCGGCGTCGGCTTCTGCTTCAGGCATCCGGGTTTCAGCCGGTTCAGCCGGTTCATGGGATGAATCTTCTTTCTGGGGGGGCTGATCTTCGGGACACTCCTCCGGGACCAAGAGAGGTTCTTTGACCCGAAGGCGAGGGCTTTCCAGGGGAACTTCCAGAGGCATTTCCGCCTCGATGATATCATCCTCTTCTTCTTCCACGGATTCCAGGGTATCTGTCAGATCAAATGGAGCAATGCCGGTTTCTGATTCTTCCCCTGGGGGAATGGTGATCTCATAGAAGTCATCGGAAGTGTCTTCTGGCACTGTTTCCCCTGTATCGGTTTTATCCCGAAGAGCCTCCTGGCCCGGGGTTTTATTGTCAGAGGGTTCTTCTTCCTTGCCAGCTTCAGCTTTGGCCTCAGGCTCAGCTTCAGTTTCTTCTTCAGCATCATCTTCATCCAGGGACATTGGCTCCTCGAAAGATTCGTCATCTTCCGCCTTGGCTGATTTGTCCGGCTCTTTTTCTTTCAGGGGCAAAATTGCAATATCATCTCCGGGTTCTTCCATTTCCAGGGGCAGGGGCTCTTGGAAAGATTCGGGTTTGTCTTCATCCATGGGAAGTTCAGCAACTTTTTCTTCTGGTTGAACCTCATCTTCAATATCGGAAGATGCCGGGGCAGTGGTTTCTTTGCCGGCGGGTTCCTGGACAGAAGCTGAAACAGCGGGAGATGCTGTGTCCCCTTGATCTTTATTGGATTCAATATTTTTTTCTGTCTTTTCAGGCTCGATCTGGGGTGCTTTTTCCGGGGTTTTTATTTCCGGCGGGGATTCCACCTCTGCCCTGACTTGCCCGGCTTTATCCCTGAGAGTGGTTTTTTCCAGGATTTCAATTAAGGTTTTGTCCTTCTGCTCCCTGGCGATGCCCAGTGGCGAGGAACCGTTGCTGTCTTCACGGTTAATGTCGGCGCCCAGCTCCACCAGTATGCGGGCCAGCTGGTAATTGGAATTGTCAACGGCATAATGAAGAGGAGTGCCCCCGGCATTGTCGGTGATGTCCACTGTGGCCCCGGCCAGAACCAATGCTTCGGCAACCTTTGCATCGGGAGCATAATGAAGAGCTGCTCCGCCGAACTGAACTTTTTCGTTTACATCCAAACCTGCCTGAGCCAGCAGATGAATCATCTCTATATCGCCTTTTTCAACTGCATTGAACAAGGGACTCCTGCCGGAAGAATCCTTGTCCAGGGTGGCTCCCTTGTCTATCAGGAGCCTGGCGATACTGCCATGTTTTTCATTCAAGGCGATGGCAAGGAGAGTTCGTCCATCATTGTCCACCTGGTTTATATCAGCGCCCTTTTCCACAAGAAGCCGGGCAACTCTTTCTGAACATTTTGTTACCGCCAGCTGAAGTGCCGTGACCCCGGATTTGCTTTTTCTGTCGATTTCTGCATCGTGCTCAATCAATAGCCGGGCAATTTCCAGATTGTCCCTTTCCGCAGCCTTGTGAAGTGGGGTTTCTCCATTTCTGCTGCGGGCATTGACCAGATCCGGGTCTGCTTTTAGCAGTTTTTTTACAGTCCCTGTCTTGCCAGAAACCGATGCATAGATGATCTCTTTTCTTCTGGCCTTTGAATCCCCGGGAGATTTGTCCTGATCTTCTTCTTCCTGCTGGTCTTCTTCCTGAGCCTGCTGATCTTCTGCAGTTCCCAGAAGAAGCAAATCAGAACCTTCGGCTTTTTCCTGCTCCCCGGTGATGACAAGCCCTGACACATCCTCCTCAACTTTGGCACCCTTTGTCTTCAGAAGTTCAATAAGCTCCCGGTTTCCCTTCAGCTCTGCAAAGAACAGCGGAGTGTTGTTCTTTGAATCACTGGTGTTGACATCCGCACCGGCTTCAACAAGAATCCTGGCAATGTCCAGGTTGTTGTTGCGGGCCGCCATCAACAGGGGGGATTGCTGATCCTGTCCCTTGACATCCACATCAGCCTTCGCTTCCACCAGTGCCCTGACAATCTCCAGATGACCTGATTCCACTGCCTTGTGTAAAGGACTGTTGCCGAAGCGGTCTTCTGCCTTTATCACTTCCGGATTGGATTTGATCAGCTTTCTGACCTGCTCTATCTCTCCTCTTTCAGCGGCCTGAATCATCTGGCCGTCCAGTGCTATGGGAGTGTCGTCAAGAATCGCCTCCTGGATCATTTCTTCATCAACCCGGGGCAGGTTATCCACTGCACCGGCTTCCTTGAGAAGGGTTATGACCTCCTGGTGGTTCTGTTCCATGGCCCAGTGCAGAGGCGATTTGCCATCGCTGTCCGCGGCATTGACATTGGCACCTCTGGATATTAACAGCTTCACCAGATCAATATGGCCTTTGACTGCGGCTTCGTGGAGAGGGGTGTTGCCATAACGGCCCTTGGAATCGATGAGCCGTGGTTTTTTGTTGAGAAGCGCCCTGACTCTGGACTCCTTCCCTGCGGCGGAGGCATAGATAATTTCTACATCCGCAGCCAGGGATATCTCTGCCACTTCCTGGGTGTCGGAAACAGTCTTCCCGGCTGATTCCTTGTCGGATGCTCCTCCCAGATCCGGAACATCTTCTGAACCCAGAAGATCAACAAGGTTTTTGTAACCCTTCTGTTTTGCAAGGCTCAGAGGGGACTGATTGTTGTTGTCCCGGGCATAAATGTCCGCGCTGTTGTCCATCAGCAGTTTTACAAGTCGCTTGTGGCCCTCCAGAACTGCCCGGTGAAGCGGGGTGTGTCCCTTCTTGTTGCTCACATTCACATTGGCGCCCTTGTCGATAAAAAGCTGGGCCACCACATAATGCCCGAGATGAGCCGAAAGATGAAGAGGAGTCCATCCGGCTTTGTCCATACTGTTGATGTCGGCGCCGTTGTCAATGAGCATTTGAGCGATGTCGGTTTTGCCACTGCAGGCGACATAATGCAGGGGAGTCTGTCCGATATTGTCCCTGGCATTGACAAACCGGCTGTTTTTCTTGATAAGCTCCTTGACCTTTTCAGTTTCGCTGTTCTTTACCGCATCCAGCATGGTTTTTTCGGTAGGAAACCACAAACCCCACATGTTTATCCCGCCTTTTCTCAACAGTCAAAATAAAATTTCCGGCCCTTGAACCGGGGGCCGGAAGGGTTGCCCCTTCGGGCCGGGTAGCCGATGGCCCCGGTCATACAATACATTCCTGTTTCGCAATACATTTCTCCGGGGGCCAAGGCTGTTTTCGATGAACACCCCGGAGGCTTATGGATGAGAGCGAAAAAATTTGGCATATGCCCTGATATGTCAGTTGCCTGGCGTGTAGGCAATGGGAGCATGCTTGTAATAAACCAGACGGTAGCGATCCTTGTGTCTGGTGACCACATCGTTGAAAAATCTTATCATTATCAACTCGGTGTGGTGATATGATGCTTCCCGTACCCTGGCCATTCCTATCAGCTTGTCCCCGTCAAATATCAGGAAGATGTCACCGGAACGAACCTCGTCGGATGTGTTCAGGTTGCTGTAGAAGAACTGCTCCGTCAGGAATATGGTTATCTTGCCCAGGGGAATCGATGTGACCTTTATATTGGAGAGAGTAATTTCGTTCTCCCTGCTTTTGAACTCTGCCACAAGCCTCTGACTGCCCCGGAGATATTCCAGCCGGACATCGGTGCCAGGGTTGTCTGCCATTATATCCAGCACCTGGCGACCGGTGGCGCTGGTTATTCCAACGCCGTTAATCGTGGTAAGCACATCCCCCACCTGGAGAACATCTGCCAGGGGGGAATCCTTCATAATGGTGACCACCTTGAAGCCCCTGTTGTCCCTGACCCACATCAGCCCCATACCCGAATAGTCAGGGACGGTTTTGGCAACCTTGGTGACTATGGCATGGGCCATGGTGGCAGACAGGAGCATAAATATCATCAACAGCATCAAGGTAATAGTTCTTTTCATTATCAGCCTCCGATTCCATGGATTAATACCCTGAAATTCGATAGTAAAGGGGATTATCCTTCCAGTCATATTCCCCTGGCCG
>CAYNGH010000057.1:0-18318 GCA_964396845.1 uncultured bacterium | reverse complement strand
CCCCCACCGGAGGGAGATTGAATCCCAGCTCTCATCCCTGATCCGCACAGATCAATGGGGACTGCCCATTGCCGGGGGATCAAGGCTTTTCTATCTTTTTCGGGGCAAGGATCAGGAGCAATATGTAATCCGTTGCAGGTTTGCCGATGGAACCGAAAAGACCCTGGTGGAGCCTCCTGCAGGGGATACCCGGACAGGTATCGTCGATGTGTCTAAGGATGGCTCACTGCTGGCATATTACCGCCGGACAGGAGGCCGGGACCAGATGGAGATATGCTTCCTGAAGGTTGATACCGGAGAGCTTCTCCCCCACCGCCTGCCTCATGACCGTTATTATGGCATCTCGCTGACTCCGGATAACCGGGGCGTTTACTATGCCTGCAATCATAACAGCCAGGGAAGAGTCTGCTATCATAATCTCCATGAATCCTCCTGGCAGGATCTGGAAATATTCAATGCTGGCCCTGCAGAAGAAAAAATTGTGATTTCCCAGCTGACAGGATGTGGAGATAAACTTATAATCACCGTCATGCATGGAGCCGGAGGTAAAAAGTCGGAAATTTTCTTGCTGGATACCCGTCAGAAATCACCTCTGAGAACTGTTGTCAGTGGCCCGGAATCCCGTTTCATAGCGGCGGATGGTGGAGAATGGCTCTTCATTCATACCGATATGGATGCTCCCAGGGGACGGGTGATGAGAACCCCCATCGACAACCCCGATATGAAAAACTGGCAGGAAATCATCCCCATGGGAGATGGAGTCATTGTTGATATTACTGTTGCGGCAGGACATGTTTTTGTCAGGTACCTGGAGAATGTCAGATATCGCCTGCTGGTCTTTGATGCCCACGGCATCAGGGTCGGCCAGGTGACCATGCCCCATCCCGGCACCATCAGCCGTCCTTCGGGGCAGTGGCATGATCCGGAGGTTTATTATCACTTCAGTTCCTATGTGACCCCGGATACCATCTTTGAATATGACCCTGCAGAAGACAGAAGCAGGCTCTGGTCTTCCCCGAATATTTCCATAAATCCCCAGGACTATGTTCTCAGGCAGGATTGGTTCGCATCATCCGATGGCACCCAGATACCCATGTATATTCTTCATGGCAGAGAATACAAACCCGGGGTGGCTTCACCGACACTCTTGACGGGATATGGCGGATTCGGCCTGTGTCGCACTCCGGAGTATATGCCCATGGCGGTTTTGTGGGCAAACATGGGAGGAGTTGTGGCTCTGCCTGCCCTGCGGGGAGGCGGAGAATTCGGATTGGAATGGCATGAAGCCGGGATGAGAGAAAACAAACAAAAGGTATTTAACGATTTTACAGAGGCGGCCAGGTATCTGATCAAAAAGGGTTACACAAGCCCGGAAAAACTGGCCATCTCGGGACGCAGTAACGGGGGACTTCTGGTGGGGGCTGCCATTACTCAGAATCCGGAGCTTTTTCGCTGTGTAATCTGTGGTTATCCCCTGCTGGACATGCTCAGGTATCATAAATTTCTGGTGGGAATGTACTGGGTTCCGGAGTATGGGAACCCCGATGATGCCGGGGATTTTGAATATATAAGAAAATATTCTCCATATCATAACACCCGGCCCGGTGAGAAATACCCGGCAGTTCTCATTATCACCGGCGACGGCGACACCAGGGTTGATCCCCTCCATGCCCGGAAGATGACTGCTCTTCTTCAGAGCCAGTCTGGGTCACAATTGCCCATCATGCTTATCCATGATACTACCCAGGGTCATGTTGGAGGCAAGACTGCAGGAAATATGATTCAGGATCTCACGGACCAGTTGTCTTTTCTCATGTGGCAGTTGGATGTAAAACCGACTGCCGGGGAGAGTTTTTTGTAAGCTTATGATGCATTTCCATTATTTTGGGGGGATTTGCCGTTACTGCCGTTTTTTGGCCCCTTGGTGGAACGGGTCAACATCGGGTCCGGCAGTTGAAACACTACCAGGTCTTCAAGATGGACTCCTTCCAGGGTCTGGCAGATCCTGTGGAGGGTCCCCAGGGTCATGCCTTCGAGGCATTCCTCGTGAAACAGCTTGTTGAGGGCATTTCTGCTGAGGCCGGTCAATCTCTGCAACTGACTGATGGAGTCAATCTTTTTTTCTGCCATCACAAAACGAAGCCTGCTCTTTATGCTCATTGATACTCCTCCCGGCAGAGGTTCGATTTTTTTATTGTCTTATGGGAAAACCGAATGACAATCATATTATCTCCGATAAAATCTCCTGGGCTTCGTCCTCGGGTATGTCGCGGACGTTACTGAGGGTTTCGCAGAAAACCTGCCTGGCAGAGTTGAACAGCCCCTGTTCTTTTACTGACAGTTTTTTTGTCTGACGCATTTCCGACAACGCATGGATTACTTCTGCAAGATCGATAAGACTGCCGGATTTGAGCTTGCCCACAATTGCATTGTATCGATGACTGTGCCTCTTGGGAAATACAGTTTTTTTCTTCCTGCCGTTACGCAACACTTCCATTGCCCGGGAAAGCTCGTCTTTTGAAAATAACTGGCTGATCATTGTATCGTTGCCGGTCTTGATCATCAGGCGCAACCGTTTTGACTGAAATCTGAACACCGAGAAATGAGTCTTTTTTCCCAGGATTTTCTTCTCCACATCACCTTTTATTACAGTACCCACGCCATAAAAAGGATGGAATACCTTCTGCCCTGCTGAAAACCCCTGGTTTCCGGCATTATCCTTCATGATTTTTTTCCCCTTTTCCAGGGGACTGTCGTTATCCGACACCGCGGACGCCACCGGCCGAATCTTTTCTGAAGCCATAAATTATCACCTTTCCCTGCCGGAAATCCAGCAGTATAAACCTCTTTGCCATACCTTTTCATCAAAAATTAAACCTTGGAAGTATTAAACTTTTCTTTATACTAATTATATTATACCATATAAGGTTAAATTTTTCAAGTAGAATGACAAAATAAATCAAAAAGATAAAAGCAAGTTCTGTCCGGTGAGAGAGAATCAGAATTCCCCGTTGCCGGGGATGGCTTCATTGCATCTTTCCCAAAGTTTTTTGAGAGCCTCGTCGAGTTTAGTGTCCTGGGGAGTGGGATAAATCCTCAGAGGGGAAACAGCCTCAGGAGAACGGTGATCGATCCTGATGCATCTGAAGGCTACAATAGGCCCCAGGGAAACTTCTCCCCTTTCTTCCCATATCTTGTCAATCTCATCCCAGAAGATCACAAAGGGCCTCATCCAGGGAGGCTTCAGCCATATGGCCTCACTGTAAACCCGCAGTTGCAGAATACGTCCGCCCCAGTTTACTCCCCCGGTTCTGCCGGTGACCATGACTTGAACCTGAAGAGGCCCCTTTTCCCGGGATTTCCTGTGGAGCGGAGGTTCTGAGAGGCTGCCATATACCAGGCAGGGGAAGATATACTTGAAAAACACCAGAAAAAACACCATGCTCAACCCGAGGATCAGCAGAGAAATTTGATGGTCCGACATAAAACCTCCCTGGCGATTGTTCGCAGTTACTTCTGACACTTGATGCTCCGGGATAACAGCCTCATCCCCCATCAGGAGAGGGCCAGTCACTTAAAGCAGGAAAATTTCGCAGTTGAAGGTTTGTCATGGAGTGGTATTACGGGGTTTTCCGGGGTTTTCATTCCATCCGATGGCTCTCAGGAGGTCGTCCAGCTGATGGAAGTCCAGCTGCTGGCAGTTGTCGGACAGGGCCAATTCGGGGTCCGGGTGGATTTCTATCATCAGACCGTCGGCCCCCGCTGCCAGAACTGAACGGGCCATGGGGGCCATTATGTCGGTTCGTCCCAGGGCATGGCTCAGGTCGGCTATCACCGGGAGGTGGGAAGATTTTTTCAGAATGGGAATAGCGCTGATATCCAGGGTGTTGCGGGTCTGGTGGTCAAAGGTGCGGATCCCCCGCTCACAGAGGATTATCCGACTGTTGCCCCGGCTGAATACATATTCTGCGCTGTGGAGGAATTCTTCGATGGTGGCCATGAATCCCCGCTTCAGAAGAACCGGCTTTCCAATTCGGCCCAGTTCCTTGAGGAGTTCGTAATTATACATATTTCTTGCTCCTACCTGCAGAATATGGACTGCCGGCAGAAGAAGCTCAATTTGTCGTGGATCTGTGACCTCGGTGACAATCCTGAGATTATGGGCTTCTGCCACTTCCCGGAAGATTTCGATCCCCTGCTGTCCCAGTCCCTGAAAGGAATATGGCGATGTTCTGGGCTTGAAGAGTCCTCCCCGGATAAAGGGGATGCCTCGGCGTTGGAGTTCTGAGGCTGTCCTTTCTATCTGATCTCTGGATTCCACGGAACAAGGGCCTGCAATCAGACAGGGGGAATACCCGCCGATGTCAGCCCCATCCACTGATATTATGGTGGAATGCTCCGGGTCACGACGGCTCACCAGCAGTTCCACTCCTTCTTCTCTGGTCATCAGGGATATGGAGGATCGGAATATTTCCCGGAATATTCTTTGAATCACCTGATCCGAGAATGGCCCCTGGTTTTTTTTTGTCACATTGGACAGGATCTGGGCTTCCCGGGCCGGGTCAAAATAATCCAGCCCTTTTTCCTGCTTGTAGTATCCGATTTCCCGGATGATTTCTCCCCGCCGGGACAGCAATGAGAGCAGTTGATCATTTATCTGGTCAACTTCCCCCCGAAGCTGATTTATGTCCATTCTGTCCATTATTGCCCCTCAAAGGTATATGTTGTTCCTGCGGTATTCCACTGCCACCGCTTCGAGAAATTCCTCGGGATCCAGTTTCTCCGGGTTCAATCCCATGGGTTCCGCCATTAGGCGGGTGATTTTTTTCCCCAGCCGTGCCCTGTGAGCCAGGTTCAGATTCTCCCGGCGCAGGAGAAAATTTCTCACCAGAGCATAGCTTTCACCGGTAACCGTTGACAGGTCGATGGGGATATCGGTTTCCACCTGCAAATCAGGCAGGACTGCGGGCTTGAGATTATCCTTGAGCCTTACCACCAGAGTTCCCGCCACCACATCCCCCAGCCTGCGATTTGCCGGGCTGAAGAAAATCACCAGTATTCCTGTCAGGTAATACACCGGCAGAAAATCCACCAGTCGAAATATATTGCGTACAAGGGCCTCGGTAAATCCCGCCGGCTGTCCGCTGGCCCGGATCACTTGAATCTGCGCCAGCTTCTTGCCGGGGGTCTGTCCCGACCAGATGGCTTCAAAAAAAACAAAGTAGCCGAACATGATCAGGAAAGTAATAACCAATATCATAGCCAAATGAGTTGATTTTAGAAACTGAGCCAGGGGCTGATCCCTCATTACCGGCATCGACAGAATCCCCGACAGGGATATGACCGCAACGATGCCCAGTTGGAGCAGGTGATCAACCACAGCCCCCACCATCCGGGAGCCGATTCCCGCCAGTTCATAGTCAAGACTGATGTTTTCCGGTGTTGTTATGGTGATTATTTTCATATTCGGGCCCCAGTAAGATTATAGCAGAAAGTTTCTATAAGGCAGGTTCCAACACCTCCCCTTTATAAGGCACCTGGAAGGGGTAAGCCGGGGAATGGACAAATAAATCAGAATATGAATCAGGATGAATTTGTTTCCAGAAAAAAAGAAGGCTGGGAAGCCCTGGCATCTCTTTCCCGTCGGGCGGGCCGGGGTGGTCTTAAGAGATTTACCGCCGGGGAAATCCGTCTTCTGGGAAGTTTGTACCGCAGGGTCAGCAGTGATCTCTCATATGCCAGGTCAAAAAAATATGCCCCGGACCTGATCCGTTACCTGAACCAGGTTGTACGTCAGGCATACGGGGTGATATATCTTTCCCGGAAGGAATCCCGGGGAAGGCTGTGGGATTTTTTTGCCAGGGATTACCCGGCTCTGGTCAGGAAATATTTTCCCTATGTGGCAGTTGCTATGATTTTGTTTTTTGTCCCATCCGCATTGGGGTTTTTCTGGGGGATGGCTGATTCCCGCTTCTCCCGGTGGGTTGTGCCCCGGCAGTTTCTTGACATCTGGGATAACGCCGGCGGTCATTCAGGTGATGATGACCTGTCAGCCTTTCCTGCCATGTCCGGCTGGTATCTTGTTCACAACTTCAGGGTGGGGCTGTATTCCTTTGTTACAGGGATCTTCCTGGGGCTGGGGACATTTTATATGATTTCCTACAACGGCTTGATCCTGGGGGCTGTCCTGGCCCTGGTTGTGCAGGGTAATTCCCTGGATCCCTTTGCAAATTTCATCCTGTCCCACTGCTTTCTTGAACTTTTTGCCATATTCATATGCGGGGGAGCAGGCTTTCTTGTGGGACGGGCTGTAATATCTCCCGGTGATGAAACCCGGGCCGGCGCTCTGAACCGTTGGGGAAAGGACGCTGTAAGGCTTGCCGTGGGCACGGCACCATTGTTTCTTCTGGCAGGCATAATGGAAGCTTCCTACTCGAGGCTTGCAATTCCCACCTTGTTCAAGGCTGTCATGGGCGGTGCCACTATTCTTCTGATGATGGCGTATTTTTCCCTGGGATACGATACACTCAGGAATAAAGTCTATCTGATAAAACAAGGTGGACTTGATTAAAATGATTCCTGACACTATAATATGAAATAACCCACGGCATTCCGGGTATAATACCGGTGAATGGAGAAATAATTGGGTCTGCTGATTTTTTTTGTTTTTCTGGCAATGGCGGTTTCCTTTACCTGTTCGGTCATGGAGGCGACACTCCTTTCAGTTACTCCATCCTACATCAAGACCCTGACAAATAAAGGCCGTCGGGCCGGGGTGATCCTTCAGGAGTACAAGAAAAACATCGACAGTCCCCTGGCAGCGATACTGGCCCTCAATACCATTGCCAACACCATCGGGGCCACCGGTGCCGGGCTTCAGGCAGAGAAAGTATTCCCCGGCGGATGGGTTGCATTGTTTGTTTTTCTTTTTACCTTTTCGATTCTTCTGTTCTCAGAAATCATTCCCAAGACCATCGGGGCTGTCTATTGGAGAAAAACCGCCCCGGTGACAGCGTATGTTTTAAGAGTCATAACTGTTGTTCTTTATCCTCTGGTGGCCCTTTCCCGTTTCGTCACCCGGAAGATGGCCCGATCCGGCACTGCAAACCCAGGGATTATGCGGGATGAAATATTCATGATGGCCGAGGTGGGCGAAAACATGGGTGCTCTTTCCGACTGGGAGGAAAAAATTATCAAAAACATTCTTCTGCTGGAACGGGTGAAAGTGACAGAGATATTGACTCCCCGGACAGTAATGCTGGCCTTTCCCACAAGTATGACCGTGGGCGAGGTGATAGAAAAACACAGAATCATTCCCTTCTCCCGGATTCCCGTTTATTTGGGAGATCCCGACGATATAAAGGGTATAGTTCTAAGGCATGATATTCAGGAGGAAGCAGTAAAAAACCACCTGAAAACAAAAATGAAAAAACTGATTCGCCCTGTGGGGCATGTTCCTGAGTCCATCTCTGTTGCCCGGCTTCTGGAGAAGTTCATCAAGCACCAGACCCAGATGTTTGTGGTCTGTGATGAATACGGAGGCACCGAGGGGATTGTCACTCTGGAAGATGCCCTGGAAAGCCTTCTTGGCTCAGAGATTGTCGATGAGAAGGATATGGTGATTGATATGCGGGAGCTGGCATTGAAAATCTGGAACCGCAGAATGAAGAACCGGGATGTGTCAATGGATGAGCCGGAAAACCGAGAAAAAGTATGAGGTGTGAAAATGAATAAAGCTATTGCTTTTACAATGATGATCCTTTCGATGATTTTTCTGGGGAGTTGTGCCGACAAGACTCCGAAGTTCACTGCAGACTGGCCGGAACCCCCGGATTATGAGAAGAAGGGCTTTGCTCATTTATATACAGTGGACAAGGATGATTCCGGCTATCTTGTCACCATGATAGAGTTTGACAAAAATAAGGTGAAAGAATCTGGCCAGATGAAATTTCTGGAGGATCATCAGAACAGCCTGAAACGGAACTGGGCGGTGAATAAGGTTCACAATCGCAAGGATATTAAATATGGTGACAACCCCGGCCTTGAATATGAGATCCTGTCTAGCATGATGAAAATGAAAGCCCGAACTTATATGATTGAAAACAGGCTTTATTCTATTGCAGTTGTGGTGAAGCCCAACAAGGACTGGCCCGAGGACGCTGACAGGTTTATTCAATCTTTCAAGGTTCAGTAGGTCGGATTTTCACTCAAGGGGCGGTTCTGGAGTTTCCAACATGACCTTGCCATCCTGATAAAATCGAAAATCACAGCAGGGGTTGTTTGCCCCAAGGTTGCCACTTCGTCGGAGTCCAATGCCAAAAGCCCGGTAAATGGGATAATCTGCCAGGCATAAGTACGGCATCACTTCCAGAGCACCTGCAGTGCGGGCAGCCTCCAGAATACCGCATCGGGTATAGTCGATTCCGTATTCCCATGTATCGCTATCGCCTGGAAGAACAAAATCAAAAACAAAGCCATAACACCCGCCAAGCTTTGATGCTCCAGCTCTCTGTTTTAATTTTTCCAAATATTCCTGGTGAAACTTTCTTTTTCCCTTTTCCCGATAGTGGGACATGACCGGGGGGAGTTCAAAAAATTCTTTGCAACACCGGTATAGAAGCCGGCCTGTGTTGTCAGCTTCAAAGCCATATCGAGTCAGGATTTTATATAAGGCAATAAGAGTGATGGAATTATCAAGATTCCCGGCAAGGGGATCCTGTTTTGAATCGGGGCAGGAGTCAAAGGGCAGGGCATTGTAAATTTGCTCCCGGCTGGAGGGAATCATTTTCAGAATACTCTGAAGATCTGATGGGGAAAAATAATGATGCAGGACTGATCTGAGAGTGCTCTTGAAATAATCTTCCAATTGTGGCGGGTTATGAGCCATGTTAAATCCTCTCCCTGTTGCAATGTCATACTGTTTCAACAAAAAAAATGCATTTCCCTCCTGAGCCTGCATCTGCTGTCATGCAGAGGAGTTGAGCAGGGTTGCAGGGAATATCAAAAACAGGTGCCCCGACGAACCTTATAAATATTGATGGGGGTAGAATATGGAAGTTAAAAACGAAAAGCTGTTTCTGATTTTAACTGTGGCCCTGGTGTCGGCCATGGTATTTCTGGTGGTTCTTTTCAGTCAGCACCCCATGGGAGCAGACTTTACAATGTACGACGAAATCACGCCCCAGGACATGGAATCCCTGGAATCGCTTGAGGGGCGCCGGGTTGTGGTGAGAGGGACTGCCAGGATCCTCCGGGAAGATGAACTTTTCACCATCCAGAATCAGGATAAAATAATCGGCTGGATTCGGAAACGTTTTGATCCAACCCAGGGACGTTTCGGGCATACATCATACGAAGATTTCAAGACAAGCGATTTTGCCATTGCCGCGGGAGATGCCAGAATTGCCGTAAAAGGACAGCCCGAGCAGGTAATAGATTCTCAGCACCGGATCGATTCAGTTCAGGATCCCAACATATACTGGGATATTATAAAAGAAGGAGAAGAATACTCGGTATTCGGAACCCTTCAGGCAGAAGCTACAGGTGAAGTTTTTATTTTCCCATACCGGGTCACCAACCTGCCTATCTCCGACATCAAGGAACAGGCCTCCAGCGCCAACCGCCGGGTAACCTTCATACAATACTTCAGCATATTTGCCCTGGTTCTCATTTATGCCATCGCCATGTGGAAGGGAAATATATTCGGCCCTGCCACCGATGAGGATGAAACCGGAGATGAAACCCCACAAGAAAATGACAAGCCTTCATCAGATTCTTCAGACGAAGAAGATATTCCCACCGGGGAAGAAGAAGATGATCGTTGAGTCTTGAGGCAGGTGAAAAAAATTGAAAAACCAGTTTGTTGACATATTGATTAATGATGACGAGGAATCTTACCGCCTTGGAGTGGAAACTGCATCGGCCCTGGGCAGGGAGGCCCTGAATTCTCTGATGGAGGCATACGGCCACCACAGTGACTCCCTGAGGCAAAAGGTGGTCAGAATAATCGGCAGTATCGAGGATCCGTCGGTGGTGCCATTTCTCAAAAAGGCTCTGGAAGATCCTTCTTTTGATGTCCGCCAGAGTGCTGCCCTTTCTCTCAAGATCCTCACCGGCGAAGATTATTACCACCATATCTACAAAACCGATCTTGGCAAGAGCTTTAACAGGAGTTTCTGGTGTCAGATGGATTTTGTTCCTCAGGATCAACAGAAGGCCCATCTGGATGAGAATCAGAAAATCCGGGAAAACTTTGTAGTCTTTTTTAAAAATCTCAGGGAATACTGGACATATCCTGAGCCTGCCCGGGGGGACTACTTCCGGGCAGATCGCAGTAAATCTCTTCTGCTGGCCCAGGACGGCAGAGTTTTATTCAAGAATTTCAATTACTATCTGGAAACTATCCTGGTGCCGGCCCGGGACCTGCTTTACCTGTTAGGAAGCCTTGCCAGGGTTATTCCGGCAACGACCCAGGACCCGTCAGAGAAGGACGATATTCTCAGATGCCTCAGAATGTCACTGTCAACACAGCTTCGCAAGCTGGAAAAAGGTTTCGACGGATTTCTGGCCACCTTCCACCACCTGCGCACCGAGTTCAGCCTTGTTCTGCCCCGGCGGGAGAGTATCTATCTTGCTCCCATATCCCAGGAATTGACCGATGATGACCGGGCCTTTATGGAAATCTTCTGTGCCGGGCTGATAAGATTCCCCCAGCTTCGTCATATTGACAGCCTGGACACTGAGCGGGTGGCCCATCATATGGTGATGCTTCGTAAATGCATAATAGAATTTTTGAATCAGTGTGAGGGGTTTGGAAGTATGGGACAGCTTGACGGGCGCAATTACCGCATCCTCAGAGCCATAGCCCTGGCCGTTCACCAGGGAGCTGTTCACAACCTGATTCTTCTTTCATACTGGTGCAAGGATGAATAAATCCCGGCGGACTCCTGTATTAATCTCCCTGTTATTCTGCTTTTTACTTTCGGGATGGGGATGCATCAGAAAAACCCCTGGCATTCTCCCTGACCCTGCCGGCACTTCTCACAAGAACCCGGACAAGTATGTTCACCGGGGGTTCAAGGGGAATCCCCGGAGAGATTCCCTGTCCCATCACATAGGGCCTGACAGGGCTGAAACGGTGTGGAAGTTCAAGACCGGTGGCCGAGTTTTTTCATCGCCGGCAATCACCCCCGATGGCAATATCCTTTGCCCGTCGGTGGACAGCAACCTTTACTGCCTGGACCCTTCAGGGAAGCTCCTTTGGAAATACAACACCGGTGGAGGGATTTACTCCTCCTGCTGGGTTGCCACAGATGGGAGCATCTACTTTGGCAGTAATGACGGTTACCTCCATGCCCTCTCTTCTAAGGGTGAACTCAGGTGGAGATTCCAGACGGGAGATTTTGTGGAATCCTCCCCGGTGGTGGATGAAGATCGCCAGGGACGGGTTTATTTTGGCAGTAACGACGGAAATTTCTACTGCCTCCACAAAGACGGTTCTCTGTTGTGGAAATACCCTGTGGGCCAGTGGATCAAATCCTCCCCTGCCCTGGATTCCTCCGGAAACATTTACTTTGGCGCCGATGACTTTCATCTCTACAGCCTGGATCCCGACGGCCTTCTCCGATGGAAATTTCAAACCGGAAAGTATATATTTTCTACCCCCGCCGTTTCAGATTCACGGGTATATGTTTCCTCGGAAGATGGACACCTATACTGTCTGGACACCACGGGCCGGAAACAATGGAAATTTCAAACCGGCGGGGATATATCCTCATCACCGGGAATCGACCCGGAAGGAAATATCCTCATAGCCTCAAAAGATAAAAATATATACAAAATTTCCCCATCAGGGAAACTGCTCTGGAAACACCAGACCGGCGCACAAATATATTCCTCCTGCACCATCGACAACCGGGGCAATATATATATCGGCAGTCAGGATAACAGCCTGTGGGCATTGGACAGTCATGGAAAACTTCTTTTCCAGTTTGAAGCCGGCGGTTACATCGACAGTTCTCCTGCCATTACCTCTGATGGGACAGTCGTTTTCGGCTGTAACGACAGCTTCATATACGGGGTGGGCAAATAAACCCTAATTATCAAGCGAAGTGGTCCCTGCCTCATTAGGTTATCACAGGGTTCTCCGGCTTCGTCACAATGGAGAGATACATGACGGAAAGAGAAATCACAGCCATCATTATTGGAGTTTTCGCTGTTGCTGTTGTCCTGAAGGTTGTGTTGACAATCAGGTCCGGCAAAACCACCTACAGAAAAACAGTCCTGAACAAAGAATCAGATCCCCTGTATTTTTGGGGTATAATTGTTGCATATTGCATACTGGCAACATATTTGGTCAGCCTTATTTTTAAAACCTTATCCTGATTCAGCATTAACCCTGAAGGTATGGCGGATCCACGACCAGGCAAATATATTGAATCCTAAAATATGTCATTAATTAACATTTTGTTAATTAACAAATGCATGCAGTTGTGTTAAATTAAAAGTGCAAGTAAACTCTGGGAGGATAATTATGATTAATAATGTCAGTTCAAATACAGTCAAGCCCTCGGGCAGTTTCTTCACAAGGCCAAAAAAAGACCTGGAAAGCAGAATCGAAGAAGAACTGAGCAAAATCCCCGAAGATAAGGTGCAACAGAGAATCACAAGGGAATTTCAGATCCGCCGGCACGACATACTCAAGAAAACCGGCAAAATGAGAAAATTCTTTAAACTGGGCGGTGCCGTCATTGGTGCGGTGGGTCTTGCCGCCACGGGTATTGCCGGATCAGTAGTAGGGGGAATCGCCGGCGCGGTGGCAGGATACAACGCCGGATATACCATCGGTTCAGCTAATTTCAATATCGATTATTATCCTGGCGGAGGCGGAAAGGCCGTTGACAAGATGATAAAGGGTTTCCTGGTGGGCCTTGGCGCTGCCGCTGCAGGCGGTTTCCTGGGAGCCGTGTATCATGGGCCTGTAGGATCAGCAGTTACGGGAGCTGCCGGAGGCTACACCGTCGGCAAGGTTGCTCACAGAAGATATGAAAAGCGACTCATAGACAATATGCGGGAACAGGTCAAACAAAAACACAACGGCTGATCCAATCCCGACAACGCTGAATAAAATCTTTCATAAAAGAGTATGTAATATCAGATTGCATGCTCTTTTGCTGTTCAAAATAAAAATTCAATTCAGGAGTTACTCAAAGTAGAAAGCTGATAGAAGTGTGTTCTGGGAAAACTCAAATATCATCGAAAAAATAGCTGACCACAAATAAAATGGAAACAAATGTCTTCTTCTATAAAAATTTAACAGATCATACACAAAAAAAAGTAATGACTAGTATTGCAAATGCTTGTCATTACTTGAGTTAAAGCTTTTTGGATGGGATCCGGGGGAAGCCTATAGTCGAGAGTTAGAGTAAGGATTATGAATGAATCGGCCCGATGATGAACATCACGATTCATATTAGGCACTTCTAAAGTGACCCACGGCCCGAGAGCTGAATCCCAAGGATCATGACCATCACGACTTATATTCCTCGGTTTTAAACCGGGTCACGAAAAAGGTTCCCCGAAAATAGAAAATGAGTAAGTCCTGTCAATTTTTTTGAAGGAATAATCAGATGGGATACATAATTGACCTATATCCCTGCAAGTAAAGATGAGGTATCGGGGAAAATATGAAATGACGCCGGGATACACCGGCAGGAGTAAAGTTTATGGCCCTTGACAGGATTATCATAAAAGGCGCCCGGGAGCACAACCTCAAGGATATAAACCTTGAGCTTCCCCGGGACAAATTCATAGTAATCACCGGCATTTCCGGGTCAGGGAAGTCTTCCCTGGCTTTTGACACTATCTTTGCCGAGGGACAGCGCCGATATGTGGAGTCCCTGTCCTCTTATGCCCGACAGTTCCTGGGGCAGATGAACAAGCCCGATGTTGATTATATCGAGGGCCTGTCGCCGTCCATATCCATTGATCAGAAGGGGGTTTCTCACAATCCCCGATCCACCGTGGGAACTGTTACCGAGATATACGATTACCTGCGACTGCTTTTTGCAAGAGTGGGAAAACCCCACTGTCACCAGTGCCATCGTCCCATCGAAAGCCAGACGGTGGACCAGATGGTGGATCGCCTGCTGGAATTGCCCCAGAAGACAAGGCTGATTATCATGGCGCCCCTGGTGTCGGGAAGAAAGGGTGAATACCGCAAGCTGTTTGAGGAATACCGTCACAAGGGATATACAAGGGTTCGGGTTGACGGCGAGGTTGTTGAGCTGGATCAGGATATATCCCTGGACAAGTACCGGAAACATTCCATCGAGCTGGTGGTTGACCGGGTTGTGATTAAGGACGGGGTTCGCAGTCGTCTTGCGGAATCCCTGGAAACCACCCTTTCCCTGGGAGAAGATACTGCCCTGGTGCAGGTGATGGGGGGAGAGGAGATTCTATTCTCATCCCGGATGGCCTGTGCCCACTGCGGTATTTCCTTTGACCAGCAGGAGCCAAGGATGTTCTCCTTCAACAGCCCTTACGGAGCCTGCCCGGTGTGTACCGGTCTTGGGCGCAGGCTGGAGCTGGATCCTTCCCTGGTCATCGGTGATGGAAGGCGTTCCATCAATCAGGGGGCCGTGGATCCCATCGGAAAGCCCAACAGTGGTTTCCGCCACAATAAATCCGATTCCTGGTTCTGGAAACGGTTCCGCAATTTTGCCCGGCATCACGGCATCGACATGGACACTCCCCTTGACGAACTCCCTCAGGATCAACGCCGGATGATTCTTTACGGCACTGCCGGGGATCGCAGTGATGTCCGGTTTTTCCGGGGTCTTGTATATGAGGGAGTCATCCCAAACCTTCAGCGACGGTATATGCAGACCGACTCGGAGTATATCCGCCGGGAGATAGAAAAATACATGGCAGACCTGCCCTGCCCGGCTTGTTCGGGAACCCGGCTGAAACCCCAGCCCCTGTCGGTTACTGTCAATGACACAAATATTGCCCGGCTCACCGCCATGACCGTTGAAGAGGCGATGGCTTTCTTCGATGGTCTGGAGCTGTCCTCCCGGGATCTTGTCATAGGACGGAGGATTCTTAAAGAGATAAAAAATCGTCTTAAATTCATGGCAGATGTGGGGCTGAACTATCTGACCCTGGATCGCACATCGGGATCCCTGTCGGGGGGAGAATCCCAGCGGATCCGTCTGGCCACTCAGATGGGTTCTTCTCTGGTGGGGGTTTTGTATATAATGGATGAACCCTCCATCGGCCTTCATGCCCGGGACAACCAGAGGCTTCTGGCCACATTGGAACGGCTCCGGGATCAGGGGAATACCCTCATTGTGGTGGAACATGACGAGGAAACCATGTGGCATTCGGATCATATTGTGGATGTGGGGCCTGGGGCAGGAATACATGGAGGCACCATCGTATGCCAGGGTACTCCCCGGGAGGTTTCCCAATGCCGGGAATCATACACGGGACGTTACCTTTCCGGGGACATGTCGATTCCCATCCCGGAAAGCCCCCGTCATCCCAATGACCGCCATCTGACCCTTTACGGGGTGAGTCACCACAACCTCAAGAACATTGACGTGGAGATTCCTCTGGGCCTTCTGGTGTGTGTTACCGGTGTTTCCGGTTCAGGCAAGTCAAGCTTGATAAACGAAGTCCTCTACCGGGCTCTGGCTCAACGTTTTTATCATTCCACTGCCCGCCCCGGGGAACACCGGGGAATCGACGGCTGGCAACACCTGGACAAAGCCATTATCATCAACCAGTCCCCCATAGGAAGAACTCCCCGTTCAAATCCAGCTACTTATACCGGAGTCTTTTCACCTGTCCGGGAACTTTTTGCTGCAACCCGGGAAGCTCGGAAACGGGGCTATAAATCAGGGCGTTTTTCATTCAATATCACCGGCGGACGTTGCGAAGCCTGCAAGGGTGCCGGAATCATCAAGATCGAGATGCACTTCCTCCCTGATGTTTACGTGCCTTGCGAGGTGTGCCATGGAAAACGGTTCAACCGGGAAACCCTGCAGGTTCATTACAGGGGGAAATCCATATACGATGTCCTTCGAATGACTGTGGAAGAAGCTCTGGATTTTTTTGGAAATGTCCCCAGAATAAAAAACCGCCTGCAGACTATATTTGATGTGGGTCTGGGATATGTGGAGCTGGGACAGCCCGCCACAACTCTTTCCGGAGGAGAAGCCCAGCGGGTGAAGCTTTCCACGGAGCTTTCCAAGCGGGCCACTGGAAAAACCATATACCTGCTGGATGAACCTACCACAGGGCTTCATTTTCACGACACCGCCCGACTTCTCAAGGTCCTTCAACGGCTGGTGGATGCCGGAAATACTGTCCTGGTAATTGAACACCAGATGGATGTCATCAAGTGCGCTGACTGGATTATCGACCTGGGCCCTGAAGGAGGCGACGGAGGCGGAGAAATTACAGCCCAGGGGCCTCCCGGTGTGGTGGCGGAAAATCCCCGATCCCATACCGGAAGATTTCTGGCCGGCATGCTCCGGGGCCGTCATCCCTGCCCGGCAGTTTCTCCTTGAAGGTGGAGGAATGATTCTCCTCGAAGCATAATACTGGAACATCAGGGATTACCGTAGGAAGCAAGAGGAAGCAAGCAATTCATATCAGGGAGTGTTTCCATTGATTACATTGTTTTCCGATATACCAACCCGGCAGGTAAAGGGGGAGGAAAGCCTCTATTGCAGTACCTGCCGGGAGAAGACCATTCACAGTTACGAAGAGATCAGCTTCCATGCATCGGTGCTGTCCGTCAACCTGTTCTGTCACAAGAAAAGGTTTGTATGTATTTGCACCGCCTGCAACAACGGCACTGATCTCACCGAGGATGAATTTCACCGCCACATCCGGCGTATCGGCGGTGTCAAAATACAACAGGACAGCAAGGCCAGCCCCCTGCCCCATCAGAAATCCAAACAGCAGGGGATCAGTTATTGTAATATCTGTGGTGAAAAGATTTATCCCGACATCGGCTATTGCACCGTCTGTGCCGTCCGGGGAGGCAATCCCCCAAAAAACAGCAATAAACCGGCAGTCCTGGGGGATAAGGCTCCCGGCGGAAGTATTAAAGATCCATTTACTCCTCCAAAGTATGTGAAGCAAGGCAAAAAATCCTCCGGCAAATCCCCGGCAAAGAAAGCTCCCGGAACTCCAAAAACCAGTAAAAAAGCAAAACCCGGCTCCCCTGAAAACAAGGGTATTCCTGCAGTCAGCTCATCCACGGGAAAACCCCTGAAAGGCAAACCGTCAAAACGTCCCAAAAAGAAAACCATCTCTGTTCTGGACCCTTACGGAGTAAAAAGGAAATGACCCGGCAAGATGCAAGGGTACTCCTGGTGAACCCATGGATTGCCGATTTCAAGGCTTATGATCTCTGGATGAAGCCCCTGGGGCTTCTTTTTATATCCTCAATCCTCCGGAGTGCCGGAATAAAGGTTGACCTTATCGATTGCCTTCATCGCGGTCAGGAAGGTATCAGGGAAAAGGTTAAAGTCAGATCCGACGGCACGGGAAAGTTTCCCAGCATTCAGGTGACTCCCCCACCTCTTTACGGGGATATTCCAAGACGTTATAAATTTTACGGCATATGTGAAGACCATTTTTTAGGCCTGACAAATAAAATTTCCCCTCCCAGTGTAATAATTATAACTTCTATTATGACCTACTGGTATCCCGGGGTGTTCCGGGCAATTGAGATTCTCAGGGAGCAGTTTCCCAGGGCAGTAATAATCCTGGGAGGGATTGGTGCTACTTTAACCCAGTCTTTCTGCTGTGAACATTCCGGGGCTGATCATGTTCTGGTCGGTTCAGATTTGTCGAGGCTGTTTTACATCATCCACGAGATTACCGGCATATCTCTTCCTCCTGCTCCCGGGAGCTTCAGCCAATACCCGGCCCCGGATTATTCCCATTACAAAAATCTTGAATATATTGCCGTGATGACCGGCGCCGGGTGCCCTTACCGATGCACATATTGTGCATCATCGGTTCTTTGGCAGGAATTCTCCCGGAAAACTATCCAAAAGTCGTATGAAGAAATCTCTTATCTGACCCGATATTATAAGGTGGACAGGATAGCTCTTTATGATGATGCATTTCTGGTGTATGGCGAAAATCATTCAAAACCCCTGCTTAAAAAATTGATTGGGGATTTTGGGGAAATCCTGTCCATATATACTCCCAATGGGCTTCATGCCCGGCACCTGGACCGTGAAACAGCCCGGCTGATGAAAAAGGCGGGTTTCAAAAAACTGCGAATAAGTCTTG